>SHYZ01000013.1 GCA_009692535.1 Myxococcales bacterium
CGAGCCGTGGATGCGCAAGCTCCTCGCGATGGAACCGCCGACCGCAACGGCCGCGACGTGGCTGCTCGCGACCGGCTGGCGGCGCTGGGGGCCGCTCGACGACGACGCCATTCCGGGGCCGCAGCGAGCCCCGCGTGCCGCCCCCGGCTGACGCATGCCGCCGGCACCGTTCGGGCACGCTGTCGCGCCGACTGCCGCGTTGACGTTGATGAAGATGCATCACGCGCCCCGCGTGGCGCACTTTGCGCCCACGCGGTCTCGTGCGAAATTCTCCGTCGTGCCTGTCCCCCTGCCTCCCGCCGCGCGTGCCGTCACCGTCGTGCGCCCCGCCGTCGTCGCCCTGCTGCTCGCCGTCGCCAGTGCTCCCGCCGCCTGCGGTCCGCCCGAGACTGACGGCTGGCATGTCGTCCACGCCGAGCTCCCCGGCGCGTTGATCTCGATCTGGGGCACCGCTGCCGACAACGTGTGGGCCGTCGGTGGCGACGCGCAAGACGGCAAGGGCCCGACGGTGCTGCACCACGACGGCTCGGGCTGGACTCGCCGCCTCACCGGCCACGAGGGCGATCTCTGGTGGGTCACCGGATTTGCCAACTTCCCCGGCGCCCCAGTGCTCGCCGGCGGCGCGGGCGGGCAAATACTCCGCTACGACGCCGCGACCGACGCGTTCACGCGCGACGTCACGCCCGCGACCAACACCGTGTTCGGCCTCTGGGGCCCCGCGCCCGACGACGTCTGGGCCGTCGGTGGCTCGGGCTCGTCCGGCGCGTTCGCGTGGCGCCATGACGGCACCGCGTGGCGCGTCGCCGAGGGACTCCCCGCCGGGCTCGAGGTCGACACGTCGCTCTTCAAAGTCTGGGGCAACGCGGCCGACGACGTCTGGCTGGTCGGCTCGGGCGGCCTCGCGCTCCACTACGACGGCACGGCGTTCACCCGTGTCGACGTCGGCACCACGCGCACGCTCTTCACCGTGCACACTGCCGCCGACCTCACCGTCGCGGTCGGCGGTTTCGGCACCGGGGTGATCGTCGAGCATGATAGCGAGCACGAGAACGGCACCGGCTGGCGTGACGTGACGCCGATCGGCGCGCGCCAGACGATCGGCGTCCACGTCGGACCCGTGGACGCGTGGGCGGTCGGCATCGACGCGCAGGTGCTCCGTCGCACCGCCGGCGGCTGGATCGCCGAGCAGACTGACCTGCCGATCTTCTCAGCGCTGCACGCGGTCTGGGCCGATTCCGACGGTGGCGTCTGGGCGGTCGGCGGCGAGGTGCTGATGGAGCCGCTCGTCGACGGAGTGCTAATCTACCGCGGGCCGAACGCGCCGCTCGCCAACCTCGAGGAACGTTGAACATGCGTGCGCCCGTGCTTCGCACCGCCCTGCTTCGAAGGGTCCCGTGGCTCGCCGCTCCACTCGCACTCACCGCCGCGTGCGGACCGGGCGAGACGGCCTGTGAGCGCGCCCCCGGCATCGCCTGCGTTTGGGCCGGCACCGGCGACCTCGCGTTCGACGGCGACGGCCGTGATCGCCGCGAGGCCAGCTTCTACTGGCCGCTCGACGTCGAGTTCGCGCCCGATGGCACCGGCTACGTGATCGACTGGAACAACCACGTCGTGCGGCACGTGCTCGCCGACGGCATCGTCGAGACCGTGGTCGGCGGTGTGCCCGCGTTCCCCGGCGATGGCCCGCCCGACGGCGCGGATCTCATGGCGCCGGGCGCGCCGGGCACCACCGTGCTGCTCAACCACCCGACCGACATTCAGTTCGAGCCCGACGGCACGATGCTGTTGATGGCGTGGCACAACCACAAGCTGCGCGTCTGGGATCCGGCCACCAAGCTCGCCTTCGTGCAGGGCGGGCGCGGCGGCGGCTTCGACGGTGACGGCGATCCGATCGGCATGGTGCGCTTCAACCAGCCGAAGGCGCTCGTGCGCGCGCCCGACGGCACGCTGTTCGTGCTCGACCAGCGCAACCAGCGCATCCGCAAGATCGCGCCCGACGGCATCGTCACCACCGTCGCGGGTACCGGCGAGGCCGGCTTCGCTGGCGACGGCGGACCGCCTGCGATGGCGCAGCTCCGCTTCGAAGCGGGCGGCAACCCCGAGCCCTCGGGCGCGCTCGCGCTCGACGCTGACGGCCGCCTCTATGTCTCGGACGGGAAGAACCACCGCCTGCGCCGCATCGACTTTGTCGCCGACACGATCGAGACGATCGCCGGCACCGGCACCGCCGGCTTCTCGGGCGACGGCGGTCCTGCCGTCGACGCCGCGATCGACGACGTGCGCGACCTCGAGTTCGGCCCCGACGGACTGCTCTACGTCGCCGACACCGGCAACCACCGGATTCGCGTGATCGACCTTACGACCGGCCTCATCACCACCATCGCCGGCGGCGCCGCGGTCGACGCAATGCGCGATGGCGTCAGCCCCGCCGAGCTCACCTTCAACCGACCGGCCGGCATCGGCTTCGGTCCCGACGGCGCGCTCTACATCGCCGACACCCTCCACAGCCGCATCGTCGAGGTGCCCCGATGAACGCTCGCATCGCGTCCGCACTCTCCTCGCTCTCCCTCGCCGCGCTCGCCGCGCTCGCTGCTCTCGCTCCACTCGGCGCCACCGCATGCAGCAGCCCCGACAGCTGCACGCCCGGCACCGGTGTGATCTGCACCATCGCCGGCACCGGCGTGGCCGGCCTCTCCGGCGATGACGGCCCGGCCACCGAGGCGCGCATCTACCTGCCGATCGACATGACGTCCGGCCCCGACGGACGGCTCTTCCTCATCGACTGGAACAACCACCGCATCCGCACCATCGCCGACGACGGCCTCATCCGCACCATCGCCGGGACCGGCGAGCTCGGCGACGGCCCCGCGGGACCAGCAGCCGTGACCCGGTTCAACCACCCGACCAACCTGGTCTTCGATCCGCAGGGCCGGCTGGTGATCGCCGCGTGGCACAACAGCCGCATCAAGCGGATCGATCTCGGCACCGAAATGATCGAGGACGTCGGCGGCACCGGCAAGCGCGCTTATCGCGGCGACCTCGGCCCGGCGCTGATGGCCGACCTCGATCTGCCCGCCGCCATCGCGTTCGACTCCGCGGGCGACATGTTCATCATGGACCAGGCGAACCAGGTGATCCGTCGGGTCGACGCCGCCGGCGTGATCGATCGCTTCGCCGGGCAGTGCGTGATCGGCGCGTGCGACGCCGGCGAAGTGCCGGTCGTGTGCGACGGCACCGGGAAGTCGACCTGCGCGCTCGACACCGACCCCGAGGCCTGCATGAAGCCGTGCAGCGCAGCCTTCGCCGGCGACGGTGGCCCCGCGCTCGAGGCGCGCATCGGGCAGCCGGTCGGACAGGCAGCCGATCCGGCTGGGCGGATGGTCTTCGCGCCCGACGACACGCTCTACTTCGCCGACACCTCGAACCACCGCATCCGCAAGATCGCCCCTGACGGCACGATCAGCACCGTCGCCGGCAGCGGCACCAAGGGCGCCGGCGCGAGCGGCGGTCAGGCGACAGCGACCGATCTCGACCGCCCGGCCGATCTCGCGCTCGGCGACGACGGCACGCTCTACATCGCCGACACCGGCAACTCCTGCGTGCGTGCGATCGACACGGCCGGCGTGATCCGCACGGTCGCCGGTGTCTGCGGCGAGCGAGGCTTTGCCGGCGACGACGGCGCGGCCACCGCAGCGCGGCTCGATCGCCCCTACGGCATCGCACTCGGCGACGACGGCACGCTCTTCGTGGCCGACACCTACAACCACCGCATCCGGGTGGTTCATCCGTAGCAGCGCTCGCGCTGTGACGCTCGCGTGCCTAGCCACGCTCGCGCTCACCGGCTGTCCGCTCGACGAGCCGCTCACGCCGCTGGTCCCGACCGACTGGGCCTCCACGCTCGTCGAAGTGCGCGACTGCCGACGCAGCGGCGATCACGACCTCCAGCACGTGCGCGTGCTCGCCGACGCCATCGCTCGCCCGGCTTACGAAGCGCGCGATCGCGCCTTCCCCGCGCTCGCCCTGCTGGTGAAGGCCGAGTACGCCGACGACGCCTGCACCGACCTCGTCGGCTTCACTGCGATGCACCGCGAGCCCGGCTTCGCGCCGGCCACCGGCGACTGGCGCTGGCAAAAGCTCGACGCACACCGCGAGGTGATCGAGGACGGCGACCTGCCGCGCTGCGCAAGCTGCCACACGCTCTGCGGTCGCGCCCCCGAAGGCCACGACGGCACCTGCGCCGTGCCGTAACCGGCGGCGCGAGCGACCTCAGCGAAGGTCGACTACGCGCACGACATGGTTGCGCTGGTCGGCGAGGTAGAGCGACGCGCCGTCGGGCGAAAGTTCGAGGCGTGCCGGGCCGTAGAGGCGTGCGGCCAGCGCGGCGGCGCCGTCGCCGGCGAGACCGGGGCTGCCATCGCCGGCGAGCGTGCTGATCGTGCCGTCGGGCGCAACGCGACGGAGCCGATGGTTGCCAGCGTCGGCGAGATAGAGCGTGCCGTCGCTCGCGAGCGCGAGCCCGAGTGGGTTGTCGAGGAGCGCGGCGGCGGCCGGGCCGTCGTCGCCGGAAAAGCCGCGCGCGCCGGTGCCGACGACGGTGGTGATCGTGCCGTCGGGGGCGACCTTGCGCACGCGGTGACCGCCAGCGTCGGCGATGTAGACGTTGCCGGCAGCGTCGACTACGAGCGCTTCGGGGCGGATGAGGGTCGCCGCGACCGCCGGGCCGCCGTCGCCGTCGCCGTCGCCGTCGCCGCCAGAAATGCCGGTGCCGGCGAACGCCTCGACGTTGCCGGCGGGACGAACGACGCGCACGCGGTGCGCCAGCGCATCAGCGAGGAAGACCGAGCCGTCGGGACCGATTGCGAGCGCGGCGAGCTCGCCAAAGCGCGCGGCCGCAGCGGGACCGCCGTCGCCGTCATCGCCCGGCTCGCCGGTGCCGGCGATTCGCTCGAGCGTGCCGCCGGCGCGCACCACGAGCAGCTGCGGATCGTGCAGCGACACGAAGAGCAGCTCGCCGTTCGGCGCGAACGCGGCGTCGCTCGGGTTCTCGAGCGGCGAGTCGGTCGCCGGTCCGCCCGGCAGCGACGGCGCGTGCTCGCCGTTGCCGGCCAGCGTGCGGACCTGGCCGTCGTCGTCGAGCTCGCGCAGCCGGTGGTTGTTGTAGTCGACGATGACGAGCCGCCCGCTCGGCCCGACGCGCACCGCCGAGGGGAGGTAGAGCGCGGTCTCGTCAGCCGCGCGACCATCGCCGTCGAACGCCGCGTCGCCGGTGCCTGCCACCCGGCAGATCACGCCCACGCCGCCGCACGGCTCGGGACCGCAGCCGGCCGTGAGCGCTACGGCCACTACGAACGTGAAACCTGCGCGCGCGCGTCGCATCGCTAGAAAGAATACTGCGCGCGTGCGAAGAGCGCGCGCGACGCCACGTCGGGGCGTGTGACGCCGCCCGCCTCGCCGCTGGTCGTCGCGAGCCGCACGTCGGCGAGGAACCAGAGCCGGCGACTCTGCTGGTAGATGGCGAACGCCCCGGCGCGCAGCGTGGTCCCCGTCGACGTGCCGGTGCAGGTCAAATCCATCGCGGCCGGATCGCAGAGGTCCTCCCACGCGACCCGCGCGAGTTCGAACTCTAGCTCGAGCCGGTCGTGCAGCAGGGAGCGATGCGCGCGCGCCGAGAGGTGCAACGAGTCGGCGCGGTCGCCGCGAATCGACACCACGTTGGCGGCGAGGGAAAAGCCACGGAACGCCTGACGTCTGCGCACGCCCGCCGTGAGATCGAGCTGGCGGTCAGCCGGAAGCACCGCGAGCTCCAGTGGCAGCATTGTGTCATCGAGCGCGTCGCGACTGCGCACCCGCGCCTCAGCGTAGACATGCCCACGCCGATCGAGCGTCGACCAGGTCGCGCGCGCGCGCGCCTCATCGGTGCCGACGCGTGCGAGCGTGAGGTTCGCCTGTAGCGGCGCACCGGGCGGCGGCGCGCCCGGCAGGAGCTCGGACTCAGGCCGCTCGAGGAGCTCGCGCAAGTAGAGCGCGATCGCCCGCGTCGACTGCCGCGCCACGCCCGCCTCGACGAGCCACGCCGGTCGCGGTCGCCAGGTGAAACCGGCTTGCAGTAGCGAGACCTCGCCCGCGAGCTCACCGGCAGCCTCGACGACGGCGTAGTGATGAAGGTCGAGCCCGTCACGCACGCGGAGGTAGCCCTGTGCGGCGGCGAACGCGCGCAGCGGATCGTCGTCAGCCGGATCGGCATCGCGCGGGTGCAGCGCGGCGGCGGCCACGGAGCCGTGTGCGCGCGTGGTCCGATACGCGGCGTACGCGCCGGCAGCGATCGGCAGGTCGGTGAGTCCACGCAGCTCCTCATCGCTGGTCGCGTAGTCGTTGCCGAGCGAGCGCGAGTAGGGATTGGGACTCGCGCCGAGGAACAGGCCACCCCGAGTCGTGCCGCCGGCTTGCCACTCGACGCGCACGCCGTCGACGGTGATCGCATCGGCCTCGCGCACGAGCTGGCGCCCAAAGACGACGTCGGTCTTGCCCGAGCGGCGCATCACGAACGCCTCGCCCAGGTCGGTCTCGCTGCCGCCGACCGCGCCGCGCGCCGCCCGATCGTCGCTGGCGACGCGGACGCGCGCATCGAGCGTCGCGCCCCAGCGCACGCGACCGAGCCGCGTCGCCGAGAGACGCGCCCGCAGATCCGAGAACAGCAGCGCGAACGGCGACGCGCTCTCCCCGGTCACATCGTCGGCCGACTCCGCGTAGTACGTGCTGCTCGCCGACAGCCGCCCGCGCACGTCGGTCGCGCCCGCCTTCTCCTCCGCCACCGCCTCGAGCCCCGCTCCGCCCGCGACGAACTGCGCCGACGCGGCGCGCGGCAGCGCGAGCGCAACGAGCACGACGGCCACCACGGCCATCACCGCCACGCGCCCTCCGCTCACTGGCAGACCGACTCCGTCCCCGCCGCGTTCGTCATCGGCATCGCGAAGGTGTTCACGTTGTGGCACGAGCCGCAGCCGGTGTAGGTCTTGTGGTCGTTCACCGTCGCCGGGCGCGTGAGCGCGTCGTCGCGGTGACAGCCGAAGCAGCTCGTGGTCAGCGTGCCGAAGCTGCCCGCCTTGTGGCAGTCGAGGCAGGGGAGCGTGCGGTGCTGGCCCATGAGGTCGCAGCCGACCGTCGTGTGATCGAAGCGCGCCGGCGCGAACGCCCACTGCCCGTGGCAGTCGCCGCAGCGCGGTCCGAGCGAGCCGGCGTGGAGATCGTCGGCGCGGTGACAGCTCGCGCAGTTCTCGCCGGTCCCCGCCAGCGGGCGTGCATCGGCGTGGCAGGTTCGACAGTCCACGCCGTTGTGCGCACCGCCGAGCGAGAAGCTCCCCACATCGTGGATCGGCTTGATCCGCTGCCACGCGACGGTGTCGTGGCAGCCGTCGCAGCCGATGCCGAACCGCCCCTCGTGCACTTTCGGCTCGGGGTGACAGCCGAAACAGGTTTTCGGGCGCGGCTTGAATTCGAGCGACGAGTGGCAGGTCTTGCAGGTCACGTCGAGGTGCGTGCCGGTCAGCGAAAACGCCGCCTGCTTGTTGTGCTGAAAGACGTTCTCGCCGCTCTCGCGGTGACACTTCTCGCAGCGCATGCCGAGCTTGCGACCGTGCGCATCGTCGTCGGCATGACAGGCCGCGTCGCCGCAGCGCGTGGGCGTCGGCTTGTACTTTCGCTCCGCGTGACACGCCGCGCACGCCGCCTTCTCGTGCAGGCCGACGAGCGGGTAGCGCGAGTCCTTGGCGTGATCGAACGCCAGCGCCTTGAAGCTCCCGCCGGTGTGACAGCGCGAGCACTGCTTCCCGAGCGACCCCTTGTGTAGCTTGTCCTCGTGGCACGTGTCGCCGCACTCGAGCGAGAGCCCGGTGAACCGGTCCCCCTCGTGACACTTCACGCACGGCACCTTCGCGTGCCCGAGCACGAGCGGAAACCGCGCGTCCTCGCCATGAAACATCTCGCGCGCTCCCTCGGCCGCCTCGACGGAGCCGCCCATCTGATGACAGGTGAGGCACTCGCCGTCTTGGAACCGCCCCTCGTGCACCTTGGTGTGCTGATGGCACCCGATGCAGCCGACCTTCGCGGCATCGAAGCGCTCAAAGTCGTCGGGACGCTCACCGCGGTGACACTTCCGACAGGTCGTCTCGGCGTGTTTTCCAGTCAGCGCGAAGCGGGTCTTCTTCGCGTGGTCAAACGCGGTCGGCTTCCACGCATTCGACGGATGGCAGGTCGCGCACGCCGGCGGTGAACCGAACGCCTCGAAGCGCCGACGGTGGCGCGACTCGTCGGCGTGGCAGCTCTCGCACGCGCGCTCGGGCGGCGTCATCACGCCCGCCACGTGGCACGACGCGCACGGCTCCTTCTTGTGCTGGCCTTCAAGCGCGAACTTCGTCCGCTTGTCGTGATCAAACTCTGGCGCGGCGAACGAGCCGTGCGTCGGTGCGTGGCACTTGCTGCAGGACGGCTTCGAGAAGAGGTGCCCTGCGTGCGGACTCTCGTGGCACGCAGAGCACTCCGACACGTCACGCTCGAGGTTGAACTCGGCGCGCGGGTGGCAGCGCGCGCACGCCACCGCGTCGTGCGCGCCCTCGACGGGAAATGCCGCCTGCGCACGATCGTCGTGGTCGAAGTTGAGCACCTTCTTGCCCGGCTTCCACGCCACCTCGCCGTGACAACGCCCGCACTCGAGGAGCGCGGGCCGCTCGAAGCGGTGCGGCTGGTCGGCCTTGTGGCACGCGCCGCAGACCTGCGATTCGCCGAGGTAGAGCTTGAGCCCCTGCCGGTTGCTGCGCTGGTGGCACTCGTTGCAGGCGACCGTCGCGTGCTTGCCGCGCAGCGGGAAGTCGGCGAGGTCGTGGTTGAAGCGGTCGGGTCCGCCGAGCGCAGCCCAGCCCGTGAGATCGAACCCGCGCCCCTTGTGATCGAGGTGGCAGGTCCAACAAGGGCGCCCCGCGACCGACGAGGAGGTGTGCAGCCCCCGCCCCGACGCGATCTTCGACTTCTGGTCAGCGTGATCGTGGCAGTCGAGACACTTTGCTGCGGAGAGTCCCTTGCCGCCGGTGTGGCAGGAGTCGCACTTGTCCTGTCCCTCGAGCCCGGCATGGCTCTGCGCGAGCGGTCCCGGCGAGCTGCCAAAGAAGTCGCTCTGCGCACGCGCCCGTCCGACGAGCACTAGCCAGGTGAGTGCCAGGAGGGCGAGGCGTCGGCGCATCGAGGCGCGGGCCCATCTTCGCGTCCTACATCGAGTACGTCAACGCGACAACGATGTGGACCACCGTCACCGCCATCATCGCGAACGTGAACAGCACATGGACCTTCTTCCACTGGAACAGCATCCCGTGGACGCGCGGCACGAGCGCGCGGCGGCGCTCGAGCAGCAGCACGCGCCCGACCAGCCGCCGAAGCTCGCGCCTCACCGGCGGCGGCGCGCCCGCATGCACGAGCAGCGCACGCCGACGCAGCCACCGCGCCGGCCGCGCAAAGTCGTCGGCGATCATCCAGCCGAGCGCGTAGACAACCCCGCCGCGCGCCGCTGCCGCGCGCAACCGTGCGCGGTAGTGCCACGCCTCCTGCTCGAGCCACCCAACCGCGTCGGGGTACTGCCCACGCCAGGCGAGCAGCGCGCGACCGAGGTCGACCTCCTCGAGCTCGCCTCCGTGGAGCAGCTCGGGGACCTGCGTGTAGAGGTAGCGCCCGATGATCCCCGAGAGCAAGACGAGAATCATCGACCAGAAGGCGATCGACACCCAGTTGTCGAGCTTGAGCGAGCTGTGCAACGTCACGTAGAGCGGACCGAGCACGCCGCCGGCGATATGCAGATCGAACCACGCCGCGCTCGAGCCGATGCGAGCAAGCCAGCGCCAGCGCTTCCGCATCGGGTAGAGCATGCCGATGACGAGGAGCACGACCCCGCTGATGCCGAGGACGACGGCGAGGTCCGAGCCGGGGTTGTAGCCGACCTTGAGCCGCGCGATCCCCGGCTCGAGTCCCTCCATGCGGTGCCACGCGTATTCGAGCGACCAGGTCGGCGCTCGAAGGCGGAGCACGATCTCGACGAGCGCGCCGAAAAAGCCGGCGAGCCCGAGGCCCCACATTAGGAGCGGGCTCACGCGCCGGCGGCTCACCCGCGCCGCCGCGCCATCCACGATCCCGAGCCCCTTTTCGAACGGCGCGGTCGGGTGGATCTCGCCGACGGACCGGATCATCGTGTGCTCGAATCCAGCGCGCGCGCCGGCGCTCGCGAGCGCGCCGTCATCACGGAACAGCTCAGCCGGTGTGATTTCGATCAGCGCCCCCGTCGGACAGCGCGAGACGCAGGCCTGATCGCTAAATGCCGCGCAGTGATCGCACTTCGACGCGATCTCGAGCGCGGGCAGCGCGCGCCCCGCTCCCTCGCCATGCCCGAGCGCGTACTTCCCCTCGAGCCGCACGCGAAAGAGCTGCTCCTTCGGGTCGAACAGGTTGACCATCTCGATCGAGCCGTACGGGCACGCCTCGGCGCACGCGCCGCAGCCGGTGCAGCTCGCCTCGTTGATCACCACCTCGCCGCGGTCGGCGTCGAACTTGATGCTGTCGTAGTGGCAAGGGCTCACGCACCGCTGATCGGTGCAGGTGCGGCACGCGTAGACGAAGTCGAGCATCCCGAGCCGTGGCCCGTGAATCTCGAGCCGCTTGTGCCCGTAGCGCTCCTCGCACGCGCGCTCGCATTCCTTGCACTCGATACAGCGATCGACCTGCCGGACGCGCATCGTCGTGGCGACGGAGAGCCCGTGGCGCACGAAGAAGTCGAGCACCTCCTGCTTCGCGCCGGAGACCGAGCGCAGCCGCAGCGAGAGCGCGTCGAGCGCGCGACGGAGCCGCGACCCGAACCTGGGGAACGCCACCGCGAGCTCACCGAGCCACTGCGCGTCCGCGACGATGACGTCCGACGGCGCGACCGCGTAGCACGCGAGTCGATCCCCGCCGAGTTCGTGATCCACGGCGGCGAGCGCGGTCGAGTTGTAGAGCTCCCCCTCGCCGAAAGTCGCGAGGTTCTTCTCCGCGAGCCGGATGAGCGGCCCGCGCGCGCGGATCTTCTGCCGCTTCTCCTCCTCGGTCACGCCGGCCGCGTCGCGCCGCTCCTCGGCGAGGAGGCCCGCGGGAAACACAGCCGCCGCGAGCTGCCCGGTCCTGACCAGGTGAACGCGCGGCCCCTCGGCCGCCAGCGTGGCCGCGTCGGTGACGAGGTCGTCACGCCAGTAGCGGCGGATCGTGAGCTCACCGCGGTTCACCGCGCTGGCGAGCACGCCGTCAGGGAGGTCGCCAAAGATCGGCTGCTCGCGGAGCGCGTGATAGACCGGCTCGAGGCCGGGTGCTACCGTCACCTCGTCGGGCGCGCGTCGCGTGCCGCGTCCCTTGGCCTGGTCAACCTGCACGATGAAGGCGCCGGTTTGTGGGGCGGTACTCGGGTCCCGAGACGTATGCGCCGTCGTGGCCGCGCTCGTCTGCGCCGCCTTCTGTACCGCACCGGGCGCGAGCGCTCACGCGAGTCCCCACGCTCGAGCAGACGCTGGCCCCGGCGAGCTCGCCGGCACGCACCTTACGATTGGACCGATTGCCGCCGCCACGTTCGTTGAGGATAGCTGGTTCGCCGCCACCGGTGCCGAGCTATCACTAGTGCGCCACGCAGGCTCCGACGCGCCGCTGATTCTCGGGATCGCCGCCGGCGGTCTGGGCCATGCCGTTCGCGGTGGGGGACGACTCTGGCTCGAAGCGGAGCTCGGGCTCGAGACGCCGCTCGCGTTCGGCATCGGGCTTGGCGCCGGCGCGACCGTGGAGCTCGATCGCATCACGCCGCCGCGCTTCGGCGTACAGGCGACGCTGTTCGTCGTCGCGGGCGTCGTGCCGTATCTGCGCTTCGGTCACATCGCGGAGACCGGCGGTTTCATCGAGTCCGGGATCATGCTCAAACTACCCATACGGCTCCGTTGATCTTCCGTCGCACAAGACTCCGCCTTTTCCTACCGCTCGCCGTCGGTGCCGTCGTCGCCGTCGGTGCCGTTCTCGCGCTTGAGTTCGTGCCCGAGCGTGCCGCGCTCCGCCGGTCGCATGAACCGACGCTGCGCGCGCCTGCCGTCGGCGACAGCCGCGCCACGACGCTCGCCGACGCGCCGCCCGCGCTCCGCAGCGCGTGGATCGCCGCGCGCCAAGCCGATGGTGCGAGCGACGCCCGCTATCACGCCCGTGCGGAGCAGACCACGCTGCTCATCGACAACGCGGCAGGCGGCCTCGAGGGTCGCTTCGACCGACGTGGCGTCGCGCTCCGCGGCGCGGGGCTCGACGGTCGCCTCGACGCGCGCGAGCTCCGCTGTGGCGCCCTCGCCGCCGCCATCGGGCCCGCCGCGCCGCGTGTCGATCGTGCACCGAACCGGATCACGCTCGACCGTCAGGTCGGCGCCGGCTTCCGCGTAAGCGAGTGGTACACCAACGGCCCTCTCGGTCTCGAGCAGGGCTTCGACATCGCCCGCGACCGCGCTGGCGAACCCGCGCACTGCGACGGCGACCTCCTGCTCGCGCTCGACACGCCGGGGTTCGTGCCCGCGCTCGCCGAGGGCGCCGTCCGTCTCGCGAGCGCCGACGGAGCCCACGCCTTCACCTACGCCGAGCTCGCCGCGACCGACGCCACGGGTAGAAATCTGCCCGCGCACTTTGGCGTCACCGCGGGCGGCGTGACGCTCGCCGTCGATGTGCGCGGCGCAATGTGGCCGATCGCGATCGACCCGCTCGTCTACCTGGAGGACCAGCGCATCGGACCTGCGGTCGCTGGCGAGGGCGCGGCCGACGATCAGTTCGGCGCGAGCGTCGCACTCTCGGTTGACGCCGCGCTCGTCGGCGCACCGCACGACACCGTCGGGCCCAACGCGGCGCAAGGGTCGGTCTACTACTTTCGCCGCATCGGTGGCGCGTGGTTCGAGCAGACCCGCCTCGTCGCCGCAGACGGCGCAGCCGGCGACCACTTTGGCAGCAGCGTCGCGCTCGATGGCAGCACCGCGCTCATCGGTGCGACCGATGCCACCGTCGGCGGAAATCCTGCCCAAGGCGCGACGTATGTCTTAACCCGCAGCGGCTTCCTCTGGTCGCAGCAGCAAAAGCTCACCCAACTCGACGGCGCGGCGGGCGACCACTTCGGCAGCAGCGTCGCGCTCGACGGCAGCTCCGCGCTGATCGGCGCGCGCGCAGACGACGTCGCGGGCAACCTCGACCAAGGCTCGGCCACCGTCTTCCTCCGCACCGGCACCATCTGGACCCCACAGCAGCGACTCGACTTCGGCGCGGCTAGCGACGACTTTGGCTGCAGCGTCGCGCTCGACGGTGACTCAGCCTTCGTCGGTGCCCGCCTGGCCAACGTCGGCGCCAACGCCGATCAGGGCGCGGCCTACCTCTTCGTGCGCAGCGGCGGGTCGTGGACGCTCCAGCAGCGGCTCTTCTCCGTCGACGGCGCGCCGCGTGACTTCTTCGGCCACAGCGTGGCGCTCGACGGCAGCTCCGCGGTCGTCGGAGCCACCGGCGCAGACCAGGGTGGCGTGACCGACGTCGGCGCGGCCTTCGTCTTCGTTCGCACCGGCACAACTTGGGCCGCGCAGCAGCGGCTCTTCGTCGCCACACTCGAGGCTGGCGACGAGTTTGGGACCAGCGTCGCGCTCTCAGGCGACCTCGCGCTCATCGGCGTGGGCAAGGCAGACGCCGGCGCCACCGACAGCGGCTCAGCGTACCTCTTTGAGCGACGCGCCGACTACTGGTTCAAGCAGGAGTACGCCGGCAGCGTATTTGCCGGCGCGTTCTTCCCTGGCGCCCTCGCCGACCGCGACAGCTTCGGCGCAGCCGTCGCGCTGCAGGGCCGCACCCTGCTCGTCGGCGCGCCCCGCGACGACATCGGCGTGAACCCGGACCAAGGCTCGGCCTGCGTCTTCGACTACCAGCCGCTCACCGCCAGCTACTTCCAGCAGGCGCAGTTTTCTCGAGGCCTCGGCACGAACGCGATCCGCTTTGGCCACAGCGTGGCCCTCTCCGCGAACACCGCGCTCGTCGGCACCGTCGCGGACGATGTCGGTGCCGAGGAGGATCAGGGCTCGGCGACCGTCTTCGTTCGCACCGGCACGACCTGGTCGCGGCAGGCTCGCCTCACCGCGGACGACGGGGCCGCGTACGACAACTTCGGCGTCAGCATCGCGCTCGACGGTGACACCGCCCTCATCGGCGCGGACGGGGCAAACGACGGACGCGGCGCGGCCTATGTCTTCCTACGCAGCGGGACGACTTGGTTCCAGCAGGCGCGACTCATCGCAAGCGGCGGTGCGCTGTTCGACGGCCTCGGCGGTGCCGTCGCGCTCTCGGGCGAGACCGCGCTCGTCGGGGCACCGGGCGACACGATCGGTCTGGCCACCAACTGCGGCTCGGCGTTCGTGTTCGTCCGCAGCGGCACGAGCTGGTCTGCCCAAGCCCAGCTCTTCGATACTGGCGGCGCGGCGAACGACCACTTCGCCACGAGCGTCGCGCTGGTCGGAGAGAACGCCCTCGTCGGCGCCGCCGGTGATGACGTCGGCTCGCGCGCTGACCAAGGGTCGGCATTCGTGTTCGTCCGCGGCGGCACGAGTTGGTCGCTCGAAGCACAGCTCGTATCGTCGACCGGCGCGAGCGGCGATGGCCTTGGCGCGAGCGTGGCGTTCTCCGGCGACAGCGCGCTCGTCGGCGCCCCCGCCGCCGACATCGGCACCGCCGTCGATCAGGGCTCGGCGACGCTGTTTGTTCGCAGTGCCGCAGGCTGGTCAGAGCAGGCCCAACTCACGACCAGCTCCGGCGCGCCCGGCGATGGCTTCGGTGCGAGTGTGGCGCTCTCGGGCGACCTCGCACTCATCGGCGCGGCCAACGACACCGTTGGAGCCAACCTCGCGCAAGGGTCCGCCACGGTGTTCCTGCGCACCGGCACGACCTGGTCCGAGGACGTTCGCCTAACCGCAGGCGACGGCAGCACCGGCGACCAGTTCGGCGCGGCGGTCGCGCTCTCGGGACGCGACACGCTCGTGGGCGCACCAACCGCAATCGGACCGTTCCCTTATGGCAATGCGCTCGAGGGCGCAGGGTTCGTCGGGCACGTCACCTACGCGAACGGCGCATCGTGTGTCGACGCCGCGGAGTGTACGAGCGGCTTTTGCGCCGACGGCGTCTGCTGCAACACCGCTTGTGGCGGCAGCGCGGCTGGCGACTGCATGGCCTGCTCGTCGACCCAGACCGCGGGCGCGAACGGTGTGTGTGCACCACTATCGGTGGCCGTCGCGCCGACGGTGCTGTGTCGCGCTGCGGCGGGTGACTGCGATCAATCCGAGAGCTGCGTGTCGACGGGCACCGCTTGCCCCGCCGATGCCAGGGTCGCTGCAGCGACGACCTGCCGCCCCGCCGCCGACCTGTGCGACCTCGCTGATGCGTGCACCGGGACGAACAACGCCTGCCCGTTCGACGCCAAGGTCGCCGAGCGAACGGTTTGCCGCGCCGCCACTGATCTGTGCGACGCAGCGGAGACCTGCACCGGCACCACCGACGCCTGCCCCATCGACGCGCTGGCCGGCGCGACGAGGATCTGCCGCGCACCGGTTGGCGCCTGCGATCTCGCCGAGTCGTGTACCGGCGCGACCAACGCTTGCCCGGCCGACGCCAAGGTTGCTGCCGCAACGGTCTGTCGCCCCACCGTCGGTCTCTGCGATGCAGCCGAGTCCTGCTCGGGCGTCGACAACACCTGCCCCGCCGACAGCAAGGCGCCACCGACGACGAGCTGCCGCGCCGCCGCCGCGCCGTGCGACGCAGTCGAGTTCTGCTCGGGCACAGCCGACGCGTGCCCCGTCGACGCCAAGGCGCCGCCGGCGACCGTCTGTCGCGCGCCCACCGGTCCCTGCGATGTCGTGGAGACCTGCACCGGACTGCGCGATGCGTGCCCCGCCGACGCCGTGGCCTCACCGACGACGATCTGCCGCGCAGCCATCGGCGCGTGCGACCTCGCCGAGTGGTGCTCGGGCACCAACGACGTCTGCCCCGCCGACGCCATGGTGCCCGCGGCCACCGAGTGCCGACCGCAAGCCGGCGCGTGCGACCTCGCCGAGTCCTGCTCAGGCGCGGACAGCACCTGCCCCGCCGACGGCAAGGCCGCCGTCACCACCCTCTGCCGTGCGCCCGCCGATCTCTGCGATGCAGCGGAAGTCTGCTCTGGCGACGACGACGTCTGCCCGACCGACGCCAAGGCCACGCCGACGACGATCTGCCGCGTCGCCGTCGGACCGTGTGACCTCGCCGACGCCTGCTCCGGCACGGCCGACGCGTGTCCAGTCGACGCCAAAGCCGACGGCACCATCGTCTGCCGCGCGTCCGTCGACCTTTGCGACGCGGCCGAGAGCTGCAGCGGTAGCGACGACAGCTGCCCCACCGACGCCAAGTTCGACGCCACGATCGTATGCCGCGCCTCAGCAGGACTCTGCGACCTTGCCGAGTCCTGCGCCGGCGCGACCGACGCATGCCCTCCGGACCTGCTCGCCAGCGCCGGCGCCCCCTGTCGCGCCGCGAGCTGCGCGGGCGGCACAGGCGTGCCCGCCGTCACCTGCGAGGGCAGCTCCATCGACTGCCCGCTCGCCGCCAGCTTGAGCTGCGAGCTCTTTGTCTGCGGCGCCGACGCTTGCCTTGGCGCCTGCGTCACCGACGGAGAATGCGTCGCGACCGCGTACTGCGTCGACGGCGCGTGCACCGGCCGACTCGACGACGGGACGAGCTGCCCGGCGGATCGCCACTGCCTCTCGGGGCACTGCGTCGACGGGGTCTGCTGCGACAGTGCCTGCCCGTTGCAGTGCGAGGCGTGCGCCGAGCCGGGCACCGAAGGGAGCTGCACGCCGATCGTCGGGGCGCCGCGCGGCGCACGAACCGCCTGCGCCGACGACGACAGCGGGTGCGGCGGCGCGTGCGGCGGCACCGACGCTGCGGGCTGCGCCTTCCCCGACACCGACACTGCATGCCGCACCGCGAGCTGTCTCGACGCGCTCGCAACCGTCGCCGCCGGCTGCGACGGCGCGGGGGCCTGCCCCGCTGAGACCACCGTCGCGTGCACGCCCTTCTCCTGCGCCGCCGACGGCCTCGCCTGCTCGGGCGACTGCGTCACGCACGCCGACTGCGCGAGCGAGCACTTCTGTCAGGCCGGCGCGTGCGTGCTCACGCTCGCCACCGGCGCCCCCTGCGCCGACGACGGCGCGTGCGCGAGCGGCTTCTGCGTCGACGGCGCGTGTTGCGACTCGGCTTGTGAGGGCCAGTGCGAGGCGTGTGGCGAGGCGGGGCGCGAAGGCGACTGCACCAAGGTGCTCGGCGAGCCACGCGGCGGTCGTGCAGCGTGCGCAAGCGACGGCAGCGCCTGCGCCGGCACGTGCAACCGCACCACCGCCGATGCGTGCGCATACCCCGACAGCGCCACGACCTGCTCCGAGCGCCGCTGCGACTCGGCGATGCTCATCGACCTCGGCGTCTGCGATGGCGTAGGCGCGTGCACCGACCCGCCCGCGTTCCTCTGCCCCAACGGCTGCGAAGCCGGCGCGTGCCTGCCCTGCACCACCGACGACGAGTGCGCGACCGGCGAGGTCTGCGCGGCCGGCGTGTGCGTGACCGCCCCGCCGTCCACACCGACCGGCTGCGACTGCCGCATCGCGCGCGCCGATGAGCCGAGCCGCAGCGCCCGCGGCCTCCTCGTCCTACTCATCCTGCTCGGCCTCGGATCGCGCCTCGGATCGCGCCATCGCGCCCCGCCACGTCGCCCATATGTTCCTTGACACCCCTCGGGGGCTCGTCTATCCCTGCCGCTGCAATTGCACTTTCGGGGCGTAGCGCAGCCTGGTAGCGCGTACGGTTCGGGACCGTAAGGTCGGAGGTTCAAATCCTCTCGCCCCGACTGCTCTTTTCTCGACCTCGGCCAGGAAGCCACAATGCGGATTCTCGTCGTCGATGACGACACCGACATCTGTGAGTACTTCGAAGACTTCCTCGCCTCCGAGGGGTACGAGGTCACTTGCATCCTCGATCCCACCAAGGCGATGGCCGAGGTGGAGGCGGGCGGGTACCACCTCGCCCTGATCGACCTGATGATGCCGAAGCTCTCCGGCATGGACCTCGTCGAGCAGCTCCGCCGGGCCGACGACGACCTCGCCATCGTCATCATGACCGGCCACCCGACCCTCGATACGGCCGCCGCGTCGATCGAGCACGACGTTTCGGCCTACCTGCGCAAGCCCTTCTCGACCGACGAGCTGCGCGCGGTGCTCCGCCGCATCGCCAAGAAGAAGGGGCTCGTCCTCCGCAAGGAGGAGGAGCTTCATCTCACCATCGGGCGGACGATCCGCGAGCTGCGCAAGACCCACGGGCTCACGCTCAAACAGACCGCGCGGCGCACCAACCTATCGGTCTCGCTGCTCTCGCAGATCGAGCGTGCCGAGTCGTCGGCGTCGATCTCATCGCTGTTCAAGATCGCCACCGCGCTCGACGTGCCGCTGCGCGACCTCTTCGGCCCGTTCTAGTTTCAGCCCGACTGCGCGAGCCGACCCGCCGTCAGCGATCGGCTACGCGCGTGCCGCTTCGCCGCGACGACGGAGCTCGGCGATGGTCTGGCCGTAGTCCTTGGTCGCAAAGATCCCTGACCCCGACACGATCACGTTCGCGCCGGCGCGGGTGATCACGTCGATGTTGTCGACCTTTACGCCACCGTCAACTTCGATATCGAGCACAAGTCCGCGGCGATCGGCCTCCTGCCGGAGCGCCGTGATCTTCGGCAGCACGCCGTCGATGAACGCCTGCCCGCCGAAGCCGGGGTTCACGCTCATCACCAGCACCATCGCCAGTTGATCGAGGACGTAGTCGACCGCGCCGGCGGGGGTGGCGGGGTTCAGCGCTACCGCCGCACGCTTGCCGCGGGAGCGAATCGCCTGGATGGTGCGGTGCAGGTGGGGACAGGCCTCGGCGTGGACACAGATGAGGTCGGCGCCCGCGTCGGCGTACTCGTCGATCCAGCGATCGGCCTGCTCGATCATGAGGTGGACGTCGAGCGGCAGGTGGGTCGCGGCGCGCACCGCGCGGATCACCGGCGGACCGATGGTGAGGTTCGGGACGAAGTGCCCGTCCATCACGTCGACATGCACGTAGTCGGCGCCACCGACGGTGATCGCGCGAACCTCGTCGGCGAGCCGGCCGAAGTCGGCGCTTAGGATTGACGGGGCGATGAGCAACGGCCGCGCGGACATCGTGCGCGAACCGTAGCACGCAGCCTGCTCAGACCGGACGGCGCCGAAAGCGCGCGGCGAAGAAACCGTCGGCGTCGTGCCGATGTGGCCAGGTGAGCAGGTGTCCGCGCTCGTCGAGCACGGGCGCGAACTCGACGCCGGAAACCGCCGTTGGCGGCGGCGCGGGCTCGAACTCGGGGTGCGCGGCGAGGAAACGATCGACCTGCGCCGGCCCCTCCTCGTTGAGGAAGGTGCAGACGCTGTAGACCAGCACGCCACCCAGACGAACGCGCGGCGCGAGCGCGTCGAGCAGCCGGGCCTGCAGCTCGACGAGGCGCGGCAAGTCCGCCGGGCGACGACGCCAGCGCGTCTCGGGGTGACGACGGAGCACGCCGAGTCCCGAGCAGGGCGCGTCGAGCAGCACGCGATCGTAGTCGTCGGCGAGCGCGCCGGGCGGTGGCGCGGTGAGGTCGCACACGATGACGCGAAGACCGGCTTCGAGCCGCATGCGCCGGGCGGCCTGCATCGCGAGGTCGAGCTTGCGCTCGGAGACATCGACGGCGTGAACCTCGACCCGCGCGAGCTGCAACAGGTGGGTCGCCTTGCCGCCCACGCCGGCGCAGGCGTCGAGTACACGCTCGCCGTCGCGAGCATCGCAGAGCCGGCCGACGAGCTGCGCGCCGAGGTCCTGTACGGTGCAGGTGCCGTCCTGAAATGCCGGCAGCGTCTCGGGCGCGCCGCCACCGCGCACGAGCAGCGCCTCGGCGAGGAGCGGCGAGACCTCGACGGTTGCGGTGGGCCGGTCCTCGCGCACGCGCGCGGCCAGCTCGTCGCGCGTGCCCCGAACCACGCGCAGCGTGACCGGTGGCGGGCGGTTCCAGACGGTAGCAGCCGCGACCGCCTCCTTCGCGCCGACGGCAGCGATGAGCTGTGCCCCGAGCCAGCGCGGCACCGAGTGAACCAGCTCGAGCACGCTCACCACGTCGGTGGCTGGCGGCGGCGGCGGCTCGCCATCGCGGCAGAGGCGCCTGAGCAGCGCGTTGGCGAACGACGCGACCTTGTCACCGGCCACCTCGCGAATCGCCCCCACGGCGTCGTTGACCACCGCGTGATCAGGAACGCGGAGATCGAAGTGCTGGTAGGCCGCCACGCGAAGCGCGATCAGCGCGGGGAGCGAGAGCTGCAGCTTGCCGTGCGCGGCGCACGACGCGAGCGCGCGGTCGAGGCGCGTGCGGTGGCGCAGCACGCCGTAGACAATCTCGGTGGCGAGGCCGCGATCGGCCTGGCCGAGGGCCGCGCGCTCGAGCTCGGCGGCGAGCGCGAGCCCGGAGTACGCCTCCTCCTGCTCAACGCGCCGGAGTACCTCGCGTGCGACATCGCGGGCGGAGCTCATGCGGCGCTCCCGAGCTGCGTCCCCGGCGCGATCGGTCGTCCGGCCACGAGGCCGCGCGCCGGCATCCGCTTGCGCCCCGGCAGCTGCAGCTCACGCAGCGCGACGGCGCCCTCGCCGCACGCGACGACGAGCCCCTGCTCGCCAACACCAAGCACCGTGCCGGCCACGCCCGCTCCGGGCGCGCCCGTTGCACCCCACGCCTTGAGCGGCTCGCCGGCGAGCAGCGTGAACGCGCCCGGCCAAGGATCGACCCCACGCACGCGGTCCACGACGCGCGCTGCGGGTTGCGTCCAGTCGATCCGGCCGTCCTCCTTGCCGAGGCGCGGCGCCAGCGTCGCGAGCGTAGCGTCCTGCGCGGTCTCGGCGAGCGTGCCGGCCTGCAATCGCTCGAGCGCCTCGCGCATCAAGTCGGCGCCGAGCTCCGCGAGCCGAGCGGCGAGCGTGCCCGCGGTGTCGTCAGGCGCGATCGGCACACGACGTGCGAACAGCATCGGCCCGGTGTCCATCCCAACGTCGAGCCGCATGATCGTGATGCCAGTCTCGCACTCGCCGTCGAGGATCGCGCGCTGGATCGGCGCTGCGCCGCGGTAGCGCGGCAACAGCGACCCGTGCACGTTGAGACAGCCGTGGCGCGGCACGTCGAGCACCGCCTGCGGCAGGATCTTGCCGTAGGCCACGACCACAGCGACCTCGGGTGCGAGCTCGGTCAGCTCGCGCAGAAACTCTTCGGTGCGTGCGGAGACCGGCTGCAGCACCGGCACCGCCGCCGCGAGCGCCACCGACTTGACCGCCGGCGCGAGGAGCTCGCGCCCGCGCCCCGCAGGCTTATCGGGCTGCGTCACCACGACGACGACGTCGTGCAGGGCGAGCAGCGCACGCAGCGTCGGCACCGCGAACTCGGGCGAGCCAAAAAACGCGATGCGCAACCGCGGGCTCACGAGAACTCTTCCGGCGCCGGCTCGGCTTGCTCCGTGCGCGACGCGGCGCTCGGCTCGCTCGACTCGAGCGCCGCGGTCAGGCTCGACAAGTAGGCACGCCGCACCTCGTCATCACGCAGCAACCGGAACGCCTCGTCGAGCAGGGTCGCGATCTCGGCGAGCGGTGTCGCGAGCTCGCGCTGCAGCTCGACCGGGAACGCCTCGTCGGCGTAGTCCTTGCGCCCCGCCTCCCACGCCCGCCGCAGCTCGAACAGCGTGGCGTCGCGGCGCACGCCGAGCACCGTGAAGTAGTCCCCCTCCACGACATGCGCGTGCTTCGCGAGGATCCGTTCGCGGTCGATCGCGAGGTCACCGCCACCGACGAGCGCCGGCGAGGTCTTGCGCTCGCGCGCGGTGTCGGATGCGCCCGGCGCGACCTGAAGCCGTACGAGCCCGAGCGCGAGCAGCGCGTGGGTGAGCTGCATGACGGTCTCGAGCGCGACGCCCGCTTGCGCCGAAAGCACGGCGACCGACCGTTGACCGTCGAGCAGCGCAAGCACTCGGCGCTCGCCGGGATCGAACTCGACCTCGACAAGCCCGGCGTCGAACTCAGCGCGCGGCCTCGGGATCGCGATCGCGTTTTCGCCACCGAGCAGACGCTGCAGCCGCTCGCGCTCCAGCTTCCGTCGCACGCCCTCGATGACCATCGCGGCGGGATGCGTGGTCAGCCGAATCTTCTCTTCGCCCACGCCGGTGCCGCCACGCGCCTCCCAGCTGCCCGAGTCCCAGCCGAAGAGCGAGTACGCGATGTCTTCGAGGTGCCGCCGCACCGCCGGCAGGAGCTCGCGCCGCTTGAGGAACCCGAGCTCGACCAGCACCTCGCCGAGGCGGCGGCCGGTCTCGGCGACCACCGTGCGGCTCTCGTGGTGCTGCTCGCGAGTGATCTTCCCCTCGCGGTAGAGCAG
Organism: Myxococcales bacterium; assembly: GCA_009692535.1. Classification (GTDB taxonomy): domain Bacteria; phylum Myxococcota_A; class Polyangia; order Haliangiales; family SHYZ01; genus SHYZ01. The sequence goes on from SHYZ01000013.1 coordinate 22,568, forward strand.
ATCGCCCATGCGGTCATGCGCGAGGTTAGAGGTGGCGAAGACCGGTCGCCCCTCGGCGAACGAGATCGTCTTCTCAGCGTCGCCCCGGTGGAAGTGCACCGTCCCGGTGAAGCGCTCGCGAAAACAGCGGGCCACGAGGAACGCGGCGTCCTCTTCGGCGAACTCGCCCTTGCGGGTGATCGGTGCCGGCGTGCGCCGCGGCTCCGCATGCGCGCGGTGTGCAACGGTAGGCGTCGGCGCCGGGGTCGCACCGGCAGGCGGTCGCGCTGGCCTGCCGACGGCCGGCAGGTCGGCTGCGAGCCCGGGCTGGGTGTCGACGCCGAAGCGGTCGAGGTCGAGGTCGTCGAGCTCCGCGCTGGCCCCGATCGCGACGACGGTCTGCGACTCGCCGCCAAACAGCCGACGCTCGATCTGCGACATCGTGCGGCGGAGATCGCGCACCACGGTCGCCTCGCTTGACGGCGCTTCCGGCTTTCGCTGCGGTGCGCTCGGCACCACGCTCGGCACCGCGGGCGGAGCCACCGCCGCGGCGGCCGCGCTGGCCGACAGGATCAACGTCGGCTCACGCCACGGCGACGCCGGTGCAGCGCCGGCGTCCAGCGCCCGCGCCACCGCACGCGCAGACGACTCCTCGGCGCCAGCCGACGCTGCGATCGCATCCTCGACGACCTCGCGCAGGAGCTCATCGAGAACGTCGTCGCCGTCGGGCTCACCACGCGCCTGCGCCGAGCGCGCGGCGGACACCGACGCCTCGACCTCCTCCCAACCGTCGTCCACCGGCGAGGCCGGAGTCACGACCGGGACCCTGCCGGTCGCCGGCGCCGCGTGCAAGAGGCACTCGCGCACGCAGTAGACGAGCGCGGCCTCATCGACTGGCCGACGCAGGAAGTGCCGCGCGCCGAAACCGAACGAGTCGAGCGCGGTCCGAAACGGCCCCACCTCGTCGCCGACCACCACCATCAGCACCCCTGGCTGCAGCCCGCGCATCGCCGAGGCCAGCGCGATCGCGTCGCCATGCTCGATCGACGCGGCGAGGACCACCACGTGCACCGGGGCGTGCTCATACGCCTCGAGCGTAGCGTCGTCGCCAACGCCAACAGTCACCGGCCCGAGCCCGCCGGCACGGAGCGCGTGCGCGAGGCTGTCGCCGAGAGGAGCCGGCGCGACGACGAGAATTCCGTTCGACACGGCGCGGCGAAGCCTAGCACGCGACCTGCGGCCTACATCGCGGAGAGCGGATCGACGTCGAGAACGACGCGCACCTTGGCGGACCCGGTGTCGAGTCCCGCGAGCAGCCGGCGCGCGAACGCCCGCAGCGCGACGCGATCGCTCGACTTGAGCCAGAGGTGCCAGCGCGTTTTACCCTTTAGACGCGCGAGCGGGGCCTCGGCGGGGCCGAGCACGACGACGCCCGCCGCCGAACCGAGTTGCCGGCGGGCGCGCTCCGCGAGGTCATCGGCGACCGCCCGCACCTCCACGTCGTCATGACCTTCGAGTCGTACGGCGATCAGCCGCCCGTGCGGCGGATAGCCGAGCTCGGCACGCACCGCCGTCTCCGCGGCCTGAAACGCCTCGTAGTCGTGGTGCTGCGCGCAAGCGAGCGCGGGATGCGAAGGATCGTACGTCTGCACGATCACGCGACCGGGTACATCGCCACGCCCCGCGCGACCGGCGACCTGGCAGAGCAACTGGAACGTGCGCTCCCCGGCGCGAAAGTCGGGCAGCGCGAGGCCGGCGTCGGCGAGCAGCACGCCGACCAAGGTCACGCCGGGGAAGTCGTGCCCCTTGGTCACCATCTGGGTGCCGACGAGGATGTCGATCTCGCGCCGCGCCACACGGTCGAGCACGCTGCGCAGCCCGTCGCCCGCAGCGGTGTCGCGATCGAGGCGTGCCACGCGCGCCGACGGAAACCGAGCCGTGATCGCCGATTCGACCTTTTCGGTGCCGGTGCCGTGCCGGCGGATCGTGGCCTGCCCGCCGCAACCGGGGCAAGCGATCGGCACCGGCTCACTGTGGCCGCAGTAGTGGCACCGCAAGCGATCGACGCCGCGGTGGAAGGTCAGCGACACCGAGCAGTTGCCACAGCGGAACGAGTGGCCGCAGCCGGTGCAGATCACGAAGGTGGAGAACCCGCGCCGGTTGAGAAAGAGGATGGTCTGCTCGCCGGCCGCGAGCGTGGCCGCCACCGCAGCGGCGAGCGGCGCGGTGAGCAGCGAGTCGGGATCGGCGCGAAACGTGCGCAGGTCGACCAGCTCGACCTCAGGCAACGGGCGTGCGCCCGGCCGCGCCCCCATGCGCGCGAGCGTGTGCCGCCCCTCGCTGGCGAGGGTCCAGCTCTCGAGCGACGGCGTGGCCGAGCCCATCACGCAGACCGCGCCGGCCTGCTGCGCACGCACCAACGCGACGTCGCGCGCGTGGTAGCGGACGCCCTCCTCCTGCTTGAACGACGAGTCGTGCTCCTCGTCGACCACGATGAGGCCGACGTCCTTGACCGGCGCGAACACCGCCGACCGCGCGCCGAGCGCGATGCGTGCGTCGCCGCGGTGCAGCCGACGCCACTCATCGAAGCGCTCGCCGTCGGAGAGGCCGCTGTGCATCACCGCCACGAGATCGCCGAAACGCGCGCGGAAGCGCGACGCGAGCTGCGGCGTGAGTGAAATCTCGGGCACCAACACGATCGCGGTCTGGCCACGCGCGAGCACGCGGGCGATCGCCTGCAGGTAGACCTCGGTCTTGCCCGAGCCGGTCACGCCGAAGAGCAGGAACGAGCGGAACCCGCGCTCGTCGACCGCGTGCGCGATGCTCTCGAGCGCGGCCTGCTGCTCTGGTGTCGGCGGGAGCGGGTCCGCCGACGACTCACCGATGCTGCCGCGCCACGGATCCCGACGGGCCTCGCGCGTGCCGAGCACCACGACGCCCTGCGCGACGAGCGCGGCGAGCGCGGCCCCGGCGACCGGGAGCGCCGTGCGATCGATCGGCCCACCCGCAGCCTCGAGCGCGCGCAAAATCTCGAGCCGGCGCGGCGCACGCTCGAGCCGCGTGCGCTCCTCGGGCGTCGGCGCGCGCGCGAGCAGCACGGTCGCCACCGTGCGACCCCGCGTGCGCCCCCGCTCCTCCTCCTCGACCTCCTCCGCGAACCCGCGCCGCACAAGCTCTGCGCGGAGCTCCATCGGCACGCGCGCAGCCTCGGCGCCCGCCACCTGCGAGAGTCCGCGGCGCACACGCGCCTCGAGCGCACCGGTCGACTCGCCGACGAGCGCGGCGCGTCCCGCTGCCGTCGGCCGGAAGACGAGCCGCGACGCGACCTGGGTGCCCGACGGTGTCGCGAGACGAAGTGCCTCGCCGGGCGGCGCCTCATAGTAGCGGGCGACGAAGCGACAGAGCTCCACCACCGCGGGCTCGATCACCGGCAACTCGTCGAGCACGCGGGTGATCGAACGCGCGTCGACCTCCACAGGCGCCGACTGACTGCGCTCGAGCACCACGCCGGTCACGCCACGCCGACCGAACGGCACCAGCACACGCACGCCGACGCGCACCGCGTCCGAGAGCGCATCGGGCACGCGGTAGTGAAAGGTCCCCGGCACGGGCAGGCCCACCGCGACCTCGGCGAACGGCAGCATCGCCATCGGCGGGCTCACCCCGGTGCCGCCGCGGCCACGTCGAGCAGAGCGGCCGCACCGACCGAGGCTGCGAGCGCATGCGCGAAGAACGAGACCACCTGCTGCTCGGCCCAGTAGCGGGGCCGCAGCATCGTCCCGCCGACGAAGCCGACGTGCCCGCCGTGATCGGTGAGCAGGAGCTCGAGGTATGGGTTCGCACGCGCGACGGTGACCGGTACGGTGCGCCCCGGCACCAGCGGATCGTCGGCCGCCGAGAGCAGCAGCGTCGGCCGCCGCACGTTGGGCAACGCGGCGACCGCCGAACAGCGCGCGTAATAGTCAGCGGCGCCGGTGAAATCGAAGAGCCGCGCGGTGACGGCCTCGTCGAACTCGAGCAGGCTCCGCGCCTTGCGCACCCTGCGCCGGTCGAGCAAGCCCGGGTGCGTGCGCGCCTTGGCGAGTCCCTTCTTGCGCAGCCGGCGCAGGAAGCGCCGACGGTAGAGCGCGGTGGGGCCACGCCCGGTATCGACAGCGCTCACGCCAGCTGCGAGGTCGAACGGCGCTGAGACCACGGCCGCAGCGACGAGCGGTGAACGTTCGCGCGTGTCGCCAAGATGCGTGAGCAGCATGCTTGCGCCGAGCGAGAACCCGACTGCGAGGAGCGGTCCCTCGCCACGACGCTGCAGCTCGGCGAGGGCAAACGTGACGTCGCGCGTATCCCCGGCATGGTAGGCGGCAGGCAGCCGGTTCGGCTCGCCGCTGCACGAGCGCAGGTTCAGCGCGACCGCGCCCCACCCGCGCGCACGGCAGAGCCGCAGCACCGACGCCACGTAACCAGAGCGGCTCGAGCCCTCGAGTCCATGCAGGATGAGCACGCGCGGTGCGCCCGGCGGCGCGGCGAGAATATCTACGTCGATGAAGTCACCGTCGGGCGTGTCCCACCGCTCGCGCGTGCAGGCGGGGGCGCGAGCAGACCGCGCGAAGTGCGCGAAGATCGTCTGTGCGTGGCCGGAGACGATCCCCCGCGCGGGTCGAAACGGTTCAGTCGGCTGCCAGCCGAGCACCGATCCACGTGGCAACAGGAGTTCCACAGGCATCGTCGCGCTACGGCTCGCGCCGCACGCGGTCGGTGAAAATCGTCAGGTAGATTCCGCGCGGCCCCTCGTGGGGAATCTCGATGGCGAGCCAAACCTTGCCGACCTTGCGCAGCTCAGTGGTCTGCCCGCTGCCGTCGAAGCTCCAGCCGTGCGCGCCCCGGACAAGCGCGTAGGGCGCGACCTCGGGGAGCGGAGCGAAAAAATCGTAGAGCGGTGCCGGCACGCCGGCCGGGGCGGCCGTAGGAGTCTCGAGCACGGCGACGATGCCCGCGAGCGTACGCTCGACCAGCTCGGCCGCCGCGCGATCTTTGATCTCCGGCTCGGCGACCATCGCGGCGAGCGCAGCGCCATCACGGCGCAGCCCCATCCCGACGAGGATCGGCTGCTCGAGCGCCTCGCCGGCCGGCTCCTCCTCGACGAGCGCGAGCGCCACGCCGACGAAGAGGTGGCGCCCAGGAGGAATCTCGCCCGCCACCCCGTCCGCCCAGCCGCGCGTCGCGAGACAAAAGACGCTCGGTGCGCGCGCGCAACCCGCGGCCTCATCGAGGCGCGCGAGGATCGTCGTGGCGAGGTCGGTGTTCGAGGTCGCAGCGGGCGGCGGTTGGCCCGACGCTGCGCCCGACGCTGCGCCCGTGGCCACGTGGGCCGCGCCGCCGCACGCACCGAGCGCGAGCGCCGCGACTGCGAAAAAGCGCGAGCGCCGCATCATGACGAGCTCCCCGTGGCCTCGGTCACGGGATCGCGGTAGGCCGCGCAGGTGTTCCGCAGCACCGCCAGCGACAGCGTGCGTCGCTCCGCTTCGCTCCGTCGGTTGAACTCGGGCGACATGATGCCGAAGCCGTGCTCCGCCCCCACCAGCGACGTCGCGGCAAAGTTCACGACCTCCATCGCCAGCTCGCGCAGGTGCACGCACCCCTCGGGTCCGCCGAGCCGCCGGGCGACCTCCTTCATCACGCCGCGGCCGATGGTCAGCCCGACGAGCGACGCCGCCCGCCCAGCCACCGCCGGGCAGGCGCGGTGAAACGGCGCGTTCGGATACGCCGCCTCCGCCGCGAGCACCGTGCGCGTCGCAGGATCGAGCGTCACCTCCAGCGTGATGAGGTGATACGGGTCGAGGAAGCGCGCGATGATCTCAGCGTGCCCCGCGTCGGTCTCGTACAGATCGAGCGTGATGCTGCGCTGCGCCACGAGTCTCTTCCCCTGCATGCGAGAAAGTATATGCCGCCGCGGCTCTGGCGATTCGGGCGAGGTGTGCGATGTCGATCTGGGCGCGGAGCACGCCGTAGTCGCTGGCCGCGGCGGTTCAGGCCGTGAGATCGACTAGCGCGACAACAGCGCCGGTCAGGGCTGGCGCCGAACCTCGCCGCCGGCGACCACGGCGACCACACGCCGTCGCGAACTGCTTGCGAGTTCCGGCAGTTGAGGAGTACACAATGGCGTCGCGGCTAACATTTGAAAGAGGTGCCTGATGTCGAGACTCTTTGGGGAGAAGACTCGTGTCGTTGCTGTGCTCTTGTGTGCTGCCTGCGTGGCCGCGTGCGGCAGCACACCGGCGCCGCCGGCATCGTGCGGCGACATGCTGGTCCAGAGTGGCGAGCAGTGCGACGACGGCAATACTGATTCCGGCGATGGCTGCTCGGCCACTTGCAACATCGAGGTGCCTCAGGCCTGCGGCAATGGCCTGCTTGAGCCCGGTGAGCAGTGCGACGACGGCAACACCGCCGCAGGCGACGGCTGTTCCGCCACTTGCAGCGACGAGCTGCCACCGGTTTGTGGCAATGGCGACCTCGAACCTGGTGAACAGTGCGACGACGGCAACATCACCTCCGGCGATGGCTGCTCAGGCTCCTGTGACGAAGAGGCGGGGGCCATGTGCGGCGACGGTCGCGTCGATCCCGACGAAGAGTGCGACGACGGCAACACCACCGCTGGCGACGGCTGCTCCGCCACCTGCACCAACGAGCCTCCCGCTCCTGGCTGCGGTAATGGCGTCCGCGAAGGAGCCGAGCAGTGCGACGACGGCAACACCATGTCCGGCGACGGCTGCTCCGCCACCTGCACCAACGAGCCCCCCGCTCCTGGCTGCGGTAATGGCGTCCGCGAAGGAGCCGAGCAGTGCGACGACGGCAACACCATGTCCGGCGACGGCTGCTCCGCCACCTGCACCAACGAGCCCCCACCGCCCGCCTGTGGCAATGGCGTCCGCGAGGGAGCCGAGGCGTGCGACGACGGCAACACCATGTCCGGCGACGGTTGCTCCTCCACTTGCACCATCGAGCTACCACCGCCCGCCTGTGGCAATGGCGTCCGCGAGGGAGCCGAGGCGTGCGACGACGGCAACACCATGTCCGGCGACGGTTGCTCCTCCACTTGCACCATCGAGCTACCACCCGGCATGTGCGGCAACGGCGTCATCGACGGGGGCGAGGAGTGCGACGACGGCAACATCATTTCCGGCGACAGATGCTCCGCCACCTGCCAGTTCGAGGGCGGCACTTGCACCCCCGAGTACATTATCCCCTGCGGCACCACCGACTCCTACTCCACGGCCCTTGGCGGGGCGACCGATGTGGTCAACTGGTACTCCTGCTCGTCGTGGCATGAGAGCGGTCCCGAGTACAGCTACCTCTTTGTTGCGCCGAGCACCGGGTCTGTAACGGTGACGCTCTCCGACCTCACCGTCGATCTCGATGTCTTCGTGCTCGGCGGCGGCGCCTGCTCGTCAGAGGGGTGTATCGCCTACGGCGATACCTCCGCCACGTTCATGGCGACGGCTGGGACGACGTACAACATCGTCGTCGACGGCTTCGCCGATGCCGTGGGGAGCTACACGATCAACCTCTCGTGCGCCGGCGGGTTCTGCGGCAACGGCGTGGTGAACGTCGGTGAGGAGTGCGACGACGGCGACATGAGCTCCGGCGACGGTTGCTCATCGGGCTGCGACGTCGAGTACTGCGGAGACCTCGTGGTCCAAGCCGGGCTGGGCGAGGAATGCGACGACGGCAACGCAGCCGCAGGCGATGGCTGCTCGGCGGCGTGCCTAAGCGAGGCCGGCGCCTGCGTGCCGGATTTGATCATCGGTTGCCCCGCTAGCGACACTTGGAACACGGGCAGCGGAGGCACGACCGACGTGGTGAACGCGTACGGCTGTGTGACGTGGGACGAGAGCGGCCCAGAGTACTCCTACCTGTACATCGCACCGGTAACCGGAGCCGTCACCGCGGAGCTCTCCGGCCTTAGTCCAGGTATCGACCTCGACCTCTTCGTGGTGGAGGAGCTCGGGAGCGGCTGCGATCCGATTAGCAATTGCCTCGCCTACGACGACGCGAGCGTCACGTTCACGGCTGAGGCGGGCCGCCACTACTACATCATCGTCGATGGCTTTGATGGGGACAGCGGTCCCTACACGCTCTCGTTCTCCTGCGCCGGAGGCAACGTCTGTGGCAACGGCTCGCTCGGTCCCTACGAGCAGTGCGACGACGGCAACGCCACGCCTGGCGACGGCTGCACCTTCTGTCAAATCGACGGCGGCAGCTGTGAGGCGGACTTTTTCCCCGTAGGGTGCGGCGCGTTCGATTACTGGAGCACGGAAGCGCTCGGCGCGACCGACCGAGTCAACCTTTGGTCGTGCGTCCCGTTCAGCGAGCGCGGCCCCGAGTACACCTACTCCTTCACTACGGCGACCGACACCGACGTCACCGTGACGCTCACCCCCGAGTTCGGCGTGGACCTCGACCTATTCGTCACGACCAACAGCGGCTTCGGCTGCACACCTGGGAACTGCGTTGCCTACGGCGACACAGTCGCGACGTTCTACGCCATCGCCGGCACGCAGTACTTCGTGACGGTCGACGGCTACCTTGAAGCGAGCGGCGACTTCGGCATCACGTTCGACTGCCCCTAGGGTTGGTACGGTGCGGCGCCGGCCGGGTCGTCAGTCCGACGACCCGGCGCGCGCCGACATTTCATCGCAGAGCGCGCGCACGCCGTCGCGCAACTCGGGGCGCTTGAGCGCCCAAGCCAGGTTCGCGCGCAGCCAGCCGAGCTGATCGCCCGCATCGTGCCGCTCGCCGTCGATCGTCGTCGCGATGAGGCCATGCGTCCGCGCCAGCTCGGCGAGCGCGTCGGTGAGCTGGATCTCGCCCCCCTTGCCCGGTCGCGTCGCGGCGAGGATCGGCCAGATCTCCGGCGGCAACACATAGCGCCCGACGACCGCGAGCCGACTCGGCGCGGTCCCCGGCGCCGGCTTCTCCACCATCTGTCGCACGCGCACGCGCCCGCCTGGCAGCGACTCGCCGGCGATCACGCCGTAGCGGTGCTCCTGTCCCGGCGCGACCTCGATCACGGCGATCGCGCCGAGCCCGGTCTCGCGCGTCACGTCGGCGAGCTGTCCAATCGCCGGTCGCACCGCGTCGTAGAGATCGTCGCCGAGCAGCACCGCGAACGGCTCGTTGCCGATCGCCGCGCGCGCGCAGAGCACCGCATGACCGAGCCCGAGCGGCTCTTTCTGCCGCACTGACACCAGCCGCACGAGGCGCGCGAGCCGACGCAGCTCCTCCACCATCTCGGTCTTGCCGCGATCGGCGAGCGTGCGCTCGAGCTCGAAGGCGTGATCAAAGTGGTCCTCGATCGCCCCCTTGCCGCGCCCCGTGACGAGGACGATCTCCTCGATGCCGGCCGCCACCGCCTCTTCGATCACGAGCTGGATGGTCGGCACGTCGACGATCGGCAGCAGCTCCTTGGGCACCGCCTTGGTCACCGGCAGGAATCGCGTCCCGAGCCCGGCTGCCGGTATCACCGCCTTGCGAATACGCATCGCCGACGACGATAGCAAAGCGCCCGCCGGTCTGCTCGACCTGTGGCTCACGCCAGCTCCTCACGCGGCGCAGCACCCCGCCCGACGAAGCGCAGCACCTCGGCGACCGCGTCGTAGAGCTCCTCGGGAAGCTCGTCGCCTAGTTCGAGCCGCGCGAGCGTGCGGGCAAGCGGCACGTCGCAATAGATCGGCACGCCGTAGCGACGCGCGAGTGACTGGAGCTGCTGCGCGACGAGCCGCTCCCCTTTGGCCACGATCTCGGGCGCGGCCATCGACGCAGCGTCGAAGCGCAGCGCGATCGCGAGGTGCTCCGAGTTCACGATCATGCAGTCGGCGCGACGCACCGCCTCGCGGTTCCCGTGCTCGACGAGCTCACGGTGCTGCCGCCGGCGCGCTGCCTTGCGATGTGGCTCGCCCTCCGAATCGAGCTGCTCGCGTCGGACCTCCGCACGGCTCATGCGCAGGTCCTTGAAGTGCTGACGACGCTGCCAGAGGGCGTCGAGCGCGCCGAGCAGCGCGAGCGCGACCGCCACGCGGAGCAGCAGCTTGGCGGCGATGAGCCCGGCAAACGTGAGCAGCACGCCGGGGCGCGCGCCAGCGAGGCGCGGCAACTCGACCACGAGCGGCGCGAGGGTGAGCCACGCGATCACGAGCACGGTCGCAAGTGCAGCCAGCGACCTGCACAGCTCGAACGCGGTCCGCGCCGAGAAGATGCGCGTCCAGCCAGCGAGTGGATCGACGCGGCGGCCGTCGGGCAGGAGCGGACGAAGCGTGAACAGGCCGCCCGCCTGCAGTGCGCCGACGATGACCGCGACGATGAAGCCGGGCACGAGCACCGGCAGCGAGAGCCGCAGCACGTCGTGGCTCGCCTGCGTGAGCGCGGCGAAGGCGACGGTCGGCTCGGCGGACCCGGCCACCGCGCGTGCGAGGCCCTGCTCCATGACGCGCATGCCCTCGACGAGCAGCCACGGCGCACCGACGAGCAGCGCGCCTGCGACCGCGGCGAACGCGCAAGCCGAGGTGAAGGCGGTGCTCTGGGCGAGCTGCCCGCGTGCGCGCGCGTCGGCGAGCCGCTTGGGCGTAGCAGCTTCGGTCGGTGCTCCCCCACGCTGGTCCGACATCGCGCGCCCTCGCTGGTTGGACTGCCGACCGCCGCTAGAAGCCGAAGCCGAGCTTGAACGACAGCGCGGTGTCCTTGACCGCCTCGAGCGCGTCCATCTCGGCGCCGGTGGTCGCGAGGTAGCGCACCAGCTTGAACCCCAGCGCGACGGTCACCACCCGGGTGTCCTTGATACGCACATCGACGCCGACATCGACCCCGCCGCCCCAGGTGATCGCGAGCGAGTCGCTCGGCGGCGCACCGTCGGCGTGGAGGAAAGCGCGACGCATCGCGCCGGTGTGTACGCCGAGCTCGAAGAACGGCGTGGCGCGCTTGCCGTGGACGAGGAATCCGAGGAGGAAGCCGACGGTGCCGGCGACATCGCCGCCCGCCTCGCGCCCGACGTAGAGGCCGAGCCCGAAGCGCATGCGCGGGTCGGTCGCGGGGTAGATGTCGACGCCGAGGCCGTGGAAGCGGGTGGTGGTCAGCGCACGCGTCGCGTCGGCGAACTCATCGACGGCGAGCGTCTGGTAGGAGATGCGCGCGGCCACGTCGGTGCGAGGCGGACGGCGCGGACGGCGCGGACGGCGCGGACGGCGCGGCGGCGGCGCCGGCGACAGACCTGCGAGACCGGGGTCATCCTCACCGGGCGGCATCGGCTCGTCGTCGGGGAGCGCGACTGGCGGCGGTAGCGCGGGGCGGCGCTGGCGTGCGACGGAGGGATCGTCGTCGTCGTCGTCTGCGACAGGCGCAGCGGGCGCAGCGGGCGCAGCGGGCGCAGCGGGCGCAGCGGGCGCAGCGGGCGCAGCGCGAGCGGTCGGCGCGAACGCGAGCAGCACGAGCGCAGCAGCGACGGGCCGCAACATCGCGAGCGAGCCTACCACGCACGTAGACTCGGGCTGCCGTGCGGTGGCGATGGGCTCAGTCGCGGCGGCGACGAGCGCGGACAAGGAGCAGCGCCACGGCGAGGAGCGCCGCCGCAAACGTCGCGCCACCGAGGGCGCCCGCGCCACCGAGCGAGCGCACCGCACAGCCGCGCACGAAGTCCTGCGCCGGCACGGTGCCGCCCCAGGTGTCGGGGCGACCATCGCCGTCCCAGTCGGGGCAGCTCTGCACCGGCACGGTCCCGGTGGAGTTCTCCGCCTGGAGCCAGTTCCAGACTGCCGATGCATCGGCGGCGGGGCGGAGCTCGAGATCCTCGTCGAGGTGGTCGACGAGGACGCTGGTCCGAAGGCGCGTCACGAAGGGAAACGGCAGCCCGACGCGCGCGACCTCGACATCTTCCACCGTCGAGAAATAGAGG
>SHYZ01000201.1 GCA_009692535.1 Myxococcales bacterium
ATGCTGGCGTGGAGCTCGAGCTTTCAATCGGACATGAGACCGGCCAGCGGATGCGCGGCTCCGTGGCGGCACCGATGCTGGACGTGGCGTTCGAGCGCGACTCCTTCTCCGATGACAATACGAAGGCTCGCGCCGACGAGTGGAAGACTGCCGATGTCACGCCGGGCGCGCGGTCGTCGGGGTCGAGTTCGCTCGCGGAGTTGCTCGGCGTTGCTCAAGCGGCCGCGGCGGCTGGCGACGGCGGCACTGCGGTCGATTCTGTCGAAGCCGCACTTGACGCGGCGGGCGGAAAGTTGCCGGTCCCGGCCGAGGAAATCTGCGTGCGCCTGCTGCTCGACTCCCTCGGCGGCGCCGACCGCATTCCGATGATGATGGTGCCGATGCACGCGGTGTCCGGCGAGAAGCTCGATGCCCGCAGCGGTTTCATCCTCTCGCGGATCGACGGCATGCTCTCGTGGGACGACATCCTGGACGTGTCTGGGATGCCGCGGCTCGAGGCCTGTCTGCTGCTCGCGCGCCTGGTTCGGCGCGGAATCATCGTCTCCCGGTAGCGCGCGGCGGGTCGCGGCGTGCCGTTCAGCTCAGGCGAAGGGGTCAAAGACCTCGTCCTCGAGGAGCCGTCGGTGCGCGGCGTGGGCATCGCGCACGTAGCGCACGAGGTGCTCGACGTAGCTCTCGAACGGCGGACACTCGATGCCGGTGCCGGCGAGCAACGCCTGCGTGCGTCGGGTGTTGTAGAAGACGAGGTGATCCATCCCCTCGAGGAAAGTTCGCGGTGCACGCGCGAACCGCTCGAGGCCGGGTGCGCGCATCACGGCGCGTGCTAGCCGGCCCGGCAAAAAGCCGCGCGGCGGACGACGCTGAGCGCGCTCGGCGATCAGCTCGTAGATGCGGCGCGCGGGGAGCGGGTTGGGATCGGTCAGGTGGAACGTGCCGCCGGCGGCGCGTTCGTCCCGCGAGAGCGCGAGCGCGGCGTCGGTGACGTAGTCCACCGGCACGATGTGCAGCGGGGCGGCGCCGCGGCCGGGCAGCGGGAGCCGCACGCCCTCGGGGCTCGCCACGATGAGGCGCAGCAGATAGTAGGGACCGTCGAAGCGATCGATCTCGCCCGTGCGCGAGTCGCCGACGATGACGCCGGGGCGCAAGATCGTGACCGGGAGCCGCCGCGCCGCCGCACGCGCGAGCTTCTCGCCGGCGAACTTGGTCGCCTCGTAGGCGTTGAAGAAGGTCTGCCCCGACTCGAGTTCCTCCTCGAGCACGACGCCCTTCCGCTTGCCCGAGACCTGCGCCGTCGAGTAGTGGCAGAGGCGGCGCAGCCGTCGGCACTCGCCGGCGAGCTCGATCACCCCGCGCGTCCCCTCGACGTTCACCCGCTCGGCGACCGCGCGCTCGACGCCGAGGTGGTAGATGCCCGCGAGGTGATGGATCGTCGTGGTGTGGGCGGCGAGCTCGCGGTACTCGGCGCCCGAGAGCCCGAGATCCATGTCGCAGACGTCGCCGACAACGATCTCGGCGCGGCGGCCGGCGTCGTCGGGGAGCTCGGCGAGGAAGCGCTCGGCGTCGCGGGCGAACTTCTCGCGGACGAGCAGCGCGAGGCGGGCGCGGGGATCGGTGGCGAGGAGCTGCGCCGCGACGCGACGCGCGGTGAACGCGGGGAAGCCGGTGACGAACGCGACCTCGTCGACCACGGGGAGGACCTGGCTCGAGTCGATGGCAGCCTCGGGCGCGGCAGGGCGGAGCGTGCGGGCCGTGTGGAGCGTGCGGGTCGTGTGGACGGTGCGGGTCATGGCGCGTCGTGGCTCCCGGGTGAAGCGACGGCTGCCGCGAGCTCGCGCCAGACACGCTCCACCTGCTGGCGCGTCTCGTCCTGCGAGCCGCTGTTGTCGATCACCTGCGTGGCCGCTGCGAGCTTGGCCGCGAGGGGCAGCTGCGCGGCGAGTCGGGCGCGCACGGCGTCGTCGTCGAGGCCGTCACGCGCCGCGACCCGGGCCGCCTGCAGGACGGGCGAGAGCGAGACGACGATCAGGCCGTCGAGCGCCTCGTGGAGTCGACGCTCGACCAGCAGCGCGGCCTCGTAGAGCACGAACGGTGCGCCGGCCGCGGCGTGGGCGGCGGCGAGCACGCGCGCGGCCTCGGCGATGCGTGGGTGGGTGATCGCCTCGAGGCGAAGGCGCAGGCCCTTGTCGGCGAACACCAGCGCGCCGAGCCGCTTCCGATCGAGCGCGCCGGTGGCGTCGGCAAAGTCCGCGCCGAACTCGCGGAGGATCTCGGCGTGCGCGGGGCGTCCCGGCTGCACCACCTCGCGCGCGAGCTGGTCGGCGTCGATCACCGGCACGCCGAGCTCGGCGAACATCCGCGCGACGGTGCTCTTGCCGCAGGCGATTCCGCCGGTGAGCCCGATGATTCGCATGGTCGTCGTGTCGCTGCCGTCGGGTTGCCGCGCTCATTTTGCGACCGCGGCCTTGTGCCGTCCACACCCGTGATAAGCACTTGACCCGATGCGCGCTCGTCAGGCCACTTTCCTCATTTCCGCCGCGCAGCCGTCGGGATTCCCGCCGCCGGGGCCGCGCGAGATCGCGTTCGCCGGGCGCTCCAACGTCGGCAAGTCGTCGCTCATTAACACGCTCACCGGCGTGAAGGGGCTCGCGCGCGCCTCGTCGTCACCTGGGCGCACGCGCCTGCTCAACTGGTTCACCGTGCTGCCGCCCAAGGCCGGACCCGCGCTCGCGTTCGTCGATCTCCCCGGCTTTGGCTACGCCGCCGTGCCGCGCCCGCTGCGCGAAGGCTGGCGCCCGCTGGTCGAAGCGTGCATCACCGGACGTGACACGCTCGCGCTCGTCGTCGTGATCATCGACCTGCGGCGCGGCCCCGAGGACGAGGAGCTGGAGCTCTGCGCGTGGCTGGCCGAGTGCGGCAAGAACTCCCTCGTGGTGATGACCAAGGCCGACAAGCTGCCCAAGGCCCACCGGCTCCCCGCCGCTGCCGACGCGCGCAAAAAGCTCGGCCTCGCGCGCGCGCCGATCATCTTCTCCGCGAGCAGTGGCGACGGCGTCGATGACCTTTGGCGTGCGCTCGTACGGAGCGAGTAGGGGCGGGCGTGGCGACGCGGCGGCGCGCGGAGATCGAAATGGTGCCGATGCAGTCGGCCGATCTCGACGCGGTGATGGAGATCGAGCGGCTCGCCTATCGCACGCCTTGGGTGCGCCAGCTCTTCATCGAGGAGCTCGGCCGGGACTTCGCCCACATCGACCTCGTCAAGGTGCGTGAGCGCGGCGCGGCGCGCGTGGTTGCGTTCGCGAACTACTGGCTCGTGCGCGACGAGGTGCACATCCTCAATGTCGCTACGCACCCCGATGCGCGCCGGCAGGGGCATGCGGCGCGGCTGCTCGAGCAGATGCTCGCCGTCGCGTCGCGTCGCGGTTGCCGGTTGCTCACGCTCGAGGTGCGGCGCTCGAACGTCGCCGCGCTCGCGCTCTATGCGCGCTACGACTTCCGTCAGGTCGGGATTCGTGTGAACTACTACGTCGACGACCGCGAGGACGCGATCGTGATGCTCCGCGAGCTGGACGTGGATGGCGGAGCTAAGCCAACGAAGGGTGGAGAGTCATGAAGCGAGCGATGACGCTGCTGGTGCCGGTGCTGTGCTGGGCGTGTGGCGATGAACCGGCGGTGCCCGACGCGGGGCCGACATTTGACGCCCACGTCGCGCTCGGGACGATGAGCGTCTCCTGGACGCTGGTCGGTGAGACCGGGGCGCCGGTGACCTGCGCCGAGGTCGGTGCGGTCGGCGTCGTACTGAAAGAGACCCCGCGCAACGGCGCGCCGGCCTTGATCGACCTCTTCTCGTGCAGCTCGGGGGCCGGCACGACGCTCCGTCACCGCAGCGAGCCGATCTACGACGTGGAGATCGAGCTGACCAGCGCCGGCGGCGATCCGCTCGCGATGGTGGAGGTCGAGGGGATCACGCTGGTCGACGGCGGGGACGTGGCGCTGCCCGCTGCGAACTTCGTCGTCGCGCGGACCGGCGGCTTCAAGCTGCGCCTCGACATGGACGCGCCGGGTGCGAACTGCGCGCCGGTGGCAGAGATGGGCGCGGGCGTGACTCAGGTGCGGCTCGCGCTGGCGGATGCGGCGGGGAGCTGTCTCACCGTGACCTGGGTGATCGGCGAAGGCGGGCCGGCGATGAGCGGGGTCTACGGCTGCCCGGCGGAAGCGCGCGAGTGCATCGAGAACGTGCAGGACCTCTCGGTGACCGGGTTGATCGCGGGGCGTTACACGCTCGATGTCGTCGGCTTTCAGGACGTGCTGGCGTGCTACCAGCCCGCCGCGCCATTTCAGTTCGAGGTGCCGGGCGGAAATCTCGTCACCGACATCGGCACGCTGGCGGTGACGTACCTCGCAGTCGAAGGCTGCGTCACGCCCTAGGCGGGGCGCAGCCGACTTACCACTCGAGCACGCCCGGCACCGAGGTCGGTGTCGGCGGATCTTCCTGCAGCAGCGTACCGCCGATGGTGGCACCGGCGATGACCGTGCCGGCGAGCGCCCAGACCCACCACTTTCGGTACCACGCGACCTGCTTGGGCACGAGGTTCGGCTGCACCTCGACGGTGGCGTCGGGTGGCACCTGGATCCGCGCGGTGAACGCGATGTAGCCCGGCTTGGTCACGCGGATGGCGTAGCTCGCGGGCGTGTCGACCACCAGCGGCGCGAGTGGCGTCACACCGCGCCGCATGCCGTCCACCTCGACGACGGCGCCGGCGATCGCGCTGGTGATCACGATGGTGCCGGTGCGGAGGAAGTCCTCGCGGGGCAGCAGGCGCCGGAGCCACGCCTCGAGCGTTGCGTCTGTGAGCACGACATCGCGCGAGATCGACTCGGCGACGCGCGACGCGACTGCGCGCTCGCCCACGTCGATGCGGCGAAGCGCGACGATGAGGTCGCCGAGCTCGCTCACGCCGACGAGCAGCACCTCATCGGCGTCGACCAGGTTGCCGAGTCGGCCGACACACGCCGTGGCGCCGAGGCAGCGGGCGATTTCGTCGTCGACACCGGTGCCACGAGCGCGCCGCAGGTCGTCGGGGTCGAGCACCGTGAGCACGGTGGTGGCGCGGAGCACGGCCGCGAGTCGCCGGCCGAGGTCGGGCGCGCCGGTGGTGCCGGCCCGGTACTCGAGCACCGCGATGACCCGGCGGCGGACCGGCTCGTCGGCGCGCGCGGTCGCGAGCGGCGCACCGACGACCGAGAGCAGCCAGGCGAGCAGGGCGAGCGCCGTCGCACCTTTGTGCCTGCGCATCACTTGGCACCAAAGAGCGGCGCGAGTCCGTGCGCGGTAAATGCCACGCCCGCGACCGACTCGCCGGCGCGTGTGCCGCAGGTCGGCGTGAGTACCGAATTGCCCTGGCCTGGAGGTACGGTGACCTCGCAGCGCGTCCGGAGCTCGGCGAGTCGCGCCCCGGTCGGAGCGTCGACCAACACGAGCCGACCGGCGGAGGCGGTGTACTGCGGGCTCAGCAGCGTCTCGAAGAAGTTATCAACCAACGTCACAGCATTGCCATTGTAGGTCGTCGTCACCACCAGCGCGACGCGCGCACCGTCGGGCAGCACCACGAGGTCGCTCGCTGTCGCTTGGAGCGGGGGCAGCCGCATCTCGTACGGCGCTACGCGCAGGTCGATGGAGTTCCTGAGCACCGCGATCTGCTCGGCGGCCGGCAGCTCCACCATGCTGGCGTCGGTGCCGTCGACCCGTACCGACGCGAGCACCACGATTGCGACCGCCGCGTTCCCCATGCCGGTCACCCGCGAGCCAGCCGCCCAGACCCGGCCATCGGCTGTCACCGCCACGGTCGTGGGCGCGGCCACCGAGAGGATCGTCGTGCCGGTCGTCTCGGGCGCGGCCGCATCGACCACGCGCAGTTCGTTCGCCGCCGGGAGCGCGAGCACGGCGCGCCCGGTCGCCGGATCGAGCGCGAGGTCGGCTGCGCAGGCGCCGACCTCGGCGGACGAGAGCGTCTCGTCGCTCGCCAGCGCGAAGGTCAGAATCTTTGTGTTGGTGGTGCAGCTCGCGCCGCCCGCGTTGCCCGCGTCGAGTAACGCGTGGCCGATCCCCGCCCGCGCCACCGGCGACGACGGTGGCCCATTGGTCGCAAAGAAGCGCGCCGTCCCGGTCGCAAGCTCCACCACCGTCAGGCCGGCGCCGTGCGCCACAATCGCGAAGTTCGAGTCGTCGGAGATTGCAAGTTCACGCGCGCCGGGGCCGAGCGGCAGCTCGAGCTCGAGCGAGTGGTCGGTCGTGAGCAGTATCGCGAGGCTTGAGCCGTGAGCGATCAGCACGCGCGCTCCGTCGGGGGTCGTGGCCACCGCGAGCGGCGTGGAGTCCATGTCGGCGTCGTCAACGTCCACGAACCAGGCCGCCGCGTCGGCGCCGTCGACGGTCGGATCGAGCGATTTGAGCCGGGCCGCACCGCCGACATAGACCAGCGGCCGACGCATCCGAACCGCGAGCTCGACAGCTTCGTGCGGCCGGATCGCCAGCGGCGCGGTGCCGCGACCGAAGCCGAGCAACCGACCGGTCCCG
>SHYZ01000202.1 GCA_009692535.1 Myxococcales bacterium
ACGGCGGCCGAGTTCTCGCCGAAGACGACCACGAGGTCGGAGTCCTTGGTCGACCGCAGGTAACGAAAGAGCGGCGTCTGTCCGCGCCGTCGCTTGAGCTCGCGCAGGTTGCCGAGCGTCGCCCACCCTTCGATCAGCAGCGCGCCGCCTAGTACGACAAAGCCGATCCAAGCGCGCGCGATCGGCTCGGGGTGGCGAATCTTGTGCAGCCCCTCGTAGAGCGAGAAGACGCCGCCGCCGGTGAAGAGCAGCAGCGCGACCATGAACGACCAAAAGTAGAGCGCGCGACCGTAGCCGAGCGGGTGCGCGGCGTCGGGCGGTCGGAGCGCGCGCTTCACGCCGAAGAGCAGCAGCGCCTGGTTGCCGCAGTCGGCGAGCGAGTGGATCGCCTCGGCGAGGAGCGTGCCCGACTTGGTGAGCGCGGCGGCGACGCCCTTGCCCAGCGCGATGATCAGGTTGGCGACAAGCGACGAAACGATGTGCGAGGTGTCGTGCGCGCCGACCATCTGCCAGCGGTTTTACTAGAAGTCGAGCGCGGCCGACAGCCCGCCGCCAAAGCCGCCCGGACGACGGTCGCGGCTCGAGAACGACACGTTCGCGCCGAGCCGCACGCCGAGCGAGAGCGGATAGTCGATCGTGTAGCTGAGCGTCTGTCCGCCTTTGAGCGGTGAGGCGGGGAGGTCGGTCTTGCGCAGCTCTGCCGACATCAGGAAGGGCACCACGGTGTCCCACTGCAGACGCACCCACGTGCTGCCGCCGAGCCCGCCGATGGTCTCGCCGCCGAGCACGACGCAGGTGCGGTCGTCGCGGCCGATGAGCGCCTGCGCGCGCACGCCGGCAGCGAAGCCGTCGTGGGAGAAGCCGAGCAGCGCGCCGAGGTCGAGCCAGAGCCTGCTCCCCGCGCGAAACCGCGCCTCGCCGAAGCCGTAGCGGAACCCGGTGTCGAGCGTCGGGGCGCGGGGCATGCGGTCTTCCGGCGTGAGCCCCTCGATCGCGCCGTAGCCGAGCTTGAAGCTGTAGAGCCCGGTCACCACGCGGTGCGTCCACGACGCCTCGCCGCGCATGAAGTAGTCGTCGCCGTAGGTCGTGCCGAAGTTGACGAACGCTGCCTGCAACGCGAAGCCGCTGTCGCGCCCGTCGAGCCGGCGGCGCTCTACCTCGATCCAGCGCGCACCGGCGTCGGGCTCGACGCGCACCTCGTGCGGCCACTCGGCGGTGGCAAAGTGCGCCACGACGCTGCCGTCCCGATGTTGCGCGACGATCGTGTACTCGACGCCGGGCCGACGCACGTCGGCGGCGGGAATGGTCGCGTAGTAGCCGCCACCCGACGAGCGCTCGAACGCGACCTCGTGGAACTCGCCGCCCTGCCGCGCGGCACGGTAGCGCACGAGCACGCCGTTGGCGCCCCACGCCTGATCGACCACGGCGACGAGCCGGAGCGCACGCCCCTCGATCGCCTCGGCGGGCGGCACGTGACGCACGGTGACGTGCGCCTGCAGTGTCGGGCTGCTGTCGGGCGGCGCAGCGGGCGCGTCGGGTTCGCCGGGCGCGTCGGGTTCGTCTGCGTCTGCGCGCGCCGGTGACGACGCGAGCGCGAGACCGACACAGAGACCGCCACAGAGAGCCGCGATGAGGTTTTTTCGCATACGCGCTCCTACCAATCGAAGTTGAGGGCCAGACCGCCCGAGACACCCGCGTGCTCGATGTCGCGCGCCTGGTACGCGAAGCGCACCGACGGGTAGAGCCAGGACATGCCGCGCCAGCCGACGTCGGCGATGAGCCGCACGCCGTAGTCCTGCCCGACCACCTGGTTGGTCACGTTGGCCGAGAGCACGATCGGAAAGCGCGGGATGACGTCCCAGGTGAACGCGGCCTCGAACAGCGAGCCGAACTGTTCACTCGCGCTCGCGCCGAGCACGAGGTTGGTCTGCTGCTCGCGGCCGATCCGCAGCCGTCCGCGCAGACCGAACGCGCCGCCAAAGTCGTTGGGGTCCACCCCGTCGTCGTCGAACACGTCGCCGACGCTGCGGCTCCGGTAGCCGCCGCCGACCAGCGGGCGCACCATGAAGGCGACGATCTCGCCCAGTCGGAACTCGAGCTCGACGTAGCCGAGGCTCCAGCGCGCGCGATGGCAGCGGAGCGTACCGTCGGCATCGAGACACCCGTCCGGATCATTCTTGATCACATCCTTGGGCCCGCCCCGTCCACCGAGTGTGGTGAAGCCAAGCCGGAGCGAGTAGAGCGCGGTGCGGAACCGGTAGAGGAAGTCCGCCTCCGCTTGGAGGTACTGGTCCCAGTTGCTGTCGGTGCCGTCGAAGTCGATATAGTCGAACGAGAGCGTCACGCGTGAGCGGTCAGCGCGATCGGGCGGCGGCTCCTCGACGGAGGCGTCTACGTCGATCCGCTCGGGCAGCCCCGCGCTGCCGGCGACCGCGCGTGGCTCGGCGCCCTCGTCGCGGACGTCGAGCACCTCGACGAAGTACTCGACGCCGCCGGGGCGCACCGCGTCGCCGGGGATCACCGCGCGGAGGTAGCCGTCGCCATCGACGGTGAGCGCGACTCGGCGGTAGGTGTCCGCACCGGACGCGCGGTAGTGGACCCACGCGCCCTTCACGAACTCAGGACGCGGCGCGAGGAACGCCAGCTCGAACGACGAGCCCTCGTAGAGCTGGGTGGGCGCATCGAACCAGAGCTCGCCAATCCGGCGGTGGATGCCGGGCTCGGCGACGAGCGGTGCGAGCGCGCCGAACTCGGGCTGGGCCATCTCGAGCGCGCGCCGCTCAGTCGCCTGCTCACGCTGAACCTCTTGGCTCCTGAGGCTGCCGATCTCGGCTGCCGCGAAGCGCACGAACTCCGAGTCGGTCGGAAGGTCGGCGATCAGCTTGGTCCAGATCGCGATCCGCTCGAGGATGTCCTTGCCGAGCGAGGCCTCGAACGCGCGGCGCGCGGCCTCGACCTCGACGATCTCCTGCTCCACCAGCACCCGCTGGGCCTCGTGCTCGCGCACCTTGACGGCGTGCGCCTCGATGCGACGCGCCTCGGCGTCCTTCTCAGCGCGCGGGCGGCGTGGCCTCGTGGCCTCGAGCCAAGGATCGATCACCGCCTTCTTGGCGCGCGCTTCGACCTCGTCGCCCGCGACGACGCGCGCCATCACGGCGGAGTCGCCGCGCGCAACGCCCATCTCCTTGCCGACCCGCTCCACCGTGAGCACGCCGACGAGGAAGGTGTCGCGCACGACCTGCTTGGTCACCGGGTTGGTCGCTTGGATCACATGAAAGACGTCGAGCTCCGAGCCGGCATCGACGCCGTCGTTGGCGCCGAGATCGACGTAGACCGCGCCGTCGGCGACTTGCAACACGGTGCCGCGCGCGAAGGCGTCGTGGGCGCACAGGAGCAGCGTGGCGGCAAACGCCGCGAGTACGATCGGAGAGCGAAGGGTCCGCATGGCTAGAACTCCACCTGGGCGCCGAGGCCCGCGCTCACGCCACCGACGAGCGACTCGCGCGCCTGGTATCCGGCGCGCAAGCCGAGCCGCAAACCGTCCGACAGCTGGTAGCCGATGTCATAGACGAGGCGCACGCCCGACTTCCGATTCTCCGACGGCAGATCGGTGATCTCGATGGTCGCGGCCATCGGCAGCCGCGGCACGGTGTCCCACGCGAGGCGCATGTACCAGGACGAGCCGGTGTCGGCGATGCCCTCGGTGCCGAACGCGACGTGTGAGCCGGACTCGGGCCCGATGCGCGCCTCGACACGGAAGCCGGGGTGGATCGTCGTGGCCGTAGCCGCCGCGATGCCGCGCAGGTCGAGGTCGATGAGCGACGTGACGCGGAACCGGGTTTCGAACCAGCCGCCGTCGAAGCCGGCGGGAAGCACGTCGTTGCAGTCGGGCTGGTCGTCCTCGCCGCCACACCGTGTGGTGTCGTCCGCGGGGCCGGGAACGCCGCCAACGAAGGCCGGCGTGTCGCCGCGCAGGCGCGTGTAGCCGAAGCGGAGCGAGTAGAGCGGAAAGCGGAGCACGCGGTAGGTGAAGTCGGCGTCGACGCGGTAGTAGCGATCGGCCAACGTGAGGTCACCGAACCGCTGGGCGCCGAAGTCGATCCACTCGGCCGCGACACGGGCGCGCGCGCGGCGGTTGCCTACGCGCTCGAGCTCGCGCCGCCGCATGATCGCGGCGCGCGACTCGTGGACCTGCACGCGGTGCGGGTTGTCGGGGGTGGCAAAGTGCCAGCGCGAGGCGGGAACGACCGCAACGTCGTCTGCCACCGTGCTGGCGACGTAGTACTCAAACCCCGGCGCGGCGACGACCACCGCCGGTATCGTGGCGAGGTAGAAGTCCCCCTCGCCGATGCGGCCGAACGGATCGTGTTGCCACTCGACCGCGCCCATCTGGCGGAACCGCAGCTCGAGCGTGCCGGTCCACGCGCGCTCGATGAGCGCCTCGATCGCCACCGCTTGGCCGGGCGCGGCCTCGGCGGGCGGAACATGCACGAAGCGCGGGGCCTCGGCGTGCGCAGGGCGAGGGAGCGCGAGCGCGCACGTGAGCGCCGCGAGCGCGAGGAGGAACTGCCGTGTCGCCGGAGTCGTCATGTGGCGCCTCACCAGTCGAACACCATGCCGAGCCCGGCGCCGACGCCGGAGTGCTCGAGCGAACGTCCCTGATACGAGACCTGAATCGTCGGGGTCATCCAGGGCACCACGCGGAAGCCGATGTCGGCGGTGAAGCGGACGCCGAGATCGCCGAAGGGATTGGGCTGGTCGCCGACCGCGATGCCGAAGCCGAGCGGGATGCTGTGGAAGACCGCCCACTGCAGCACGAGCTCGGAGAGGAACCCGGTCTCGGCGATGCTCGAGACGCCTGCGGTGAGGTTGGTCCCCTCCTCCGGTCCGAGGCGGAGCCGCCCCTCGGCGCCGAAGCCGAGGCCGGTGCGCCCGACGCCGGCGACCGCGCGTGCGAGCACGGCCATGCGCTTCGAGGTGCGGAACTCGAGCTCGGTGTACGCGTAGTTAAAGGTCGCAGGACGGGGCGTGTCGTTCATCGGGTCGGGGTTGGCGTTGCCGCCTTCACCGCTGAGCACGCCGAACCCGACGCGA
Organism: Myxococcales bacterium; assembly: GCA_009692535.1. Classification (GTDB taxonomy): domain Bacteria; phylum Myxococcota_A; class Polyangia; order Haliangiales; family SHYZ01; genus SHYZ01. The sequence continues at coordinate 5,095 of SHYZ01000202.1, forward strand.
ATGCCGTGCAGCCGCGTATAGAGACGGTAGAGGAAGTCGGCCTCGAACGAGGCGATCCTGTCGCCGTACGCTGCGTCGGTGCCGTCGGTGCCGGTGCGGCTGTCGAAGGTGGCGAAGTCGCGCAGCGAGCCGATCAGCGAGATGCGCGAGCGGTTGCGCCGCTCGGTGAAGATGCGCGAAGTGATCGGCGCGTCGACCGGGACGAAGATCGGTTGTTCGGCCGAGCCGACCGCCACGCCGACGAGACCGCCCCTCGTGAGCACCTCGACGAAGTAGTCGAGGCCCGGGTCCTCGACTACTTCCGCGGGGAGTTCGGCGCGCAGGTAGCCGTCGCCTTCAGGCGTGAGCTCCAGCCGGCGGAAGGTGGCGTCGCCCGACTTGCGGTAGTGCAGCCAACCGGTCGCGACCTGCGCGAGCTCGGGGATCACGAAGGCGAGCGTGAACGGCGTCTGCTGGCGAGCGCGCGACGGCACCGAGTGCCTGACGGCGTCGATGCTCGGCGCGACGGCGGCGCGCGCGCCCTCCTCGATCACGATCTCGCGGCGGAGCACGCGGAGTCGCTCAAGCTCGGTGCGAATGCCGGGCGCGAGCGGCGATGCGGCGTGCGTGCCGAGCCACTCCTCCCAGCCGGCGATCCGCTCGTCAATCCCGGTGCCCGCCTGCGCGGTGAAGAGCGCGACCGCCTCGCGGCTCGCGGCGTCGACCACGGGGAGCGACGGCAGCGCGGCTTCGGGCGCGACCACGACCACCAGCGTGGCGTCGCCGGCGAGCGGCTTCTCTTCGCGCGGCACGAGGACCTCGACTACGTCTCCTTCGCGCACCGGGAGCCCGCGCGGCACGAGCATCGAGAGGTGCTCGCCGACGACGGCGACGGTGAGCTCGCCGAGCGGAAGCTCGTCGGCTACGGGCTTGCCAGTCACGGGGTGCTTGAGCTCGATCGGCCGCTTGATGCGCGCCGGCAGCCCGGGCACGAGGCCCGCGGCGCGGCCGGCGTCAAAGTAGAGCTCGCCAGCCTCGAGCTTCACCGCGTGGGCGCGGACGATCACGTCGGCGTGAGCGGTGCCGGTGGATGCCGCCAGGGTGATGAAGGCCGTGACAAGCGCCGTCACGACAGCCGTCACGTCGGCGACGGTGACCTCTGCGATCGCAGTCCCGTACTTGCGTCGAATCTCCGCCATGCACGCTCCTTGGGACCAGCAGGTGCAATCCTGTCGCCAGCACTACTGCGGCGACCATCCTCGTCGGTCCGACGAGACTACGTCCACTTGTCACCGGGCAGCGCCTCGATTGTCAGGCCCTCGGCATGCGCGACGTAGGCCGCGGCCACGAGGTCGCCGGTCACGTTGAGCGTGGTGCGGCACATGTCGAGCAGTCGGTCGACGCCGACGATGAGCGCGAGTCCCTCGGCGGGCACGCCGACGGTGGCGAGGATCATGGCGA
>SHYZ01000203.1 GCA_009692535.1 Myxococcales bacterium
TCGGCGCGGGCTGCATTGCCGAGCGCGAGCTCGGCCTCGCCGAGGTGGTAGAGAATTTCGGCCTCGTCGGGCGCGAGCCGATCGGCGGTTACGAGCACGGCGTGGGCCTCGTCGTGCCGCCCGTGCCGGTGGAGCAGCCAGCCCCAGCTGTCGAGCACGTAGCCGTCGTCAGGGCGGAGCACGAGCGCGCGGCTGAGCACTGTCTCGGCGCGAGCGAGGTCGAGCGCGCGATCGGCGAGCAGGTAGCCGACGAAATTGAGCGCGACGACGCTCGCTGGATCGTCGACGAGAATCTCCTCCATGAGCGCCACGGCCCGCGCGGGATCGCCGGCGCGGTCTTCGAGCGCGGCACGGGCGTAGGCGACGTCCGGATCGTGCGGACGTCGCACCGCGAGCTCGGTCAGCGCGGCGCGCGCAGCCGCGCGATCGCCCGCCTGTTCGAGCAACGACGCGCTTGCGGTGAGCAGCGGCACCGCGTCGGGCACCACCGCGAGCGCCTCGTCCACGACGCGCCGACCCTCGGCGAGGCGACCGGTGGCGGCGTAGAGTTCCGCGGCGAGGGCGCGCGCATCGACATACTCCACCGCGGAGGCGGGAACCTCGAGCGCCGCCAGCACGGCGTCGTCGCGCTGGCGGGCCGCGGTGAGCGCGCGGACGCGGAGCAGCCGCGCAGCGTGATCGGTCGGCCGCTCGTCGAGGAGCGCGGCGGCGATGGCGAGCGCGGGCTCGGTCGCACGGATCTGCAGATGAAGGTAGCCGAGGTGGAGCCGCGTCTCGGGCAGGCGGCGAGGACCGTCGATCGCCGCGAGCAGCTCGAGCGCGGCGGCGCGGTCCCCCTGCCGCAGGAAGAGCGCGAAGAGGCGCTGGCCGACGTCGGGATCCTCGCCGGAGCGATCGAACGCCTCGGCGAGCGTTGCGCGTGCGAGATCGGCGCGACCGGCGCGACCGTGCACCTCGGCGAGCGCGGCGCGGGCCTCGATGTGATCGGGCGCAGCGTCGAGCGCGGCGGTAAAGCGTGCCTGCGCGGCGCGGAGTTCGCCCGCGTCGAGGTGAAGGCGGCCGAGTCGATAGGCGGCCTCGGCGGAGTCGGGGCGGCGCGAGGCCAGTCGCTCGAGCGCGGCGCGTTGCTTCGTAAGGTCGCCCGCGCGCGCGTGGGCCTCGGCGAGCAGCAGCGCCGGTTCCGCTTCGCCGGGCGCGAGGTCGACCGCGCGCGTATACGCCTTGGCCTGCGCGCGTGGGTCTGCGCTGGCGAGCCGTCCCGAGAGCAGCCACGCCTCCGCGACGTGCGGCCACTTGGCGATCAGGTGGTCGACCTCGACGGCGCAGTCGGCGGTGCGCCCGCCCGCGAAGAGCGCCTCGGCCAGCGCGAGGCTCGGCTCCGGCGCGTGTGGTGCGAGGGTCTGCGCGAGGCGGTAGTGCAAGGCCGCCTCGTCGTGTTCACCGGCGTGTGTCGCGAGTCGCCCGCGCAGATAGGCCGCGTAGGCGGCGGGTGCAGCGTGCGCCACGCGCGCCCCCCCTGCGCCGTCACGCCGCGTGCCGGGCGGCACGCACGCCGCCAAGGCGAGCGCGAGCAGGGCGGCGACGCAGCTCCTCGGCACGGGCCGAGCGTAGCACCGATGGTGGAGCGGGTCGGTCGGGCACACGGTCGCAGCGGGAGCTGCGCGCGCTACAGCGGGATGTTGCCGTGCTTGCGTGGCGGGTTCTCCTGCCGCTTGTTGCGCAGCATGCGGAGCGCCTGCACGAGCCGCCACCGCGTGCGGCGCGGCAGGATGATCTCGTCGATGTAGCCGAGCTCGGCTGCCTTGTACGGGTTGGCGAATTTCTCGCGGTACTCGGCGACGTAGCGTGCGCGTGCGGCCGCCTGATCGGTCGCGCGGTCGAGCTCGCCGCGGAACACGATGTTCACCGCCGCGTCGGAGCCCATGACCGCGATCTCGGCGGTCGGGTAGGCGAGGTTCACGTCGGCGCGGATGTGCTTTGACGCCATCACGTCGTAGGCGCCGCCGTAGGCCTTGCGCGTGATCAGCGTGACTTTGGGCACCGTCGCCTCGGCGAACGCGTAGAGCAGCTTGGCGCCGTGCTTGATGATGCCGCCGTACTCCTGATCGAGGCCGGGCAAGAAGCCGGGCACGTCGACGAAAGTGACCAGCGGGATGTGGAAGCAGTCGCAGAAGCGCACGAAGCGCGCGGCTTTCACCGACGCGTCGATGTCGAGGCAGCCGGCGAGCACGGCCGGCTGGTTGGCGACTACGCCGATCGAGCGCCCGTCGAGCCGCGCGAAGCCGACGACGATGTTGCGCGCGAACTCCGGCTGCACCTCGAGGAAGCGGCCGTCGTCGACGACGCGCTTCACCACGTCGGTGATGTCGTAGGGGCGCGACGGATCTTTCGGGACCACGTCGTCGAGCCGCTCGTCCTCGCGGTCGGGCGGATCGTTAGTGGCGACGATTGGCGGATCCTCCTGGTTGTTCGCCGGCAGGTAGGAGAGGAGCTCGCGGATGGTCTCGAGCGCGGTCGCCTCGTCGGGGAGCGCGAAGTGCGCCACGCCCGAGCGAGCCGCGTGCGTGTGCGCGCCGCCGAGCGCCTCCTTGGTGACGTCGGCGTGGGTCACAGCCTTGATCACCTCGGGGCCGGTGATGAACATGTAGCTCGTGCCCTCGACCATCAGGATGAAGTCGGTGATCGCCGGCGAGTAGACGGCGCCGCCGGCGCAGGGGCCGAGGATCGCGCTGATCTGCGGCACCACGCCCGACGCGAGCACGTTGCGCGTGAAGATCTCTGCGTAGCCGGCCAGCGACTCGACGCCTTCCTGGATGCGCGCGCCGCCCGAGTCGTTGAGCCCGATCACGGGCGCGCCGACCTTCATGGCGAGGTCCATGATCTTGCAAATCTTCGACGCGTACGCGCCCGAGAGCGAGCCGCCAAAGACGGTGAAGTCCTGCGCGAAGACGAAGACCTGTCGGCCGCCGATGAGCCCGTGTCCGGTCACGACGCCGTCGCCGAGGATCTTCTGCTGCTCCATGCCGAAGTCGATGCAGCGGTGCGTGACGAACTTGTCGAGCTCGACGAAGCTGCCCGGGTCGACGAGCAGTTGGATCCGCTCGCGGGCGGTGAGCTTGCCGGCGGCGTGCTGCCGCTCGATGCGCGCGGCACCGCCGCCCTGCTCAGCCTCGCGCTCCAGGCGTGCGAGACGGGCGAGCGGGTCTTCGCTGGTGCGCGGCGTGGACGGCGCGGTGACGACGGGCGGGCTCGTCGAAGCAACGGGGGCGGCGGGGGGCTCGGTTCGCGGGTGGCTCACGGCTCGAGAATCCTTTCGTCGACGTAGCGGCGGAGGCGGAGGCGTGTGTCAGCGTCGGGCGAGTGGAACGCGACAGCGCGTGGGCGTGCGGACTCGCCTTCGCTCGCTTCGTCGTCCGGCCGCACCAGCACCACGTGCCCTTCGAGCGCGAGCGGGGCCTCGTCGTCGGGGAGGCGGAGCGAGATCGCGAGCGGGCGCCCCGGCTCGAACGGCAGGTCGGCGGCGAAGGAGAGTCCCTCCTCGCCGATTGCGCGCGTGAGGCGGAACGCGCGCGGGGCGTCGGGAGCGTGGCCCAGCGCGCGGAGCTCCGCGGTAAGTTGGACGGGGGCGGGGAGGAGCACTGCTTGGCAACGTAGCCGTCGCTGGTGAGATGGGTCAAGCTGGGGGCGAGCGCGATGCAGACCGTCAACGTCAAGGGTTCGGCCCTCGTGTCTCGGCTGGCGTGGCTTCGATTGCATCACGGCGATGAGGGCCTCACGCGGGTGATGGCCAACGGGAGCAAGGCGCTCGGCTACGTGGCGAGCGGTCGGCTCGCGAAGGCGGAGTGGTACCCGTTCACGATCTTCTGCGAGCTCAATGAGGTGATCGACCGGACCTACGGGTCGGGTGACCTCGCGCTGGTGCGTGAACTCGGGCGCAACAGCGCCGAGGCGAACCTGACCACCATCTACCGCCTGTTCCTCCAGGTCGGCAGCCCGAAGTGGACGCTCGAGCGCGCGGCGCGGCTCTGGAACCTCTACTACGACTCGGGCAAATTGGTCGTCAGCGGCGCCAGATCAGACGCTGCGCGCGCCGAGATCATCGGGTTCGCGACACCGCACCGCGTCCACTGCGTCGCGGTGCTCGGGTGGATGGAGCGGGCGCTCGAGCTCGCGGGCGCGAAGCGGCTCGTGATCGACGAGACGACGTGTCGTGCGCGTGGCGGGTCCGCGTGCGTGTTCGAGAGCCGCTGGAGCTGACGGTTTACGCGCCGAGTGCGCGTGACACCGCGTCGTGCAGGCGCGGGCGGAGTTGTTGAATGCGCTCGTCGGTGCGGGACGGGTGGACGCGGTTCGAGAGCAGACAGACCCAGCGGCCGCGTTCGGGATCGAGCCAGAGCGACGTGCCGGTAAAGCCGAGGTGACCGACGCCGGCGCGCGACCAGAGCTCGCCCGCCGACGAGCGTGCAGCGGAGACGCCGTCCCAACCGAGCCGACGCGTGGAGTCGGGCACGCCGCGCGGCGCGAAGAAGGTGCGCACGAGCTCGGCGGGGAAGCCGCCGGGCACGCGCTCGCCGGCGTGCGAGCGCACGAACAACACAGCGAGGCGCGCGACGTCGGCGACCGTGGCGAAGAGGCCAGCGTGACCGGTGATGCCACCGGCGGCGTGGCAGTTCTCGTCGTGGGCTTCGCCGGTGACCAGGCCGCGACGCGGGCAGAGCTCGGTCGGCGCGACCGGGGTTGGGCGCGGCGTGCGTGGGTCGGCGTCGAGGTCGACGAAGCGCGCGGTGGTGAGGCCGGCGGGCGCGAACACCAGCCGGGCCGCGAGCTCGTCTAGTCGCGCGCCACCGGCCCGCTCGAGCGCGAAGCCGAGCAGGATGAAGCCGGGATCGCTGTAGACCGCGCGCTCGCCGGGCGCGGCGTCGAGCGGCAGTACGGCGCACATGCGGAGCAGCGCGTCGCGTGCGGAGGGTGCGCCGAGGCGTTCGCCGAGCGTGAGCTGCTCGTGGAACGGGCGCCACCAGGGCAGTCCGGAAGAGTGCTCGAGCAGGTGGCGCAGGAGGATCCGCGCGTGGCCAGGCGCGGCGAGCTCGGGGAGCAGGGCGTGCGCTGGGGCGTCAACGTCGAGGAGTCCCTGCTCGACGAGCCGCATCGCGACCGCGGTGGTTGCGAGCACCTTGGTGAGCGAGGCACAGTCGTAGCTCGTGGCGAGCGTGACCGGCGTGGCAGATGGGGCGTGCGGGGCGCGCGCGAGGGTGCCGCACGCGTGGGCGAGTCGCTCCGTTCCGGCATCGCCAACCGAGAGCGCGGCGCCGGGGAAGACGCCGCTTGCGACCGCCTCGTCGAGCAGCGCGAGTACCGGCCCGGCGTCCATGCCGCTCGACGGTAGCGTGCGGCGCAGGGGCGGTCAAAAGTGTGCGCGGTCGAGGCTGCGCGCGGCGCACCGATGAGCCGGTACGAGCTCTGCGAGCGGCTCGGCGGAGACGGCACCATCGAGGTGTGGCGCGGGCGGGCGTTCGGCGTCGAGGGCTTCGAGAAGTCGGTCGCGATCAAGCGACTCGTGCCCCGTCTGGCCGGGGACGAGCGGCGCGCGCGCCGGCTGCTCGTCGAGGCCCACCTGCTCGCGACGCTGTCGCACCGCGGCATCGTGCAGCCGTACGACGTCGGCGTTGGTGAGGACGGGGAGCGGGTGGTCGTCCTCGAGTACGTCGACGGCTGCGACCTCGGCACGCTGCTCGCGCGGATGAATGACGCGAGCGTGCCGTTCCCGCACGCGGCTGCCGTCCACCTCGTGACCGCGCTCTGCGACGCGCTCGAGCATTTGCATCGTGGCGGCGCCGCGGGTCGCGCAGGTGGACGCAGGCGCCGATTCGTCCACCGGGCCGTGTCGCCGGCCAACGTGCTCGTCGCGCGCACGGGCGAAGTGAAGCTCACCGGGTTCGGCGCGGCGCGTCCCGTCGGCGCTGTGGGCGCGGCCGGTGCTCATGCGTACCGGTCGCCCGAACAGACGCGGGGCGAGGCGCAGGACGCAAGGAGTGACCTTTACGCGCTCGGCATGATCTTCGCGGAGCTCGTCGGGCGGGGGCGGGCGGGCGCGACTGCTGGCGGCGAGTTGGTCGAAGGCCATCAGCGCGACGCCGAGTTGCTCGACGCCGGGCTGCCGCCAGCGGTCGAGCAGTTGCTCCAGCGGATGCTCGCGCCCACGCCAGCAGCGCGACCTGCGAGCGCCGCCGAAATCGCGGGCCTCCTGCGCGAGCATCGCCATGAGGGCACGAGCTCGGCGCCCGAGGCCGCGCAGACGCTGGCGGCGTTGGTCGACCGCTTCGCGCCGCGGTCCGCGCCGGAACAAGAGGTGACCCAACAACTCCGGTTCGAGTCGGTCGTCGCCCGCGCGCCGCGCTCGGCCGATGCAACGCACGTGGCCGCCGTCGATGTGCGTGCGCTTTTCGCCGCGACCGATGACGCTGACGCCGGTTCGGAAATCGACACGACGAGGCAGGCG
>SHYZ01000204.1 GCA_009692535.1 Myxococcales bacterium
CCGCGGACCGGGTGTTTTACGTCCGGAGCCGGCAGCAGCGCCCGCGGCCTTTGGCCTAGGGAAAGTCCATGCAGATCGGACCGAGCACGCCGTTGCCGAGCTTCGGGTACCGGTAGCTGATCGCGAAGCACATCTCCTCAGTCGACGACTCGCCGAAGCTCACCGACGAGCCGGTGGTGTTGTCGTAGGTACACTCGACCTTGATCTTGTCGCCCGACGCCAGCGGGATCGGCGTGAAGCTGGCAAAGTGCTGCTCGGTAAATAAGTACGGCGCGTCGTAGACGAGCTGGTCGACACCGCCCGGGCTGGCCCAGACGCGGATGTGCTTGCCGAGTTGGTGCATGTGCGGGAACACCGCGAAGAAGTTCGTGTCGCCGTTCATGCTGCAGCGACCGTTCACGACGCGATCATTACCCGGCGCAATCGAGAACAGCACGCTGCCGGCGAGTACCACCTCGGCCTCATGCTCGGCGTCGACCGGCGCACCGAGCTCCGTCTCGATGGTCGCCTCGCTGGCGATCTCGGTGTCGCTGGCGTTGAAGAGGTGGAGATCGAAGACGAGCTGCGAGCCGGCCGGCACCTTGAGCGCCACGCCGTCGGGCATGCGGAGCGGTGGTGAGCCGAGGCCCGACGCGAACAGCACGATCCAGTTCTCGCCGAGCGCGCCGCAGCGGTCGATGCCGTCGGGCTGCCCGGAGGGATCGATCGCGAGCACCTGGTGGTGCGTGCCGACCCCGTCAATCGGGGTGATGGCGCGGATCCAGAGATCCTCGGTCACCGTGACGCGCTTGCAGAGGTAGAACTCGTCGCCAGCCGCGATCGTGTAGGGGAGCGTGAAGCGGTCGTTCACGACGGGGCCGGCGTCGGCCGCGGGCGCAGCGTCGACCGCGGGGAGCGCGGCGTCGGGGACAGGACCGCCGTTCGAGTCTGTGAATGTCGCCGCATCGATAGCCCCGTCGCCGCCGCCCGTACACGCAATCAGAAGAGAAGGCAGGAACAGGAACTTTTTCATCGACACCTCCGTGCGCAGTATAGGGTCTCGCGAGCCGCGCGTCGGCGACCGCATCCGGTCCCGTGGGGCTCGCGACGAGCGCCTCCGCGACCGCACGCAGCAGCGTGACCTGCTCAGCGATGCCTGCGTTTCGGTCACGCGGGCGGCATGGTACACCGACGGCCACCGGAGGACGAAATGACCGAGATCGTCGAGGTTCGCGCGCGAGAGATTCTGGACTCCCGGGGCAACCCGACCCTCGAGGCCGAGGTCGCCCTCGCCTGTGGCGCGCGTGGCCGAGCCGCGGTGCCGTCGGGCGCGTCGACCGGGGAGCACGAGGCGCACGAGCTGCGTGACGGCGACGCCGCGCGCTACCTCGGCAAGGGCGTGCGCCGCGCGGTGGAGGCGGTAGGCGCGCGGATCGCGCCCGAGGTGATCGGGCTCGACGCGGCGGATCAGGCGTCGGTCGACCACGCGATGTGCGCGCTCGACGGCACGCCTAACAAGGGGTCGCTCGGTGCGAACGCGATCCTCGGCGTGTCGCTCGCGACCGCGCGCGCGGCGGCCGATGCACACGAGCTCCCGCTCTACCGCTGGCTCGGCGGCGCGGGCGCACGCACGCTGCCGGTGCCGCTGATGAACATCCTCAACGGCGGCGCGCACGCCGACAACAACCTCGACATTCAGGAGTTCATGGTCGTGCCGGTCGGCGCACCGAGCTTCGCCGAGGCGCTGCGTGCGGGGGTCGAGGTCTTCCACCACCTCAAGCAGCTGCTCAAGTCGCGCGGTAAGGCGACCGCCGTCGGTGACGAGGGCGGCTTCGCGCCCGACCTCGCGTCGAACGAAGCGGCGCTCGAGACCGTGCTCGAGGCGATCGGCAAGGCTGGCTATCGCGCGGGCAGCGACATCGCGCTCGCGCTCGACGTGGCAGCGTCGGAGATGTGGGACGACGGCACGCGGCGCTACTCGATGGACGGCAAGTCGCTCACGAGTGACGAGCTGGTCGACATCTGGGCACGCTGGGTCGACCGCTACCCGCTGATCTCAATCGAGGACGGGCTGGATGAGAACGACTGGGACGGCTGGCGTGCGCTCACCAAGCGCGTCGGCGACAAGGTGCAGCTCGTCGGCGACGACCTCTTCGTTACCAGCGTGGCGCGGCTCCAGCGCGGCATCGACTCGGGCTGCGCCAACTCAATCCTCGTCAAGGTGAACCAGATCGGCACGCTCACCGAGACACTCGAGGCGGTCGAGACCGCGCACCGCGCCGGGTTCACGTCGATCATCTCGCACCGCTCGGGCGAGACCGAGGACACCTTCATCGCCGACCTCGCGGTCGCGACCGGCTCGGGGCAGATCAAGACCGGCTCAGCGTCGCGCTCGGATCGCACGGCCAAGTACAACCGGCTCCTGCGCATCGCGGAAGAGCTCGGCGACAGCCAGCGACTCGGCACCGGAGCGTTCGCGAGGGCGAAGTGACCGCCGCCGACCTCGACGCGGCGGCCGCAGCGGGGGCGCACGCCGTCGCCGGACTGCGCGCGGCATCGGGGGTGCGCGCGAGTATCGACGCGCGGCTGCGCTACGACGGCAACGAGATCCTCGACCGTGAGGAGACCCCGCCCGCGCTTCGGCAGCGGATCCTCGGTGACGTCGAGCGGATTTCGCGGCTGCTCGGGATCGATCGACTCGTCGTGCGTCTCGCGGCCGAGCAGATCCTGCTCGCGCGACGCACGCGGCGCGGCAAGCCGGTGCGGGTGCTCGACGTCGGCACGGGGACCGGGCACCTGCTGTTCCGCCTGCAGGACTGGGCGCACAAGCGGCGCATCGCGATCACGATCACCGGCATCGACTTCGCGCCCGAGGCGATCGAGCTCGGGGTGCGCCGGGCCGCCGAGGAGGGGCGCCGCGCCGACTTCCGCGTGGGCGACGCGCGCGCGCTCGCGCTCGAGGCCGACGAGATCGACGTCGCGATCTCCACCTTCACGCTGCATCACCTGCCGCCCGCCGACGTCGCGCGTGTGCTTTTCGAGCTCGACCGCGTCGCAGCGGTCGGCTACCTCGCGTTCGATCTCCGTCGCAGCCTCCCCGCGCTCCCCGCGCTCTGGGCGATGCTCCACGCTGGCCGCTTCGAGGCGCCCACCCGCCACGACTCGCTCGCCTCACTCAGGCGCGCGTACTCGATTGCCGAGATCACGGCGCTGGCGCATGCAGTCGGCCTCCACGACGCACGCATCGCGAGCTACCTGCCGGCCTACTACGCCGTCGGGCGCGCCTGAGCTGCTGCTCGCGCGGTCGCGATCAGTCGATCGAGACGTCGAGCAGCTGCGGCGCCGGAATGTAGTCGCCGGTCCGCTTACCGTCGGCGCGCCTCAGCATGCCAGCGCGGCGGTCGCGCACGATGCGCTGCTGCAAGATGACGAGGCTCGCGGCGCGCGGGCGCGTGCGCGCGAGGACGACCTGGCAGTTGCCGCAGAGCACGACCTCGCCCTCGCCGACGTCGGCGAAGACCAGCACGACGCGGCGCGGCTCGCCGCAGCCACCACAGCAGGCCCCGGCGGGAATCTCGCCGCCGCGGTAGAGGCGCATGTAGCAAGCGTCGCAGCGACTCCGGCGGAGGCGCGCGGCGGTGCGGCCGCACTCGGTGCAGAGCTTCTCGTGCTCCATGGCCACAACGGTAACGACCGTGTGACCGGGGGGCGAGTTTTCGACGAACGCCGCGCGCGGCTACAGGCAGCTCACGCCGGCGAGGAGGAAGGAGTTGTTCTCCTCGCGGCACTCGCCGTTCTCCCCCGAGACCGCACCGTCGCCGGCGCCGTCGTCATCGGCCACGACGGTCGCATCGGTCGGCGTTGCAGGCATCGGGTCCCACAGGCAGGCGACTTCGGTGCACTGCCCGGGGAGGAGGTCGCGTGTTGTGACGGCGACGCAGGCGACCGGCGCGCCGGGCGGTTGGCCGGCGTAGACCGCGACCGCGAGTCCGTCGGCGACCGGCTCGGTGCCGCGGTTGCAGACGGTGGCGGTGACCTCGGCACCGCCGGGGCCTAAACAGGACACGCTCGCGTCACGCACCGTGAGATCGGGCGAGACCGCTGCGCCGACGCCATCGCCGGGCGCGTTCTGGCGGAAGTTATTGAGGCCGGGGAGCTCCCAATTGCGCAGCCACTCGGAGGTGCGTGGGATCCGGCCGCGCTCGTCGACGTTGGTGACGGCGTAGGCGTGCTGGTTCCAGACCTTGCGCGTGTTGACCCAGCGGTCGAGGCCGTCGGAGAGGACGCGCACGCCGGTCGCGGTGCCGGGTCCGGGGTGCGAGGCGCGACAGACGCGGCCGGCGGGCGCAACGCCGGCGATCGGATCGAGGCAGGCGAAGCCGTCACCGCCGCAGTCGGCGTCGGCGACACAGCGGCAGCGGCCGAGTGCGTCGGCGGGATCGTCGCGGCCGCACAGGGTGAGACCGGGGCAGTCGGACGGATCAAAGCAGGCGACGCCGTCGAAGATTGGGTCGACGCCGGGGCAGCTGACGCTGCAGTTCGAGTTGGACGGCACGACGATCTCGGCGTTGTAGTCGCCGTCGACGTCGGCCACGACCGGGTTCTCATACCAGGTGCACGAGGTGCGATAGCGCGAGTAGACGACTTGGCCGTTCACGCCGTCGTAGACGCGCGTGAAGCACTCGTCGGCGTAGACCGCCTCGGCGCGACCGTCGCCTTCGAAGTCGAACACCGATGAGCCGGTCACGTTTGACGACGCGTCCTGCGAGGGGCGCGACCAGAGGATGCCGTCGGTCGTCAGGCTGGAGCAGAGCATGGCGTCGACGTCGCCGACGCCGGGGCGGCAATCGAGATCGAACACGGTGTAGGCCGCGGCGCCGGCGGTCGCCATCTCGGCGCGGCCGTCGCCGTCGAAGTCAGCGATGGTCGGCGGGCCGCCCTGTCCACCGCCGGGTAGCGCGGCCTCGTAGATCACGCGCCCGGCGAGTGTGTGGACGCGCAGGCGCCCCTGCCCGACCGCGACCACCTCGGCGATCCCATCGAGCACGCCGCGCGTGTCGGCGGCGGGATCGAAGCCGAACGTGCCGAGGTCGGCGACGGCGGTCTGTGCAGGCGCGCCGAGGGTGCTCTCCTGCACCCAGGTGCGGGCGCCGGCGTTCCAGCCCCAGATCGCCGAGCCGTGTACGAGCTCGGGCGCGCCGTCGGTGTCGACGTCGGCCACGATCGGGATGTAGCCGGTCGAGCCGCCCGACGAGAGCGGGCCGAGCACCTCGGTGATTGAGTTGCCGAGCGCGTCGAAGACAGCGCCGTAGAAGAGCACCTCGGGGAAGCCGTCGTCGTCGAGATCGTGGAGCGATGGGCCGGCCCAGTCGCACAGCCCGGCGGCGAAGGTGGACGCGGTGCGCCAGTGGAGGCGGAAGCCGCCCGCGCCGTCGCCAGTCCATGCGGCGAGACCACCGCCGATTACGGCGCCGACGATCTCGGCGAGGCCGTCGCCGTCGAGATCACCGAGTGCGAGTGAGGTGGAGGCGAGCGCGGTCGGCTCGGCGATCGATGCGGTCTGTGCGCAGGTGCGCCCGTCGATCACGCGGATCACGCCGTAGTAGGCGGAGTTGGTGCCGACGCAGGAGAGCGCGCCGCCGTCGTTGAAGTTGTAGGAGATGAAGACGATCGACGGACGTGAGAGCTCGGGGTCGGAGCCGCCGGCGAAGTCGATCACCATCGGCGTGGAGAGGACGTTGCGGTGCTCGGGCCACGGATCGCCGGGCGGCGGGCCGAGCCACTCGCACTGCACCTCGGGGAGGAAGACGCCGGGCGTGGTGCGGCGCACGCACTCGTCGTCGTGGTTACCGCCGGGGCCGACGCCGAAGGGGAGGCACTCGCGGGTGGACTCGTCGCAGTAGCGATCGCCGAGACAGTCGGCGTCGTCGGTGCAGGGCGAGGGAGGAGGGAGGCAGAGGCCGAAGCGGCAGACTTCGGGGGGGGCGCAGGGGACGGCGCAGGTGTCGGCGGGGGAGGAGTCGGCGGTGGGACCGGGGGAAGAGTCGGGGGCGCCGTCGATGCGGCCGCTGCAGGCGGAGGGGAGGAGGAGGAGGAGGAGGAGGAGGAGCGGGTGGAGGACGAGCACGCGCACGAGCACTAGCACTAGCACGGGTACGGGTACGGGTACGGGGAGCGGCGAGGGGGTCATCGAGTTGGCGGCGCCGCCGAGCGAAGGCGCAATGCGTCGTCGGCTCGCTTTAGGCGGGCGTCGATGAGGAAGGTGCCGAAGGGGACGATGGAGGAGATGAAGACGACGGTGCTCCATGGCATGGACCAGCGGGCGGCGACCATCGCGTGAACGAGTGCGGCGCAGAAGAGGAGGAAGAGGGCGCCGTGGAGCGAGCCGACGAGGCGCACGGCCAACGGCAGGCCGGCGAGGTATTTGAGCGGCATGGCCACGCCGAGGAGTAGGAGGAAGGAGCAGCCCTCGGCGAATGCGACGACGCGCAGCCGGCCGATCGGGGTGCGCGGTGAG
>SHYZ01000205.1 GCA_009692535.1 Myxococcales bacterium
GCTGCTGGTGGTAGTCGGCGGTCTGCTACTCGCCCCCCGCACCGCGCATGCCCAAGCGGTGAAGCCGTACTTCGTGCTGGTCTTCGATACCTCCGGCTCGATGGCCGCATCCACCGGCGCCGGGAACAACAGCTGCGGCCAGACCCGCACCCGCTTCAACGACGCCAAGTGTGCCGTGTCTCGGATGGTGAACTCCTACGGCGACGCTGAGTTCGCCCTCATCCGCTTCCGGCAGACCTGCATCCCGACCGGCGCCTGCCCCGGCTGCGGCTGCACCGGGCTCAACTGCTCCGGCTGCAACACCGCGTCGGGCGCCAGCTGTCCCGTCACCGGCGACGACGCCGACATGGGCGAGGTGGTCGTCCCGATCTTCGAGGACAACCAGGCCGACCTGCTCTCGTGGGTCGACTACTCCTGCAGCAGCTGCTCCGGCGCGTCCGGCAGCAACGCCGAGCTGCAGATGGTGAACTGGACCCCCATCGGCGGCTCGCTCCGCGGCGCCAAGCGCTACTATCAGGGCGGCGACCCCGCGTTTCCGACCAGCCCGATCGCGTCCGATCCATACCGTGGCTGTCGCCCCTACTACGTCATCCTGCTCACCGACGGCGACGAGTCGTGCTCGACCTTCGCAAACTCGTACCTCGCCGCGACCGAGCTCCGCGCCACCAACGTTGGCGGCGTGACCTACGACGTGCGGACCTTCGCGATCGGCTTTGGCACCGCGACGCCGTCGACGCGCATCGAGACCTACGCGCTCAACGGCGGCACCGACGCGCCCGGCGCGAACCGTGGATTTTACGCCGCCGACGAGACCAGCCTCGCGCTCGCGCTGTCGCAGATCATCGCCGGCTCAGCTCTCGTCGAGACCTGCGACGGCGCGGACAACAACTGCAACACGTTGGTCGACGAGGGCTTCCCGATCGGTACCCCATGCGACGGCGCCGACACCGACGCCTGCGATGAGGGCTTCCTGATCTGCAACAGCACGCACGACGGCGTGGTCTGCAACGACCTGAGCACCGGCTCGGTCGAGGTCTGCAACGCCGCCGACGACGATTGCGACAGCCTCATCGACGAGCCGCCAGCCGACTGCAGCTCGTGCTCGGGCGAGGTCGAGATTTGCGACGGCGTCGACAACGACTGCGACACGCGCATCGACGAGGGCATCGCCCGCGCCTGCGGCAACAACGTCGGCGCCTGCACTGCCGGCACGCAACTGTGCGTCGAGCTCGTGGCGCCCGCCCCGACCGGCACTTGGACGGTCTGCACCGGTGCGCCGCCGTCGCCCGAGAGCTGCGACGGTCTCGACAACGACTGCGACGGCGTAGTCGACGGCTTCGTGCAGGCGTGCGGCGTTCCCGCGGTCGGGCAGTGCCAGCCGGGCACGCAGCTTTGCTCCGCCGGCGTGTGGGGCGCGTGCATCGGCGAGATCGGTCCCGGCATCGAGGGCTGCGACGGTGTCGACAACAACTGCGACGCCGTGATTGACGATGGCGATCCCGGCGGCGGCGCGGCGTGCGGCACTACCTGCGGCGTCGGCGTCACCGCCTGCATCGACGGCGCATTGGTCTGCGTCGGCGGCGGCACCGGCACAGCCGAGGTGTGCAACGCCATCGACGACGACTGCAACGGTCTCGTCGACGACGGTCTCCCGTCGATGGGACCGTGCGACGAGTCGGGCACGCTCTGCATTCCCGGCGAGATGCTCTGCGTGGGCGGCGCGTACCGCTGCGTCGGCGGTCTCGCGCCCGGGTCTGAAGTCTGCGACTGCGCCGACAACGACTGCGACACCGAGATCGACGAGGGCGCCATGCTCTGTGCGGCGGGCGCGACCTGCCTCGCAGAGCCCTACTGCCGCTGCGTGCGCCCCTGCGACACCGGCGAGTTCCCCTGCCCGGTGGGGCAGGTCTGCATGGACGACTACTGCGTGCCCGACTTCTGCGTCGGCGTCATCTGTCCCGACGGTGAGGTCTGCCTCGTCGGCGACTGCTACGCCGTCTGCGAGACCGTGACCTGCGGTGCGCCGTACGTATGCCGCCCGACCGATGGCCAGTGCGTCGAGGACAATTGCTACGGCTTCCCCGCGCGCTGCATGGTCGGCGAGCGCTGCGTGCAGGGCGTCTGCACCGCAGATCGTTGCCTCGGCGTGGTGTGCGACGGAGCGGGGTCTTACTGCCTCGACGGCGTGTGTGTGGCGAGCTGTACCGGGATCGACTGTCCCGACGGGCAGTCGTGTCGCCTCGGTGTCTGCGTGGACGATCCCTGCGCCGACCTCCACTGCCCGATGTTCCAGGTCTGCGACCCGGCGATCGCTGAGTGCAGGCAGAGCGAGTGTCTCGGCGTCACCTGCCGCCCGAACGAGGCGTGCGACCCGCTGAACGGCAACTGTGGCGTGGACCTCTGCTCCGCGGTGGTCTGCCCCGACGGTGAACAGTGCAACCGTGGCACCTGCATCGATCCGGCCGAGATCGCGCCTGACGGCGCACCGCCTGGCGACCATCACTTCGTCACCGTCGGCGGGCAGGGGTGTGCGTGCCGCGCCGCGCCGCGTGGTGCTCGCACGCCGGGCGGCGAGCTGCTGCTCGTCGGACTCGGGCTGCTGCTCCTTCGGCGCAGGCGGACGGCGTGACGGCAGCAAGTCGCCTCACGCGGCTCCCGGCGGGCGGCCGCACGGCTGGCGTGCTCGCCACACCCGCTTCGCTCGTCGCAGTCGTCGCGCTCCTGCTCCTCGTGCTCACCACGGCGTGCGAGCCGAATCGCTTCTGCCTCGACTGCGCCACCGACGCGGGGAGCGATGGCTCTACCCTGAGCCGCTACGACGGCAGCGTACCGTCGGACGGCGCGATCGACGTCATCGCGTTCGACGCCTGCGTCCTCGTCGGTCCCGAGTCGTGCAACGGCCTCGACGACGACTGTGACGGCTTGGTCGACGAGGGCGTACCCGAGGCGGGCGATCCCTGCAACGAAGACCTGCCGCTGCCCTGCACCGCCGGTGGCTTCGAGTGCATCGCGGGCGCGCTCGTCTGCGGCGACGGCGCGGTGCTGCCGATGGCCGAGTCGTGCAACGTCATCGACGACGACTGCGATGGCGTCATCGACGACGGCGATCCGGGCGGCGGCGGCTTCTGCGGCACCGACACCGGCGAGTGCCTGCGCGGCCTCGACACCTGCGTCGACGGGGTGGTGCTCTGCATCGGCGCGATCGACGCTACCGCCGAGCTTTGCGACGGGCGCGACAACAACTGCGACGCGGTGATCGACGACAACGACCCCGAGGGTGGCTCGGCGTGCGGCGAGTCGATCGGCGAGTGCGTGGCCGGCGTGGTCCGCTGCGTCGGCGGCGTGATCCAGTGCCAAGGCTCGCTGCCGGCCACGATCGAGCGCTGCGACACACTCGACAACGACTGTGACGGCGTAATCGACGAGGATTTCGACTTCACCGCCGACCCGGCCAACTGCGGCGGCTGCGGCTTGCCCTGCGCCGCGCCGAACGCGCTCGGCGCCTGTGCCGGCGGCCTCTGCGGCATCGCGTTCTGCCACAGCGGCTTCTGGGATCTCGACGGCGATATGCTCAACGGCTGCGAGTACGCCTGCGATCTGCGCGGCGCCGAGATTTGCAACGGCGGCGACGACAACTGCGACGGCAGCGTGGACGAAGCGTTGGTCGAGCCGTCGATCTGCATCCCGTTTGGCGAGTGCGCCGACGCGATCGCCACCTGCGGCGGCGTCGCTGGCTGGAGCTGCGCCTACCCGCCGACCGTCTCGCTCGATGCGGCCGGCGACATCATTCCCGAGACCGCCTGCGACACGCTCGACAACGACTGCGACGGCATGACCGACGAGGCGTACCCCACGATCGGCCAGTCGTGCTCGCAGGGGACGGGGGCCTGCCGAACCACCGGCTTCTACGTCTGCACGCCGGCGGGTGACGCGGTGGTCTGCACAGCGCCGCCACCACCGCCGCCGCCACCGCCCGGCGAGTTCTGCAACGGCATCGACGACGATTGCGACGGCTCGGTGGATGAGGGCGCCTCCACCAACTGGGTGGCCGTGAGCGGCGGCGCAATCGTGGGCACCAAGTACATCTTCCGCTACGAGGCCTCCCGCCCCGACGCCTCGGCCATCGCCGGCGGTACGACCACCGCGCGGGCCTGCTCGAACGCGAACGTGCTGCCGTGGACCAACGTGACGCACCCACAGGCCGAGGCGGCGTGCGCGGCTGCGGGCGGGCGGCTCTGCAGCGAGACCGAGTGGTCACGAGCCTGCACCACCGCCGCGTCGCCGGCGTGCCAGTGGTCGTACGACTCTGCGTGCACGAGCTATGTGGCGAGCAAGTGCAACGGCAATGACTACGACTCCAATCCGGCTGCGCCGGGAAATCAGGACGCGCTGCTTGCGACGGCCGCGCTGACGCAGTGCTACGCCGGGTGGGGCGGCGCGACCAACCGCATCCACGACCTATCGGGGAACGTCAAGGAGTGGACGCTCGAGCGCTCCGCCGCGGTGAATCCGATGCGTGGCGGGTCGTACAACAACACGGCCAACGGCATCGCGTGCGGCTTCAACTTCGTCGTCGCTGACGACGCATTTCAGTTCGCGAACGTCGGCTTTCGCTGCTGCCGCGACACCGCGCCGTAGCTCTTTTTCGTAGGGCGGACTACGGGACAATCAACCGCAGCGTCGGTCCCGCGGCGAGGCGCAGGGTGCCGCTGGTGCGGTGAAGGTCGCCGTCGATCGTGTAGCTGAACTCGTCGTCGGATTCGATCAGCGCCGCGCGCGCGAGGGCGCCGATACACTTTCCCGTCCGCAGCGGGCGTCCGAGGTAGACGTCGGGGAGCTCCTGCACGAGTGCGAGCGGCGAGCAGTGGATCCCGAGCAGCTCGAAGTGGCCCGCGCGCTCGAGGCACCGGGTGAACGGCCTGAAGCCGAGCCCGACCTCGGGCACGGTGGCGGCGGTGAGCGTGAGGAAATCGTCCACCGGCCACGTCGTGCCGTCGACCGTCACGCGCCCGCGGAAGCGACGGAACAGCTCGCGTGCGAACGGCCCCCGCACCAGCGACGAGCCGACCGCGTGGATGAGTGTGGTCGCCCCGGTGAGCGGGCTCGGGCGCCCGGTCGCGTAGTACGCCTCGAGGAAGTTCGCGATCGCGCCGTTGCCGAAGATGAAGCCGCAGCGGTCGCCGACACGGAGGATCGGCCGCTCGACCACGGCAAGCGGCTCGCCGAGCAGGTAGCGAGACGTAATGTCGAGGAGCAGCTCGTGCGGCGTGCCCTGGATGCCGAGACCGCGCGCGACGGTGTTCATCGTGCCGCCACGAAGGATCGCGATGTTCGGTAGCGGGACGGCGCCATAGACCTCAACGAAGGTCGTGAGGGTGACGCTGATCGTGCCGTCGCCGCCGTTGATGCCGAGGATGTCGATCCCCGTCGCCTTGAAGATCTCGGCGGTGCGGCGGAGGTCGTCGAGGTTGTGGGTGGTGACCGCCGCCCCTTGGCTGCCGAGCAGATCGGCCAGCTCACGCATTCGCGCCGGCTCGCGCCGGTTCGCGCGGCTCTTCGGGTTGGTGATGACGCCGATCCCGCCCACGGAGGCTTGGCATACCATGCGTTGACAAGGGCGGAGCGCGGGTCGCATTCTTGATCAGATGGTTGGCGTGGTGGGCGTGGCGTGGGTTCCGGAGGGCGTGATTGACGCGGATCCGGTGCTGGTCGGCCTGGTGGTTGGTGCGGTGCTGGTCCTGGCCGTTGCCCATGTCGTGAACCGGTTGCGCGGGCGGGGAAGGGAGCGGTAGTGGACGGGCTGTCGGGCCGAGTTCAAGAGAAGCCGCTCGCCAAGATCCTCTTCGCCCTCGCGGCGCGTGGCCACACCGGCGTGGTCGCCGTCGACGGCGGCGGCGAGTGGGTGGAGGTCTATTTTCGCGCCGGGGCGATCGTTCACGTGGAGTGTTCGAGCGATGACGAAGCGACCACGGGCGTTGGCAGCGACGCGCAGCAGACGCTGGTGATGCGCGCCGCGCGTGCGTTCGGGCTGCGCGATGCCACCTTCGTCGTGTCGGACCGAGCCCACGACCGCGGCGGCGCGGCGAGCATCGACGCGCGCCGCACGATCTACTACAGCGTGAAGCAGCACTTCGACGAGCCGCGGCTCGCACGCGAGCTCGCCGGGCTCGATGGGTACTTGGTGCGGGTGCAGGACGGCGCGACGTTTGACGCGGAGGCCTATGGCTTCGGTGCGATGGAGCTGCAGCTCGTCGCTGCGCTCGCGCGCGAGTATGTCTCGGTCGGCGCGGCGGTCGCCGCCTGTCGAGAGCTGCCCCGAGCCGAGGCGCTCGCCGCGATCTACGCGCTCGCCACCACCGCCGCGCTCGACGCGCACGCGGTGGGCGCGGCGCCCGGCGCGCCCGCGCACGACGCGACCGGCAAGGGAACGCCGGGGCTTGGAGCCTCCGCGTACC
>SHYZ01000206.1 GCA_009692535.1 Myxococcales bacterium
CGTCTGCCGTCGGGGAGATAGAACGGCGCCGACGTTCGCTCGATCACTCGGCGTTCGGGTCGCACGACCTCGAACTGCATGCGATGGACCGCGTCACGCTGATCGCGCATGCGGCGCGCGATCTCGTTCGGCACGGTCGGGTCGTCGAAACAGCCGCTCACCTCGCGCATGAAGTCGGCAGGCGTCCAGCCATGGGCGTCGCGCTGGCCGAGGCCGTAGAGGGTGAGCGCCAGCTGGTTGTAGTGCAAAAGCCGATCCTCTGCGTCAAACACCAGCACGCCCGCCGGAAGGTCGGCGATCACCCCAGCGAGGCGAGCGCCCTGCGAGGCGAGCGCCTCGATCAGTCGGGCGTTCTGAATCGCCGCCGCGAGCTGGGCGGCCGCGGTGGCGGTGAACTCCTGAGCTGCCGCCGCGAGGTTGGGCTCGCTGCACCGGACCGTGATCGTCTGTGCCCGCGCTTCGGGTGGCATTGGGCGTGGCGGCGCGAGCACCAGCGCGCCGAGCGGCCGATCGGGCCGACCGATGGGAGCCGCCACGAGCGGCGCGCCGCGGCCCGGGTCACGCACGCCGTCGGAGAGCGTGCTGCCCGTGGCGCTGCCATGCCCGGCGAGCGCATGCCGCGCGGCTGCCGTGGCGCCGTCGTGGCCGGCGACACTGGCGCCCGCACGACCGCTGAGCACGAGGTGGTCGCCCTGCAGCAAGAAAACCCACGCAGCCGTCGCGCCGCCATGTTCGACGAGGGTCTCGGCACCTCGTCGGCATCGCTCCGCCTCGTCGGCCGACGCGGAGACCGCACGCGTCATGGCGTCGAGCATGCGGAGCTGGCCAAGCTGCTGCTCCGCGCGGGCGCGCAGCGTGCCGTGCGCGAGCGCGAGCGCGAGGTGGTCGGCGAGGGTGCGCACCGAATCGGTGTCCTCGGTGCTGAGCACCACTTCGACATCGTAGTAGAGCGCGATCGCGCCGAGCACCTCGTCGCCGCGCGCGAGCGGCACGAGCAGCATCGAGCGCAGCCGCTCAGTGGCCGCGAGTTCGTGGATCGGCGTCGTGCGTGGGTCGGAGGTGATGTCGCTGATGAAGAGCGGCGCGCGCACCACCCGCAGCAGCGCTCCGACCGAGCGGCGATAGCTCGCGGCGACCTGGTCCAGGTAGCGCCGCGAAATCCGCCGTCCGACGACCTCGACCACCTCCTGGTCGCTGTCGACCACGAACACCGCAGCCCGATCTGCGCCGAGGATCGTCGTCGCGCAGTCGAGCGCGCGCTCGATGGCCGCAGTGGAGCGCTGCGCGTCGCTGAGGCCGGCGAGGGCGCGGGCGAGCTCGCTTGAGCGTGCCGACCGTCGCGCGGACGCCGCATGCTCGGCAGCGCTGGCGAGCACGATCGTCGCGTGGCCGGCGAGGAGCTCGAGCAGCCGCGCCTGCTTCGCATCGAAGCGCACCGCTGCATCTTCCTGCGCCGCAAAGACCAGTCCGATCGAGCGGTGTCCCGAGCGCAGCGGGGTCGTCACGAGCGCGCGCCACCCGAGCCGCTGCTCCCACTCCGGGACGCGGTCCCGTGCGAGCGCGTCGATCACCAAGAGCGTGCGGTGGTCGTGGAGCACGCGCTCGAGCGGGCTGCCGGGTGGCAGCACCGAACCGAGCGGTACCGGCGGCGGAGCGTTGCCATACCAGCCCTCGAGCGTCAGCTCGTTGTGACTCGCATCCCACGACGCGCATCCGCCGATCGTGGCGTCGAGCACCTCGACGGCACCGCGCGCGATCTCGTGCCGCAGTCGGGCGGGATCGAGCTCCCCCGAGAGCGCGATCTGCAGGTCGCAGAGCGCCGCCAGTGCGCGCGTGACAGGATCGCTCGAAGACCGATCGGGCACACGCTCACCTTTGCCGAAAGGCGTCGGTCGCGCAAGGCGAGGGCGTCGCGGCGGCAGGTGTTAGCATCACCCTGATGTCAGCCTCGCCTCGGCGATCGGGCGTGTCGCTTGCGCACGCCGCGCTCCTCGCGCTCCTCGCGTTCCCCGCGTGCGGCGAGCCCGCGGCTCCGCGTCTCCCCGACGGCAGCCTCCCGGTCGACGCGCTCATGCCCAGCGACGCCGGCGGCGACGCGCTCGCGCCACTCTCCTACATCGACTTCACCGTCTCCGGTTGTGACGCGCTCGAGCTGCCCGGTCCCGTCTGCCGCGCGCGCGTGCCGGCCCAGCTTCGCTTCGTCGGCATCGCGCCCACCGTGGTCGACACCTGGCTCTGGACGCTTGGCGACGGCACGACGGCGACCGGCGCCACCGTCGAGCACCGGTTCGAGGTGCCCGGCAGCTTCGACGTCGTGCTCACCGTGTCGGGACCCGGCGGCACGGCCCGCGCGCTGCGGCCCGGCTTCGTGCGGGTCGACGCGGCGCCGGTCGGTGGTGCGTGCGCAGACGAAGCGCAGTGCGCCGCCGGTCTCGAGTGCCTCTGCGACGCCGACGATCTCTGCCCCGCGCCGCTGGTCTCAGGTCTCTGCACGCGTTCGTGCAGCGCGCTCGTGCCGTGCGACGACGGCGCGGTCTGCGCCGATCTCGACCGCTCCGGCGCGGATGGCCTCTGGCGACAAGCGCTCTGCCTGCCCGCCTGTCTTGCCGACGCCGACTGCGGCGCGGGTCTGCACTGTCGCGAGCTGCCCAGCGCGGTCGGCTGGGTGCGTGGCTGCTTCACCGGATGGCTCGTCGCCG
Organism: Myxococcales bacterium; assembly: GCA_009692535.1. Classification (GTDB taxonomy): domain Bacteria; phylum Myxococcota_A; class Polyangia; order Haliangiales; family SHYZ01; genus SHYZ01. Next base: position 2,700 of record SHYZ01000206.1, read on the forward strand.
ACGAGGGCGCCGCCTGTGCCGCTGCCGACGGCTCACCTGATGCGGCCGCGTGTGCGTCGGGCGCGTGCCTGGCGCTAGGTACGCGCGGCCTCTGCGCGGGCGCGTGCGCGACTGACGCTGACTGTCCACACTACGCCAGCTGCGCAGTCTTTTCTGACCCACTGCTCGGGGCGCGCTGCCTCGCTCGTTGCGAAGGCGGCCGCAGCTGCGATACCGACCCATGGCTCCAGTGCGAGGCGCCCGATCCCACCGGCGCGTTCGGTTTCACCGCGCTTCTGGACGAGGGCTACTGCGCGCCGCGCCGCTGCAGCGCCGACGGTGACTGTGGACCAGACGGCGCCTGTGTCGGTGACGGCGGTGCTGGCTTCTGCGGCGCTGTGCGCCCCTGACAGTTCCTCGCACCGCCAACCGACACTGGCCCTGCTTCTGCTACGCTCGGCGGCGCACGAGGAGCCCCCATGCACCCCACGCAGCATCCGCGCGTCATCCTCCGTCACTGCGACGGCTACGACCCCGCCCGCATCCGCACGATCGTGCGCGAAGGCCTCGAGGAGCTGGGTCTCCGTCCGCGCGGGCGCACGCTGCTCAAGCCGAACATCGTCGCGTCGGGCCCGCTCTTTGAGCACGCCTTCACCCGCTCCGAATTCGTCGAGGGTGTGCTCGGTGCGCTCAAGGATCGCGCCGACGGCCCACTCGACGAGCTCGCCGTCGGTGAGCGCTGCGGCATCACGATGCCGACGCGCGCCGCCTTCGACGGCGCCGGCTACAACCCGATGCTCAAGCGCGCCGGCGCGAAGCGAATCTGCTTCGAGGAGGTGCCGCAGGTCGAAATCCCGCTCACCCACGCGGGCCGTCTGCGCGACTACCTCTACACGCCCGAGCCGGTCGCGCGCGCCGACTTCTTCGTGAATTGCCCCAAGTTCAAGGCGCACCCCTGGACGACGGTGACGTTCTCGATGAAGAACTACATCGGCATCCAGGATGACCGTCATCGGCTGATCGATCACGATCATCGGCTGAACGAAAAAGTCGCCGACCTGCAGTACATCGTCCAGCCGCAGTTCATCGCGATCGACGCGATCATCGCCGGTGAGGGGCGGATGCTCACGCCGATCCCGTACGATCTGAAGCTCGTGATCCTTGGCGACAACCAGGTCGCGATCGACGCGGTCTGCTGCCGCATCATCGGGATCGACCCGCTCTCCGTCGAGCACATCCGCCTCGCACACGAGCGTGGCTTTGGCCCGGTTGCCGAGGAGCTCATCCGTATTTCGGGCGACGTGACGCTCGACGAGGCGCGCGCACGCGGCGCGAACTTCAAGAGCGGGCTGGTGCGCGTCGAGAAATACTTCGAGGGGACGAACATCACCGCGTACGCCGGGCCGCCGCCCGACGCTGAGCGCACCGACTACTGCTGGGGCGGCTGCCCCGGTGCGATCCAAGAGGCGATCGAGGTGCTGCGCCTGTTCGACAAGACTGCCGACCAGAAGATGCCGCGGCTGCACGTCGTGTTCGGCGCGTACGAAGGGCCGATCGACGCCAAGCCGGGCGAGCGCGTGGTCTTCATCGGCGACTGCGCGAACTGGCAGGGGCGGATCGGCGGTGAGCCGGTGCAGATTCGTAGCGTGTACAAGGACCGCTCGACCAAGGATCCGCACCAGGCGCAGCACGACGACATTTTCGCGAAGATCTGGACGACGATCTCCAAGGTGCGCGCGGCCAAGGGGGAGCAGGTGCTCCGCTTCGAGGGCTGCCCAGTCAGCGTCGCGGAGCAGGTGCTCTTTCTCGTCGAACTCGGCGGTCTGAAGAACCCGTACTTCGATCTGAGCCAGGCGGCAAAGTTCAACAAGGCGTACTTCGGCTGGCGCGGCGCGACGCTCATGAAGCGGCTCACCGGTACGCCGTACCAGCGTTCAGGACCGTGCCATCGCGGCGCGGCGAAGCCGGAGGTCGAGCCGCTGGCCGGTCCAGTCGTTGCGGCGAGCGACCGCCCGCCACCAGGCTGAGCGACACCGCCGCGGCGATGCGCTGCGTGCGTCGGGTAAGCAGCAAGGCGAGTTACTGAAGTGAGGAGGCGACGTCATGTCGGGGCACAACAAATGGTCGACCATCAAGCACAAGAAGGCCGCGACCGACTCCAAGCGGTCCAAGGTCTGGACCAAGATCATCCGCGAGATCACCGTCGCGGCGCGTACCGGCGGCGGTGACGTCGCGACCAACCCGCGCCTTCGCACCGCCTGCGAAAAGGCGCGCGGCGCGAACCTGCCGAACGACACGCTCGACCGCGCGGTGAAAAAAGGCACCGGCGAGCTCGACGGGGTGACCTACGACGAAATCCTCTACGAGGCATACGGGCCGGCTGGCGTGGCGATCCTCATCGACGTGATGACCGACAACCGTACACGCACCGTCGCGGAGCTCCGCTTCATGCTCGAGCGGCACAACGGCAACCTCGGCGCCTCCGGATCGGTGGCGTGGATGTTCAAGAAGCGGGGGATGCTCGCGATCGCCAAGGCGACGGCGACCGAGGAGCGGCTGATGGAGCTCGCGCTCGAGGCGGGCGCCGACGACGTGCGCGACGCGGGCGAGGCCTGGGAGGTCGAGACCGACCCGGCAGCCTACGAGGCTGTGAAGCACGCGCTCGAGGGGAACGGTCTGGCCATCGAGGCGGGCGAGATCTCGATGCTGGCGGTGAACCGCGTGCATGTCGACGAGGCGAAGGCCCCGTCGGTGCTCAAGCTCCTCGGCGCGCTCGAGGACCACGACGACGTCCAGAACGTCTGGGCCAACTTCGACATCGACGAGGACGTGGTCGAGCGGCTGTCCCAGTAGCGGCGCGGCGACGGCGCGGCGGCGGCGCGGCGGCGGCGCGGCGACGGCGGGGAGACGGTGCGCCTTGACCCCGCCGAGTCGCTTTCGTACCTTCGCAGCGCGGTGGCGGAGCGCGGGTACATGGCGCATGTGGCTCGCGGCGGCGAGTTGCTGCGCGCGGACCGCGTGCTTGAGGCTCGGCGCGAGCTCGAGCAGGCGCGCGCGATCCGTCCGGGCGACCCACGCATCCTCAACCTGCTCGGGCTCACCTACTTCCGCCTCGGCATGTACCCGGAGGCCTCAGCGATCTACCGCGGCCTCGTGGCGAAGAGCCCGCGCGATGCATCGCTGCGGATCAACCTCGGGCTGGTGCACCTCAAGCTGGGCGCGGTCGACGAGGCGCTGGTCTGTCTCGAGGAGGCGAGCGCGCTCGATCCCGAGCATCAACGCGCAGCCGCGTACCTAGGCCTCGCGCTCGCACGCAAGGGGGAGTACCGGCGCGCGCGTGACGCATTTATTCGCGCGGGGCAGGGGGAGCTCGCGCGCGAGATGCAGTCGCACGCTGACCGTGGGACGCGGCAGTCGGGGCCGCACTCCGGCGTGGCCGACGACGACGATCTCTACCCGCCGATCGTCGTCGTGGAGGAGAGTGCGCCGACGAACGGTGCGTCGAGTCCGGTGGTGTCGCGCCGTCCTCAGGCCGTGAAGACTTTGACGATGCCGCGTTTTGCCGAGGCGCCGACACGGCTGCCCGAGCACGTCGGCGTGCGCACGCCAGCGCGGGGCACGGTGCTGCCGGGCGACGCTCGGTACCCTGCGGTGCCGCCGATGGCGAGTGCCGTGCCGCGTCCCATTGCGGCCGAACAGACTGCGCCGTCGCCGCCGCCGGTCGTGATGGAGCGGAGCGCGCCGATGGCGGCGGTGCGCCCGGT
>SHYZ01000207.1 GCA_009692535.1 Myxococcales bacterium
CTCGCCCGCCTCCCCGACGGCACCGCGCGGGTTCGCCCTTCGCCCGACGCCTTCGCCCACGGCGAGCTCCCGCTCCCGCCGTACATCGCTCGCCCCGACGGTGCGACCGCCGAGGATCGGGAGCGCTACCAGACGATCTACGCCCGCGCCCCCGGTTCGGTCGCCGCTCCCACCGCCGGCCTCCACTTCACCGACGAGGTGCTCGCTGCGCTGGCCGCACGCGGCATCGAGCGTGCCGCGCTCACGCTCGACGTCGGCCTCGGCACCTTCGCGCCGATCCGCGACGACGATCTCTCTCGCCACGTGCTGCACGAGGAGAGCTACAGCATCCCTGAGGCCACCTGCGCCGCCATCGCCGCAGCCCGCGCCGACGGTCGCCCCGTCGTCGCCGTCGGCACCACCGTCGTGCGCGCACTCGAGAGCGCGTGGGACGACACGCTCCACTCCCCGCGCCCCGGCAGCGGCCTCACCCGCATCTTCCTGCGCCCGGGCCACACCTTCCGTGCCCCCGACCTGCTCCTCACCAACCTTCACCTGCCCCGCTCGACGCTGCTCATGCTCGTCTGCGCCTTCGCCGGCCGCACGCGCACCCTCGCCGCGTATCGTGCGGCCGTCGCCCACGCCTATCGGTTCTTCAGCTACGGCGACGCCATGCTGCTCACGCCCGAGTCCCCCCGCGCCGCCGCTCTGCTCACGCCCGAGTCCCCCCGCGCCGCCGCTCTGCTCACGCCCGAGTCCCCCCGATGATCACCCCCGGCTTCTCCTTCCGCGTCGTCGCCACCCGCGGCAAGGCCCGCGCCGGTATCCTCACCACGCCGCGCGGCGAGATCGAGACGCCGATCTTCATGCCGGTCGGCACCGCCGGCACCGTCAAGGCGATGACTCCCGGCGAGCTCCGCGCACCGCCGCTCGACGCGCGCATCATCCTCGGCAACACCTATCACCTCTACCTCCGCCCCGGCCTCGAGGTGGTGCGCGCCCACGGCGGCCTGCACAACATGATGGGCTGGGAGCGCCCGATCCTCACCGACTCGGGCGGCTTCCAGGTCTTCTCGCTCTCCAAGCTCCGCGATATCGACGACGACGGCGTCACCTTCCGTTCGCACATCGACGGCTCGTCGCACCGCTTCACGCCCGAGCGCTCGATCGAGATCCAGGCCGCGCTCGGCTCCGACATCGCGATGGCCTTCGACGAGTGCCCGCCCGGCGACGCGCCGCTCGAGGTGATCGAGCAGGCGATGCGCCGCACCACCGCGTGGGCCCACCGCTGTCTCGCCACGCCGCGCGCACCCGGGCAAGCGCTCTTCGGCATCGTACAGGGCGGCACGCACGCCGAGCTCCGCCGCCGTCATCTTGCCGAGCTCGCGCCGCTGCCCTTCGACGGCCTCGCGCTCGGCGGGCTCTCCGTCGGTGAAGCGCCGTCTGAAATGTACCGCGTCCTCGACGAGGTCGCCGCCGAGCTCCCCGCCGATCGCCCGCGCTACCTCATGGGCGTCGGCACGCCCGACGATCTCCGTCACGCGATCGCCGCCGGCGTGGACCTGTTCGACTGCGTGATGCCGACTCGCAACGCCCGCAACGGCATGCTCTTCACCTCCACCGGCAAGGTCGCGATCGCGAACGCGCGCCACCGCACCGACACGGCGCCGCTCGACGCGGACTGCCCGTGCGAGACCTGCCGCACCACCAGCCGCGCCTACCTGCGCCACCTCTACAAGGCGCGCGAGATCCTCTACATGCGCCTCGCGACATTGCACAACCTGACTCACTACCTCCGGCTGGTCAGAGCGCTCCGCAGCGAGATCGTCGCTTCTTGACCCTCGCCGCCACCAGATGTTACGACCCCGCCGGCTTTTCGGAGGCCCCCCTTGCACACACTCTCGCCGCTCCTGCTCGACGCCACCCCCGCTGCTGCACAGGGTGGAGGCTTGTTTCAGATGCTCATCATGATGGGCCTGATGTTCGCGGTCTTTTATTTCCTGCTGATTCGTCCGCAGCAGAAGCGCGCGAAGGATCACCAGAACATGGTGAACGCGCTCAAGAAGGGCGATCAGGTCCTCACGCGTGGCGGCATCTTCGGCACCGTCTCGGGCGTGCAGGACAACGTCGTCACGCTCGAGGTGCAGGAGAAGGTCCGCCTGCGCGTCCACCGGGGCTACATCGAGTCCAAGGTTGACGCCAGCAAGCCCGGCAAGGGCGGCGCTCCGGCGACGACTGAGTAAGGTGTAGCCGTAGGCCAGTAGGCCAAGTTGGTAGGTAAGTTCTAAGGAGTCACCGTGGATCGCTCGCTTCGCTGGAAGACCATCGCACTCACCGCTCTGACGGTGCTCTCGCTCGGCTCACTCTTGCCGTCGACCAACCTCGCGCTGCCCGGCTGGTACACGTCGCTCTTCGACAAGCAGGTGCAACTCGGCCTCGACCTCGAGGGCGGCCTGCACATCGTCTACGGCGTCGCGCTCGACAAGGTCGTCGACGACAAGGCGATCCAGATCAAGCAGGACATCGAGCAGCGCCTCGCCGAGCTCAAGATCGCCGGCAAGGTCGAGACGCCGCGCTCGCCGCTCGGCGCCGCCTTCCTCGTCGTCGAGCAGGCAGCGGACCTCGCCAAGGTGAAGGACATCTTCGCCGAGTATGAAAAGGACGGCGTCGTCGTGGCGGTCGCCAGCTGCGGGCGCGATCCGAAGCTGAGCCTCTGCAAGCGCGTCTCCACCGACTTTGCCGACGGCATCAAGGAGTCGGCGCTGGCGCAGGCGATCAAGACCATCAAGGACCGCGTCGACCGCTACGGCATCGCCGAGGCGACGGTGATCAAAAAGGGGGACGCGATCATCGTCGAGCTCCCCGGGCTCGACGCGGTGCGCATCGAGCGGCTCAAGGGCGTGATCAACCGGACTGCCGAGCTCGAGTTCAAGATGGTCGTCGACGGCAAGGACGACAAGCCGGGCTACATGCAGAAGCTCCTCTCCAAGGTGCAGGACGACGAGCGGGCGGCAGAGCTCGGCATCACCGGACAGACCGATGTCTGGGATCACGAGGACGGCGGTCAGTTCTCGAGCGTCTACCTCACCGCGAGCGATCGCGAGGAGAGCGTCACGCCGGATGAGGCCAAGACGCACGGCTGTCTCTCGGGCGAAAAGACTTCCGATGGCAAGATCCGCTGCAAGCTGACCGGCCGGGTGCGCATGCAGACCTGGCTCGATGAGGTCGGCGGTGGGGACGAGACGCTCAAGGTGCCCGACGACTGGGAGATGGGCTATCAGGAGCTCGACCCGAACGAGGTCGGCAAGGATCAGATGGCCGCAGCGGGGCGCACCTGGCGCAGCTACCTGCTCGAGCGCGCTGCGGGCCTCAAGGGCACCGAGATCTCCTCGGCCGACGTGACCTGGAACCCGACCACCAACCGCCCCGAGGTGCTGGTGACGTTCGACCGGCGCGGCGGACGGCAGTTCGACAAGCTCACCGGCGATCACATCGGCGACAAGATGGCGATCGTGCTCGACGACCGCGTGACCTCGGCACCGGTGATCCAGGGGCGCATCTCGGGCGGCCGCTCGACCATCACGATGGGCACGAGCGATCCGGCGGAGACGCAGCGTGCGTCGCAGGACCTCGTGAACGTGCTCCGTACCGGCGCGCTGCCGGCGCCGCTTCAGAAGGAGTCGGAGTCGCAGGTCGGCGCGTTGCTCGGTGACGACGCGATCGCGAGCGCGAAGCTCTCGATGGCGCTCGGCGCGCTGTTCGTAATCTTGATCATGCTCTACTTCTATAAGTTCTCCGGTGTGATCGCGAACTTCGCGATGGTGCTGAACGTGCTCTTCCAGCTGGCGATCCTCGTCGGGCTGGACGCGACCCTGACCCTGCCGGGCATCGCCGGCGTGGTGCTGACCATCGGCATGGCGGTCGACTCCAACATCATCATCTACGAGCGCATCCGCGAGGAGCTGCGCGCCGGCAAGAGCGTGCGCGGCGCGGTGGATGCCGGATTTAGCCGCGCGTTCTGGACCGTGTTCGACGCCCACGTGACCAACTTTGTCGCTGGCTTCGTGCTGCTCGAGTACGGCACCGGCCCGATCCGCGGCTTCGCGGTGATGCTGCTCATCGGCGTGGTCTGTAACCTCTTCACGTCGACCTGGGCCTCGCGCCTGATGTTCGACCACTACCTGGCGCGGCGCGCTCCCACCACGCCGCTGTCGATCTAAGCGGACTAGAGGACCCCATGAAGTTTCGCGAGCTCATCGAACCCGGCACCAAGATCGAGTTCATCGGTCGGCGCAAGCTCCTGCTCAGCATCTCCGCCCTGCTGGTGGTGCTCTCGCTGCTGATGCTGCCCATCAACGCCGCCCTGCGCGGCTCGATGCTGAACTGGACCATCGACTTCAAGGGCGGCACCGAGATCATCCTCACGGTCGACGACCCCAAGGCCGGCGCGGGCGGCGTGCGCGGTGCGCTTGGCGATGCCGGCTACGGCGGCGCCGACGTGTCGGCCTTCGCGGTGGAGAAGGCGGGCAAGAAGCTCAACGGCTACCTCGTGCGGCTGCCCGAGTTTGGCGCGGTCTCGCCGGCTGAAGCGGCGCGCGTCGCCGACGCATTCCAGGCGAGCTTTGCCGATCGCGGCATCACCAAGGCGAAGTGGCTCGGCGACGAGTTTGGCATTCGCAGTGGGAAGGCGCTCACGCGCGACGAGGTGACCAAGTTCCTCGCCGAGCAGAAGCTCGAGGCCAAGCCGGCCACCGCGGACGAGACCGCATTCGGCGCGACCGAGCCGGGGCTCACCGACTCGGACACGACCTACGTCTACACCGTGGCGACCTTCGGGCTCGACCGCAGGGTGGAGCGCGCGCTCGAGGCCAAGATCGGCCCGGTGTCGATCGAGCAGGTTGACGGCGTCGGCGCCAAGGCCGGCGCCGAGCTGCGCAACGACGCGATGCGCTCGCTGCTCGGCGCGATCGCGCTGATCATGCTCTACATCGCGTTCCGCTTCGACTTCCGCTACGGCCCCGGCACGGTCGCCGCGCTGCTCCACGACGCGATCGTCGTGCTCGGCGTGTTCGCGGTCTTCTGGGTCGAGTTCTCGCTCACCACCGTCGCGGCGATCCTGACCGTGATCGGCTACTCGATGAACGACACCGTCGTCGTCTTCGACCGCATCCGCGAGAACGAGTCGAAGCTGAAGGACAAGAAGCTCGACCGGGTGATCAACATCTCGATCAACGAGACGCTCTCCCGCACGTTCCTGACCTCGCTGACGACGATGTCGGTGACGGTCTGCATGTGGGTCTTCGGCACCGGCGTGGTCGAGAACTTCGCGCTCGCGATGACCATCGGCATCGTGGTCGGGACCTACTCGTCGATCTTCATCGCCGCGCCGATCCTGCTCGAGCTCGACGAGAAGTACTTCTCAAAGCGCACCGTGGTCGATCGGCGGAAGCGCCTCAGCCAGACCACGCCCGAGCCGATCGAGACGTAAGCCGTGGGCCGACGTCGGTCGGAGATCGGGCCGTCGTAGACAACATGCTGTCCGGTAGGTTGTAGCTGCGATTTTCTTCGGCCCTATTTTGCGGCGAGCCCGGCCATGGGGGTCGGTACTTCGTCGCAGGACTGAACTTGGAGAGACTACGATGAAGCAGATCTTGGCCTTGGTGTTCACGAGCATTTCTCTCGTTGCGTGCGTCGGCGGTGACGACGATGGCGGCGGCATCGCAATCGCCGACCTCGGCGACGCGGTGGTCGCTGCGGTCTGCGAGCAGCAGGTCCGCTGCGGCCAGAGCCCCGACCTCGCGACCTGCAAGGCCACGATCGGCCTCGGCGGCCTAGACCAGCTGGTCGCCTTGGTCGAGGCAGGGCGGACGCAGTACGACTCGGCGAGCGCGGCCAACTGCCTCGACACGCTGCGCAACGGGTCCTGCACCGTCTCGGGCTTTACGGGCGTGGCGCCGGCGTCATGCGATGCGACTTTCACCGGCACCGCAGCCGAAGGCGCGCCCTGTGTCGCCAACGAGGAGTGCGTCTCCGAGGACTGCGAGCAGACCGGCCAGTGCATGGACACGTGCTGCATGGGCGCCTGCGCGGCCGCGACGGTCCCCGCTGAAATCGGCGGCACCTGCGATGAAGAGGGATGCGTACTGACGGCTGGCTGTTCTGATGGTGTCTGCGTGGCGCGGATCGCCGAGGGGGCTGCCTGCAGCGATGGTTCGCCCTGCGTGTTGGGGACCTTCTGCCAGCCCGACGAGAGCTTCATGAACTTCACCTGCGAGGGTTTCCCAGCGCACGGCGAGGCGTGCCGGTACGGCTGCGATGAGTTGGACGACTACTGCGACATGTCGACGATGATCTGCGCACAGCGCCGGGCGGTCGGCGAGACCTGCGCCGGCGGCGGTGATTGCGTAGGCTACGCGACCTGCGAGAGCGGCGC
>SHYZ01000014.1 GCA_009692535.1 Myxococcales bacterium
GATGATCGCTCGGACTACAGTGCGTCCATGAGCGCGACCAGCCACGCCATCGGCATCGTCGGTGCCGGAACCGCCGGAGCCGCCGCCGCGATCCTGCTCGGTCGGGCCGGCCACAGGGTCACGCTGTTCGAGCGCGTCGCCGAGCCGAGTCCGGTCGGCGCCGGCATCACGCTGCAACCGACCGGGCAGGCGGCACTCGCGCGCCTCGGACTGCTCGAGCCGATCCGCGCCAGCGGCGCACGGATCGATCGGCTGCACGCTCAGCGACGCGGCGGCCGCCCCCTCCTCGAGCTCGAGTACGCCGAGATCGATCCCGCGCTCCACGGCCTCGGCATCCACCGCGGCGTGCTGTTCGAGACCCTCTTCTCCGCGGCGCGCACCACCGCGACCGCCCACCTCGGCATCACCATCACCGACAGCGTCGTCGACGCGCGCGGTCGCTGGCTCGTCGATGGCACCGGCGAGCGACACGGCCCATTCGAGCTCGTGATCGCCGCCGACGGCTCGGTGTGCGAGCTCCACGCGCTCGCCCCGCGTGTCCGCTCGCAGCCCTACCCGTGGGGCGCCCTCTGGTTCGTCGCTGCCGATCGTGACGGCGCGCTCTCATCGCAGCGCGCACTCCTCCAGACTGTCGACGGTGCACGGTTGATGCTCGGCCTGCTACCGACCGGCCTCGCGCCCGGCGGCACGCACCCGGTGATCAGCCTGTTCTTCAGCCTGCGGGGCGATCAGGTCGACGCGTGGCGCGCCCGAGGCCTCGCCGCGTGGCGCGATCAGGTGCTCCGGCTCGATCCGCGCGCCGAGCCGCTCCTCGATCAACTCAGCGACCTCGACCCGGTGCTCTTCACCCGCTACCGCGACGTCGCGATGTACCCGTGGCACACCGACCGCATGGTCTTCCTCGGCGACGCAGCGCACGCGACCAGCCCGCAGCTCGGTCAGGGCGCCAACCTCGCGCTCATCGACGCGCTGGTGCTCGCCGACGCCCTCGCCGCCGAGGCGACCATTGCCGGCGCGCTCGCCCGTTACACGCGCGAACGCCGCGCTCACCTCGCGTTCTACCAGCTCGCGACGCGCGCCCTCACGCCGCTCTTTCAGAGCGACTCACGCCTCATCGGCTGGATGCGCGACCTGATTTTCCCCACCAGCCGCTGGCTCCGACCGCTGCGCCGCCGCATGGTGCTAACCATGATTGGCGCCGAGCGCGGCCTCATCCGCCGCGCCATGCCGCTCGACGACCTCACTCGACTCCTCGAGTAGCACCAAAGCAGTTTCGCCAGGCCGGCGCCGCGTTACTTCTTCCCGTGCGTCGCCACCAGGTACTGCACCACCTTGGTCGCGGTCTCGCCGTCGAACTCGGCCTCGTTCTCCTCGACCATCGCGACCACCACCGTGCGCCAGCCGGCCGCGTCGTCGGGGCCGTGCTTTTCGACCTGCGTCAGCTTGTGACACTGGCTGCACGTCTTCTCGTAGAGCGGCCGCACGCTCTCGGCATCGAAGGCGACCTCGGCGACGACCGGCGCGGCCGTGGCTGCGGCGACTTGCGCCGCCATCGCCTGCTGCTGCTTCTCACCCGCGCGTCGCCGCCGTGTCGACTCCTGCAGATCGGGCGTGATCGCGACGAGGTACGCAGTCACGTACGGCACGTCCTCGTCGGTGATGCGCAGGCCGAGCGTCGGCTTGTCCACCATCCGGTCGACGACGTCGAGCCATCCATTGGCATCGCGAGGCTTGATGAGCACGGTCCTCAGGTCGTGGCAGGTGACGCACTTGTTGGTCAGCACCGCCTGCCCCTTCGCCAGCGCAGCGACGGTCGTCACCGCGGCCACGTCGATACTTTTACCGAAGTCGAGCGTCGCCAAGAGGCCCCGCGTCCGCTCGAGGTTCTTCTGCTCGAACACCGCGCCGGTGTAAGCGTGCGCCCGCAGCGAGTAGGGCAGCGACAGGAACGCCATTAGGATTGTGCAGAGCATGATCCCCAGCCCGAGCGTCGGCATGGCGCCCGACTCAAAGTGCTTGAAGAAGCGCAGGATCGAAATCTTCACGATCACCAGCACGCCGATCGTCACCGCGAGCAGCGCGTGAATCACGGTGCGCACCGGCAACTCGACCTGGTAGCTCCAGAGCCGCGGCACCATCTGCACCATCATCACCACGTAGATGACGATGAACGCGACGCCGATCAGCCGGTGCACCATCCGCCAGGCGCGCGGTGCGGTGCTCTTGTGCGTCGCGTGGTCGAACGGATAGCTCCAGAGCCACGCCTGGAGCAGGACCGCCGCAATCGCGAGCAGAACGAACACGATCCCAAGCCACATCGTCACGGTGGTGCTCATGCAGGCTCCTCTTGGCTCTGACCATAGACCGGCATCAGCGCCCCGCTGGTCACGCGGTTCTGCGGCGACGCCAGAAATAGAATCGCGGCGGCCACGTCGCTCGGCTTCGGCCAGCGAGCAAAGTCGGCGTCCGGCCTCGCCTGCCGGTTCGCCGGCGTGTCCATGATTGACGGCACGACCGCGTTCACGAAGATACCGTCGCGCCTGACCTCCTCGGCGAGGCACTTCGTCATCGACGCGACCGCGGCCTTCGATACCGCGTAGGCGAGCATGCCGCCGGTCGGCTCGAGCGCCGGACGAGCGGCGACGTTGACGATGCGGCCGCCCTGGCCACCGCCGGCACGCATGGCGACCACTGCCGCGCGGCAGCAGAGAAAGCAGGTCACCGCGTTCTGGTCGAGCTGCGCGCGCAGGTCGGCGAGGGTGGTCGATTCGATCGGCGCCATCGCGAACCCGCCGACCAGATGGATCGATGCCCAGAGGCTCGGCAGCGCGCGATAGCAGGCGGCGACGGCGGCCTCGTCACAAAGGTCGACATCGGGGACGAGCTTTATCCGCTCGCGCGCCGTCGCTCCGCCGGCCGCAGCCGTCGAACCACCACGCACCGGCAGATGGATCGTGGCGCCCGCAGCGTGCAGCGTGTCCACGACCGCGCTGCCGAGCGCGCCGGTCCCCCCGGTGACGATGACGTGGCGACCAGCGAACTCCCCATCCATGCTGGCGACGACTATCGCCTTGCACAGGCAGTGAGTCCACAAGCGCAACGGTGACGACGCTCGGTCACCGCGCCGGTCGTGGTTGTGTCCCACCGAGAGCGTGCATGGCACACTCCACCGCGAGGCGACTACCGATCATGCGCGACAAGCTCATTGGCCATCAGGTGCATCCCCGTTGGGTCCGAATGACCAGCCTGTTCATGCTCGCACTCAGCGCGTCGTGTGGCAGCAGCAGCGCCGTGCGCGCTCCGGCAGCTGTGTCTGCCCCCGCCCCCGCTGCGGCTCCCGCTGCGGCTCCCGCTGCGGCCCCCGCCGCTGCACGCACTGCCGACGTCGCGGCCATGCGCGCAGCACTCGCGCATGTGCCGGCCGACGCCTTCGTCGTCGGGGCATTCGACGCCGGCGGCCCCTTCCTCGACGCCTCGCTCGGCGCCATGCCGTTCTTCCAGTTCGAGGCCGCCCGGGCCGACGCCCTGCGCGCCGAGCTCGACGCGTTCCTCCGGCGCCGCACCGGGCTCACGCTCGCCAAAGTCGGCGCCCTCGCCTTCTTCTGCTCGCCCGCCGGCTGTGCCGCGCTGCTCCCGGGTGTTGCCGGCGTGCTCCTGCCCGCGCTGAGCGCTCCGGGCGACGAGACCCTCGATCTCGCGGTCGCTCAGCGTGGCTCGCTGCTGATGGTCGGAATGCCGGCTGCAGTCGCCGCGGCGAGGGCTGCGGACGGATCCGACGCGCTTGCCGCACCGCTCGTCGCCCTCGTCGCGGAGCGGATCACCGGCTCGGCTGGCTCGGTCGCCGCGGTGGACTTCATGGCCATTCCCGAAGAGGAGGTCCGCACGACCGTCGCGCAGTTCGGCGTCAAACGCGGCGCGCTCTCGATCATGGGCAGCATGCTGCGGGTCGAGGCGTTCGGCCCCGAGCCACGCCTCCGCGGACTCGTGCGGATGATCGAGGGCGGTATCGCGATGGCCCTTACGATGCTCGAGGTAAAGAAGGAGCGCGCAGTCGAGGACGGCCCGTTGCTCGAGGGAGCGTCGATGATCATCGCGGCCCACCTCGCCGCGCAGGCCAAGGCGTCGCTGCAACTGAAGGTCGAAGGGGGCCGGCTGCTGGTCGAAGCTCCCCTCGGTCTCAACAGCGCGACCGTCCTTCCGCTCATCGGCGCGCTCGCGGCGGTCGCGATTCCAGCGTTCATGAAGTACATGCGCAAGGCGAAGACTGCCGAGGCGGTGAAGAACGTCAAGTCACTGTACGACGGTGCCAGGACCTACTATGAGAACGCTAGCGGCGCCGGGCTCGGCAGGGCGAAGCGAGCATTCCCGCCGTCGGCGCGGATGGCCCCGCCCCTCGGCACATGCTGCAGTCAGCCCGACCACAAGTGCCAGGTCGATGCCTCGCTCTGGAACAACGCCACTTGGAACATGCTCAAGTTCTCGATGGACGACCCGCACTACTACTCCTACGAGTTCATCTCGAGCGGCGTCGGCAGCGACGCAGTTTTCACCGCGCGCGCCATCGGCGACCTCGATTGCGACTCGAACTACTCCACCTTCGAGATGGTCGGGTCAATCAACGCTCTCGACGGCAGCCTCGTCGGCTCTGCCGGTCTGTTCAATCAGAACGAGCTCGACTAACCGCGCCGCGCCGCTCGGGCCTCACGCCCCGATGCGGCTACCAACCCTTGAACATCGTCGCGATGCCAGAGACCGGCAGCACGAACACGCGATACTCATCGGCAGGGCCAACGCGCTTGCGGAAGTAGAGCGTCATCGCGTCGGCGCGGCCGTTCGGGAAGAAGTACTTGTTGACCGTGCCGCCACCGAGCAGCGGCGCGGCCACACCACCCGGCTCGCTCTGCGCGGCAGCGGAGACCGCGACCAGCTCGACCGTGCCGGAAAAGAACAGCTCGCCCGCTGGACGCCAGGTCGCGCTCGTCGAGGGCGCGGGCTCCTCGACGAGATCGAAGATCCGCAGCACGTTGCGTCCCGACACCGAGCTGAACTCGACGCGCACCCGCGCCGTCGTCCCGAGCGCGGCCGCGACCGGCGCGCGCACCGGGCCCGCCTCGACCGCATGACGGCGCGCCTCGGAGAGCATGCCCTGCGCCGAGCGCGCCGCCTCGGGCACCGGGTGCCCTTTCGGGCCATTCACCGCGAGCGCGACGAGCACGGACATGATCGACACGACCACCATCAGCTCGACGAGCGACATGCCCGCCGCGCGCGACCTGCGAGGAACGGCCCGCGTGCGGCTCACAGGCCGATCCCCAGGTTGCGGAATTCGACGAGGCTCGAGGTGTAACGGTAGAGGTGGTTGCCGTGGTAGCGCGAGGTCGTGTCGGCCACCGGCACGACGATCGCCGGCCGATCACCGATGCCGTTGTGCGCCAGCGGCTTCCCGGCGGCGATGAGCTCGGGCGTGCGCGCGCTCGCGACGCCCTCGATGTCGCTCACGGTGCGCGCCACGAGTGAGATGCGCGCCTGCAGCAACTGGCGGTCGGCGGTGAGCAGCGTCGGCGATTCCATATTGTCCGACGAGTACCAATTCCGCTTTGGGTCGCCGTCGCTGTCGTGATCAATCAGGCCGTTCGGATCGTAGACCCGGAGCGCGACCTGCAGGTCGACGAACCCGAGCGCGAGATCCTGCCAGTCACCGGCGACGAATTCGGCCGACGGGGACACCTGCAGCACGCCGCGCCGGTCGTTCGGCTTGATCCGATAGGTGCGCGCCGCGAACTTCACGGCGACGGTGTTGCCGTCGTAGGGGCTCGACGTCGAGACGCTCAGGCACTGCGCGTTCGCCGACAGGTTCCACGGGACGGCGCCGGCCGCATGCTCGAGTCGATCAAAGCGGCCGGTCGTCTTGCCGGTGATCTTCATGACGCAGGAGGTCCCCTTGCCCGGATCCGCGCGGCGGACGAGCGCCGCCGTGTCGTTGACCGCGAAGCAGACCGAGCTCGACACTCGCGTCTCGCCCGAGTTCCACGCCGCGGAGCTTGTCGAGCCCGACGCAGTCGAGTTGCCCGGACCGGTCACCCCCGCGAGACAGCTAAGGTCCGCGCCGAGGAGGCGCAGCTTGTCCGGTCCCGTCCGGTCGGCGTCGTTGTCCACCGTGACCGCCGGATAGATGAGGTCGACCCCGCTCGCGCCGAGGTGGAGGTTTGCGGCCAGAGCGCCCGCCTGCCGCAGATCGCGCACGAGCATGTCCTTGGCGGTGCGGAGCGTCTGCTGCAGCTCGGAGACGCGCATCTGGCTGCGGTAAGTGAGCGAGCTCTGGCCGTAGATACGAAACGTGAAGCCGACCGCGAGCGACGAGACCAGCAGCGTCACCATCAACTCGACGAGCGTGACGCCACGTTCGCTCCGCCGCCCGCACGCCGTCACAGGTTCTCCTGTCGCGTGCGGAGCATCTCGAAGCGCGCGGTGCGCGGCTCGCCGTCGTTGCCGTCCTCGGCAAACGTGCAGGTCGTCGTGATCACCACGAGCTCGGCCTGCAACGGGACCGGTGCGACCGCGTAGGAGATGCGGTAGGTGACCGCCTGCACCACCTGGGCGGTAAGCGCGCCGGCGCCAGCCTCGACGGCAACGATGGTCTTCGCGCGAAGGTCCTCCATCACCTCTTCGGCGTAGTGCGAGCAGCGCGTGTAGCGGGACGCGTCGCGATTGCCGCGCATCGTCGTCATCTGCATCAGCATCACGCCCGAGAGCCCGATCACCATGATCACCAAGGCGACGAGCACCTCGACCATCGTGAAGCCCGCCTGCGGCTGACGCGCGCGCACGGTCACTGCGCCTGCCGGTAACTCACGAGCGACATGGTGTCGCTGCTGGTGCCGCCAGCGCCGGTGCCGCTGCCGCTGCCGCTGCTGCCGCCGGTGGTTCGATTGCCCGCGGTCACCACCGCGCCCTGCACCGTGACGGCGTAGAGCTTGCCGTGGTCTGCGTAGACCGGCGCGGCGATGCGCGAGCCGACCGACATCGTCTCGGTCACGACGAACGTGTTGGCGTCGAGGGTTGTGAGCAGGCCCGCCGTCGAGGCGCAGATGCCGGTGCCCGAGACTATCTTCCCCGCCGAGACGATGAGCTGCCCGGCGTTGTAGGCCACGCCGCCGTAGAACTTGTAGCCGGTATTGCCGAGCAGCTTGCTGCGCACCGCGCCGTTCTTCGCGTAGACGGCGAAGAGCGCGTTCTGCGCGGTCGCCGGCGTGTCATCGGTGCCACCGGTACCAAAGTAGACGACCAGGTCGCCAGTCGCGTCGGGCGCGACGGCGACCGTGCCGGCGATCGCGCGCTCGGCTCCAAGCGCGGCGCTCGTGTACAGCGTCGAGAACAGCGCCCGCGTGGCGCCGAGGCCGACGTTGACGCCGCCGAGTGAGCCACCGGTGGCGGCGTTGAGCTGCCAGACGCGCCCCTTGTTGTCGGCGAAGAAGAGCCGATCGATGTAGCCGTCCTCCTGCGTGCCGCCATACACACCGGCGTCATCAGTCTCGGCGGCAGCGATGTCGGTCGTGATGTGCGCGAGCGTGTCGTTGAGATCGAAGCGCCAGACCAGCTCGCCGGTGGTGAGATCGACCGCGTAGACCGTGTCGCCGACGTCGCTAGGGGCGGGATATCCGCCCGAGGCGAACACCGCGAGCCAACGCTCGGTCGAGCCGGACTTGGTGCGGATCACCGCCGGCTTCGAGCGGGTGGGTCCCATGTTGGTGTCGGTAAAGTGCCAGAGCGGCCGCGGACCGAGGACGGAGCTGGTCGTGGCGTCGAGCGTCTCGCTCACGTCGAGCGCGAAGACCGAGCGCCCGCCGCCCCCTTCGCCCGAGACCAGCACGGTCGCGAAGCGGCCGCCTACCATCGCGCTCGCCAGCGTCGGCGAGCCGTCGACGTAGGCACTCAGTTGGAGCGCCGAGCCGTTGGTCGTCAGGTTGAGCGCGCGATCGCTCGCGATGCGCCGCGCTACGTCGTACGGCACGAAGGCCCACGCCTCCTGGCCGTTGGTCGCGGCGGTCGCGCGCGCCGGATCGGTGTGGAAGGCGTGGAGTGCGCCGTCCTTCGCGCCGACGAGCACGAGCTGCTTGCGTCGCGCGTGCTCGGTCACATACGCATCGATCGCGGTGCGCACCGGCGCCGTGGTCGTCGCGTACGAATACCAGTAGGGGCGCTTGGGTGGCGTCAGCAGCGCGACGGTGGAGTGTTCCACCGCGCCGAGACGCTGCTTGGCAGCGCCCAAGCCGAAGCGATTCGAGCGCTGCCAGGTGATGAGCGTCCGCGCCGCGGCGGTGTCGGCAGCGCCGAGCGTGGCCTGCAGGTTCGGGCGCGACGCGGTGGCGAGGTCGAAGTCGAGTAGGTCGGCGCGATTGCAGTTGGTCCCGCCGCCGGAGCGGCAAGAGGTGACCGTGAACATCTTGCGCGCGCTGTCCGACGCGGCGTCGAGGAGCGCCGACGCCTCCCAGAGCGGACGCTGGGTCTCCTCGCTGAGCGCGAACAGTCGCCCGCGATCACCGGGCGCCTTGAGCGCGCCGAGGTAGACGATGCCGTCGCGCGCCACCGGGCCCGCGCGATAGTGAAACTTCGCGTTGACCCACGTGTAATAGATTTCCATCGCCGTGATCGACGGCGTCCGCTTGTGGGTGGGATCAGACGCCAGCTGAGCGCGCCACATGATCGAGGTGCCGGTCTCCTCGGTAAATGACGCGCAGTAGCCGGGCATGCCCACACAGGGGAACGCCTCCACCTCCGGAACGCCGCCCGTGATCGATGCGAAGTACCGGATCGCCGTGCCGCCGGGCAGACGATGCTCGGGGACGAGCCGAACCTCGACGATTGTCGCCTCCTCGGTAGCCGGGGTCGTCGCTGTGATGACGTTGGAGCTCACGCTGCCGCTGTCGACGTAGTTCTGATCGACCCGGTTGGCGAAGAGGTAGTAGGTGCCAGAGTGATTGCCGTCGGCGATCAGGAAGTCGGCGGTGGTGGTGGGATCGTGGTCGTAGTCGATCACGAAGCCGAGGTCGAAGTCGAAGAGCCGTCCCGGCGAGTGCGGTTCCTGGTGCGTCGTCAGCGTCATCGTTGTACCCAGCGCGAACGGCGTCGCGCTGCGGTTGTTTCGGTAGTAGAACGACTTGCCACCCATGTGATCGCGGAGCGCCGGCGATGAGGCGTAGACCCAGTTCTCGGTGCCGACGATGAGGTCGCGCGCTCCGTCGAGTGAGAAGTCGACGGCGAGGATGACGGTCGCCGCACCCGGGAACGTGATGCTCTGGAAGGCCGCCGCGACGCCGCCGCCCGACAACCCGAGGTAGAGGCGCAGCTCGCCGGAGGAGACGCCGCCGATCACGAGATCGGGGAGGCTGTCACCGGTGACATCGACGTAGGTGAGCGCGGAGACGCCGTAGGTCCCGAGGCCCACCCTCGAGACAAGGTTTGCGGCGCGCGCAAACGCCGGCCGCATGCCGCCACCGTTCAGCAGCACGCGCACCTCGCCGCCATGCGTCTCCGGCACCGACGGCGAGCCGAAGACGATGTCGGTGCGCAGATCCCCGTTCACGTCGGCGGACGCCATGTTGACCGCCGGGTAGCCGAGCGGCCCCAGGTCGGAGAGGTCGCCGAACGTGTACGGCGCGAGGAACGACGTGCGCCCCGCCGAGAGCGTCCGCGCCGGGTCGCGCAGGAACATCACCGCGCGGGTCGGCAGCGAGGTGTCGGCGATGCTCTCGCCGCGCACGTAGCCAAAGTCGTCCCAGCCGTCGCCGTTAAAATCGCCACAGACGATGCTGCCCGACCAGCGCCAGTAGGGCGTCCAGGCGGGGAACTCGATGTACGGCTGCGGCACGAACTTGGGCGTGCGCGTGAGCAACGGGTTCGTCCAGTCGGGCTCCGGGTTCTCGAAGGTCTGGTTGCGATAGACGCGCAGCGACGGTCCGGGCGGCCACGTGTTGTTCTGCACCATGCCGACGAAGTCGGTCCAGCCGTCCTTGTCGAAGTCGCCAGCGCACGCGAACGTGACGAGGTCGGTCACCGGAAAGGTGCGGGTCTGGAAGTCGCCGCCGCTGCGCTCGAGCTCGAGCCGCGCATCGAGGCTGTTGTAGGTAACCCCCACGCGCCCAGTCGACGTCTCGCGGTTGAGCACCTCGCCGCGGTACCGCAGCGGCGTGCTCGAGCCCTGGCAGTCCCCCTCGCCGGGTCCCGTCGCGCAGGTGGCACAGGTGTACGCGGTGCCCGCGCCGCCAACGAAGAGCGCGTCGGCCCCGAGTGAGCCGACGCCGACCGCGGTCAGCACGGCGGCGAGCAGGAGGAGGAGCAGCGAGCGCTTGCGGCGGCGGGTGGTCATGGTCGGTCCTAGTTGGTCGCCAGCGTCGCGGCGTTGGCGAAACTCACGGTCTTTGAGCAGCCGGCGCGCGAGTCGTTCAGCGACGTCATGCCCCGCTGAGCGAAGTCATCGTCACAGCCATCGACCATGCACGCGGCGTTCTGGACCTCGATCTCGAGCGTCACCTGGCTCTGGTTGGGACCGGTGCCGACCGAGCGGATCACGATGATGCCGTTCAGGTCCTCGCCGGTCGCGAGGCCCGGGTCGGCGGTGTCGTTCAGGATCGTGACCGCGTAGGCGGTCTTCATCGTGGGCGCGAGCGGGTTGAGTGCGTCGCCCGAGGGCTTGTTGTTGCCGTAGATTTCCACCGGGCTCTGCGGGTTCACGTTGTTCGGCTCGACCAGCGACGAGTAGTAGCTCCCGCTCGCGCACTCGGCGCGCAGGTAGAGCATCGCCGCGTTGGCGCCACTCTCGGCCGCGTAGGTCGCCATCTGGGTGAACCGATCGTGACCGGAGGAGGCGAGCTCCATGCGCGTGGAGAGCAGCGCGATCCCGCCGATGGAAAGGAGCGCCATGAGCGCCACCATCGTCACGAGGAGGGCCGCGCCGCGCTGCCGGGACTGAGGTCGGGTGGACATAGGGCGGTAGGTGCTCCAGCAAGGCCCGTTCCGTATCCAAGTGCGCGACATGGCAACGGGAAGACCTAGTGTATCCGGTACTTCTTGCGGGACCTCGCAAAGTTTGCGGTCCTAAGCACCGCCGCGGCGCGGTAGAAACAGAGCAGCCCCATGCGCCTCCCCACGGTCGGAGCCACGCCCCCCTTGTCACCGGGGGGACTCGAAGACGCGATCCTCGCGCTCAAGAAGGAGCGGAACGCGGTCATCCTCGCGCACTACTATCAGGAGTCGGAGATTCAAGACCTCGCCGACATCGTCGGTGACTCGCTCCAGCTCTCGCAGGCGGCGCAGCGAGTGGACGCCAAGGTGATCGTCTTTGCCGGGGTCCACTTCATGGCTGAGACGGCCAAGGTGCTGAACCCCGACCGCATCGTCGTCGTGCCCGACCTCGACGCTGGCTGCTCGCTTGCCGACGGTTGCCCGGCGCCGGCGTTTGCGCGCTGGCTCGAGCGCTACCCGGAGCACAAGGTGGTGAGCTACATCAACTGCTCGGCGGCGGTAAAGGCGATGAGCGACCTCATCTGCACCTCGTCGAACGCGGTGAAGATGGTGCGGTCGTTTCCGCGCGAGCAGAAGCTGGTGTTCGCGCCCGACCAGCACCTCGGACGCTGGGTCATGCAGCAGACCGGGCGCGACGACCTCGTGCTCTGGCCGGGCTCCTGCATCGTGCACGAGACCTTCAGCGAGCGCCGGCTGCTCGAGCTCGCGTCGCGGCACCCCGAGGCCGAGATCATCGCGCATCCGGAGTGCGAGGCGACGATCCTCCGGCACGCGCACTTTATTGGCTCGACCTCGGCGCTGATCGAGCACGCGAAGCGCAGCCCGGCGCCGGCGTTCATCGTGGTCACCGAGGCGGGGATCCTGCACCGGATGGCGCGCGAGGCGCCCGGGAAGACGCTCATCCCCGCGCCGCCCGAGGAGGAATCGTGCTCCTGCAACCTCTGCCCGCACATGCGGCGGAACACGCTGGAGAAGCTCTACCTTTGTCTGCGCGACCTCGCGCCGCGCATCGAGCTCGACGAGCCGCTCCGCCGGCGGGCGCTGGTGCCGATCCAGCGGATGCTCGAGCTGTCGGCCGCGCCCTAGGCCAAGAACCCGCCGCCCGGGGGGGGCAGGAAAGGTTCTTGACACGGGGGGGGGAGCCGACCATATTCCGCGCCTCACTCGGAGGTGCGAAGGAGTTTGGCTCCTCGCACAAGAAACGGTCGGCTGGTTTTCGAGTGACGGCTGGCGAGAGCAAGAGAGTAACAACATGGAACGCGGTACCGTGAAGTGGTTCAACGACAGCAAGGGTTTTGGGTTTATTGCTCGCAACGGTGCGCCGGACGTTTTCGTCCACCACACCGCCATCCAGGTCGAGGGCTACCGCAGCCTCGCCGAGGGTGAGACGGTGGAGTTCGAGATCGTCCAGGGCCCCAAGGGGCTCCAGGCGGCGAACGTCAAGCGCTGCTCGTAGTTCAAGCTGTGTGAGCTGAGCCCCGGTCTTAGCGGACCGGGGCTTTTCTCGTTCTTGGACATTGGTACCGGGGCCTTGGTACTGGGCATTCGTTCGTTATTTCTTGGTGTTTGGGGCGGTGAGCGTTGCGTGGCAGGGCGAGCGGGTGCTAGGAAGAGGCCCACTTTTAGCGTCGATTCGGAAAGAGGTTCGTAATGAGCAGAGAAGATCACGTCCAACTCGAAGGGGTCGTCGTCGAGATCGCGGCGGGGGGAAACTTCCGCATCGAGGTCACCGGCGGGCACATCGTGTTGGCGCAGCTCGCTGGCCGGATGCGGCGCAATCGTATCCGCGTGGTGCTCGGGGACCGCGTCACGGTTGCGGTCTCGCCGTACGATCCGACGCGCGGCCTCATCACGTTCCGCGCCAAGTAGGCGGCGCGGCGCGGGCGCGCCGGTTAGAGCGCGGTGTCCACGAGCTCGGCCGGCAGCAGCAGCGACGGCGCGCGCGTGGCCACGAGCCACAGCTGGTGCGCCGCACGGGTCGCGCCGATATGCAGCAGGTGGCGCGACCGGTCGTCGATCGGGTAGCTGTCGGCGTTGATCTCGACCAGCACGACATAGTCGAACTCGAGCCCCTTGACCTGCGCCACGTCGGTCACGTCGACGCCGGGGGCGAAAATGAAATCCTGGCGCGCCACGCGCCGCAGTGACGGCACCTCGGAGCGGCGCAGCCCTTCGAACCAGACGTCGGCCTGCTCGGCATAGCGGGCGATCACGGCCACCGACGCAGTCGGCTCGCGTGCGACCAGCCCGCGCAGCGCTTCGCCGAGGAACGCGACCGCCTCGCCGGTCTCGCCGAATCGGAAGCAGCCGATCTCGGCGCCCTCGCGCGCGGCCGGCACCTCCACGGGCGCGAGTGGGCCGAGCACCGCACGCGCCAGCCGCATCACCTGCGCGGTCGAACGGTACGAAATCGCGAGCGGGCGCACCCGGGTGGCGGGTTGCCCCGCGGCGGCGAGCAGCGCCGTGAAGCCGTGAAAGCTGTTGTCGAAGACGAGCCGCTGCGCAGCGTCGCCGGCGATGGTCACCGAGCGCCCCGGGGTGGTCGCCTCGAGGAGCACCTTCACGTCCACGGCGGCGAGGTCCTGCGCCTCGTCGATCGCGATGTGCTCGAAGAGCGTCTCGCGGCCGTCGCGGTCGATGAGGGTGCCGTGCTTGAGCTGGAACAGGCGGAGCAGCAGCGCGTCGTCCTCGCGGTCGAGCCGCCCGCCGGGGCCGCTGTCGGCCTCGTCGGTGAGCGAGCCGCCGTCCACGGTCTCGAGCCGGTCGGCGTCGATCCCGCGGAGATCCTCGCCCGGCGTCTCGCGCTGCGCCGTGGCCCATGCGACGAGCTTGGCCACATCGCGCACGCGCACCTCGGGGACGCCGGCGAACGCGGCGTCGAGGCGCGCCCGGTCGGTGAGCAGCTCCTCCCAGTCGACCGCGAGGTCGGCGGCGCGACGCAGCAACCGACGCGCATGCCCCTCGAGGCGCACGTCGCCACGGGTTCGCGCGAGCGCGACGATCTTGCTGCAGCGCGGCACCAGCGGCAGCGTCGCCAGCTCGGCGAAGCGCGCCTGCGCCTCGGGGAACTCCGCCAACGCGAGCGCGACCTCGCCAGCCTGCTCGGCGACGCGGGCCTCGAGCAGCGCGAGCAACGCCGGGTGCTTCTTGAGGTAGGAGACCTCGTCGGGCGTGTCGTCGTTGTCGCGATCCCCGAGCGACGGGCAGAGCTTCTTTCTGAGCGCGGCCGCCCAGCGACCGAACGTCACCACCGGAACGCCCGGCACGCCGAGCGCGGGGAGCGCACTCTCGACATAGCGGCGCAGCGCCTCCGACGGCACGACGACGAGCATCCGGTTCGCGCGGAAGCGGCGCGGGTCCTGATACGCGAGGTACGCGGCGCGGTGGAGCGCGACGGTGGTCTTGCCCGAGCCGGCGCCGCCCTCGACGAGCACCACGCCCGACGACGGTTGCGTGATCAGATCGAACTGCTCGCGGTCGATGAGCGCGGCGATCTCGGGCAGGTGCTTGTCGGCGCGATGCACCGCCCCGCCATGCACACCGAGCGCGGCCCGCCCATCGCTGCCGCGCGCGACCGGCTGCGGCCTCGGCGCGCGCACTGCAGTCCCCTGCCCGCCCGCGAGCATCGCCAAGGTCGCCTCGGCCTCGTGCCAGACACCGTGCACGTCGCGCACGAACGTCCCCTGCGGGCAGCCGATCCGCCGCATTCGCCCCTTGTCGATCGACACGTTGCGCCGCGCCGCGACGGTGCCGCGCAGCACGCCACCGTCGTGCTCCTCGTCGAACTCGTCCTCTTCCTCGTAGCGGTAGTAGATCCGCGACACCGGCGCGTTCCGCCAGTCGACGATCTGCACGCCGCCCTCGCGGTCGATAAATCCGCGCTTGCCGATGAGGATGTCGCGCGGGCCCCGCTCGTCGGTGAGGCGAAGGTGCGCGAAGTAGGGCGAGTTCGGATCGATCGGCAGCTGCCGCGACTTCCCGCGCCGCGCTGCGATCGCCTGCACGCGCGCCATCTGCTCGACGAGCTGGCCGAGGTCCTCGGGCTTGGCCTCTGCGATCTGGTCGCGCAGGTCGAGCATGTCCGCGTCGTAGTCGAGCCCGATGCCAGGACTCGCGGCCACGCCGACGCCGGCGCTCCGCACGAGGACGCGCGCGAGCAGCAGCTCCTCTTCGGAGACGATGGCAGCGGCGGGAGTCTGCGGCGGGACCGGTTTGTGGCTCACAACGGGCCGATCTCCATACACGAGGACGCACGCGAACGCGAGCGGCAGCGCGACGCCCGGTCCTGGCAGCCCGGCACGAAAAATCACGCTCTCGTCGAAGAACCCGTTGCGCCGCGCCCCCGTCTGCCGCTAGATCGAGCCGCCCTTGGAGGCGCGCCGCACATGAAAAGCACCGACGTACTTCGCCGCTGGACCATCGCCGATTCACTCGACAACTACGCGATCCGCAACTGGGGTCAGGGGTTCTATTCGATCAACGACCGCGGCAACCTGCTCGTCCACCCATCGGGCGACGAGAAGGACGCGATCGATCTCAAGGCGCTGGTCGACGAGGTCACGCAGCGCGGCCTCTCGCTGCCGCTGCTCGTGCGCTTCTCCGACATCCTGAAGGCGCGCATCACCAACCTCAACGAGTGCTTCCGCCGCGCGATCGCCGAGTACGGCTTCCAGGGCGGCTACCGCGGCGTCTACCCGATCAAGGTCAACCAGACGCGCCACATCGTCGAGGAGATCGTCGAGTACGGCCGCCCCTACGGCTTCGGCCTCGAGGCTGGCTCCAAGCCGGAGTTGCTCGCGGTGATGGCGATGCTCGACTCCGATGACGGGCTCATCATCTGCAACGGCTACAAGGACGACGAGTACGTCGAGACCGCGCTGCTCGCCTCCAAGCTCGGCCGCACCGTGATCATGGTGGTGGAGAAGCCATCGGAGCTCGAGCTCATCCGGCAGGTATCGGCGCGCGTCGGCGTGAAGCCGCTCATCGGCGTGCGCGCCAAGCTCTCGACGCGCGGCTCGGGCCGCTGGGAGTCGTCGAGTGGCGACCGCTCCAAGTTCGGCCTCTCCGCCCGCGAGATGGTCGAGGCGGTCGACCGCCTGCGCGACTGGGGCATGCTCGACTCGCTGGTGCTGCTCCACTTCCACCTCGGCTCGCAGATCTCGTCGATCCGCACGGTGAAGAGCGCGCTGCGCGAGGCGGGCCGGCTCTTCGTCGAGCTCTCCAAGCTCGGCTGCCCGCTCCGCTACCTCGACGTCGGCGGCGGACTCGGCGTCGACTACGACGGCTCGCAGACCAACTTCGCGTCGTCGATGAACTACTCGATTCAGGAGTACGCCAACGACATCGTCTACGCGACGCAGGAGGTCTGCGATCAAGCCGGCGTGCCACACCCGATCCTCGTCACCGAGTCGGGGCGCGCGACCGTCGCGCACCACGCGATGCTGGTCGTGAACGTGCTCGGCGTCGGCGAGTTCTTCGAGGGAAAGATCCCCGACATGCTCCCTGAGGGCTCGGGTCCGCTGGTGCAGAACCTCTTTGACACCTGGCGCGACGTCTCACGAAAGAACTTCCTCGAGGCCTACCACGACGCGCTCGAGTACAAGGACGAGTGCCTGTCGCTCTTCTCGCTCGGGCACCTCTCGCTCGAGCACCGCGTGATCGCGGAGAACCTCTTCTGGGCGACCTGCCAGAAAATCCTCCGCATCGTGCGCGAGCTCGACCACGTCCCCGAGGAGCTCGAGGGCCTCGAGAAGGCGCTCTCCGACACCTACTTCTGCAACTTCTCCATGTTCCAGTCGGTGCCCGACTCGTGGGCGGTCGACCAGCTCTTCCCGATCGTGCCGATCCACCGCCTGAACGAGCAGCCGACGCGCCGCGCGATCCTCGCGGACATCACCTGCGACTCGGACGGCAAGATCGACAGCTTCATCGATCTCCACGACGTCAAGCACGTACTCGAGCTGCACCAGGTGCCGGTCGGCGACAACTACTACCTCGGCATCTTCCTCGTCGGTGCGTACCAGGAAATCCTCGGCGACCTGCACAACCTCTTCGGCGACACCAACGCGGTGCACGTCACGCTCGACGGCGAAGGGGGCTACTCGATCAAGCACTTCATCGAGGGCGACACGGTCACCGACGTGCTGCGGTATGTGCAGTACAGCAAGGAGGACCTCATCGCCCGCATGCGCCGCGCCGTCGAGGTCGCGCTCCGCGCCAAGCGCATCACGCTCGACGAGTCGCGCCAGCTCCTCAAAATGTACGACGAGGGGCTCGCCGGCTACACCTACCTCGAGCCGGCGTAGCTGCGGCGCGCTAGAACGGCGACACCCAGCCTGGAGCGCCGGTGCGGGCGTCGAGGGCGAAGGTGCCGTGCGCGGTCACGGCGACGACGTTGCTGCCGTGCGCAGTGAGGAGTCGCACCTCGTCGGCGGCGGCGTGGCGCCAGGACTCGGCGCCGGCTGCGGTGCGCCGAACGATGAAGCGCCCGTCGGTGCTTGCGGTGCCGGGTGGATCGGCGAGCAGCGCCGTGAGGTGCGCGCCGTGCCGTGACGGTGGGGCGACTGCGGGCGCGTCGGGCGCGAGCAGGGTCGCCACGAGCGTCACCGGGTCGAGGCGGAATCGGCTCACGCCGTTCTTGGCGTGGAGCAGCAGCGCGCCGTCGGCGAGGAGATCGGCCTCGCGCACGCCGCCGGCGAGTGTGGGGTTGCGGTCGACGAGGTTCTTCTCGCGCGCGACGACGTTGAGCGTGGCCGGGTCACGGGCGGTGAGGCCGGTCTCTTCGGCGAACCACCACGCGCGACCGCCGGCCGCGCCGACCCAGGTGGCGGGCTTCTTCAGCACGGTGCGCGCGGTGCGAACGCCGTCGGCGAGGCGAACGGAGGAGAGTCGGTAGACGAAGCCCTTGCGACGGCCGGTGAACGGGATGCGGTCGAGCACGAGGAGCGCTGCGGTGGGACCGTCGCCGACGAAGCGCGCCTCCTCGAGCGTGCCGGGGGTGCTCGCGAGCCGGGCGCGATCGACGAGCAGCGCGAGCGTGAGGACGGTGCCGATGGCGATCACGGCGGCCACGATGGCGAGGCCGAGGCCCCGTCGCGTGGCGTGCGCGATGCCGAAGCTGGCAGCGCCGGCGACGAACGCGAGTGCGAAGGCGCCAAGCAGGCCGACCTGCGCGTAGAGCTCGACGAGTGCGCCCACGCTACGTCGAGAGCGTCGCGGCCGCCCTGCGCGGGCCGATGATGCCCTCGCGCCAGAGCCACGGCAGCGCGAGGCAGGGGTAGAGGATGCCGACGATGACGAGCGTGGTTCCGAGCGTGATCTGGTCGGCGACGACGCCGAGCAGCAGCGCGGAGGCCGGCATCACGCCGGTGAAGGTGATGCCCCAGAGGCCCATGATCCGTCCGCGCATCCCGTCGGGCACGGTGGTCTGAACGATCGTCGCCGCGAGTCCGAGCGCGAGCGCGACGCAGACGTTCATCGCCGTGATCAAGAACGCCGCGACCCAGATGTGGTGTACGAGCCCGAGGCTCGCGAGCAACACGCCTGACAAGGCGCAGCCGGCGCCGATGACGCGACGGCGCAGTGCCGACGGCACCCGCGGCAGCGCGAGCGAACCGCCGAGCGCGCCGAGTCCCGACGACGCCATGATCACGCCGAGCGCGCGTTCATCGCCCACAAAGTGCTGCTTCACGACGATGGCCATGAAGACGACGAGAAACGGGAACACGAGCGCGGTGGTCATCCCGGCGAACACGATCAGCCCGCGGATCTCGTGGTGCTCGCGCAGGTACGCGAACGCTTCGCCCATACCGCCACCGCCGGCGGTGCGAGCACGCGCGGACGCTGCATCACGAGGACGGATCACCGCGAGGCTGGCGACGACCGCAAAGTAGCTGACCCCGTTGGCGACGAACGCCCACGCCGCCGAGGTCGCTGCCATCACCACGCCGGCGAGCGCCGGACCGATCAGCCGTGCGCCGTGAAAGATCGACTGCATGAGCGAGATCGCGCTCGGGATCGCCTCTTTGGGCACCAGCGTCGGCGTGATCGCCGCTGCCGCGGGGAGATCGAACGCCACGACGACCCCGAGGCAGAGCGCCAGCACATAGACGAGGCCGAGCGTGAGCTCGTCCGACGCGATCAGCGCGGCGTAGACGAACGCGCATGCCGCGAGCAGCACCTGCGTGACCATGAGGATTCGTCGCCGGTCGTAGCGATCGGCCAGGCTCCCGGCTTTCATCGCGAGCGCGATCATCGGCAGCGACGAGACGAACGAGATCGTCGCGATCGTCGCCGACGAACCGGTGAGCTTCACCACCACCCACGCCTGCGCCATCTGCTGCATCCACATGCCGATCATCGAGATCGACTGCCCGCTCCAGTAGATGCGGAAGTCGCGATGCCGCAGCGCCGCGAATGGACTCACAGCCTCGGGCCGATCCTCTGCGCTCGCGCGCTCATCTTCGGCCGACACGGGTGTGCGCAGCCTAGCACGCTGCACCGAGCCGACCGGTGCGCGGCGCGTGCTATGACCGCGCCATGTTTCTCCCCGCTGCCCGCCCGGTCGTGCCGCGCCCCGTGAACGAGCCGGTCCTCTCCTACGCGACCGGCACGCCCGAGCGCGGCGCACTGCTCGCCACGCTCAACGCGATGGCGCGCGAGCAGCCCGAGATCCCGCTCGTGATCAACGGCGAACGCATCCACACCGGCCGGCTCGTCGAGGTGCGGATGCCGCACGCGCACGGCCACGTGCTCGCCACCTGCCACCAGGCCGACGCCGCCGACCTCGTGCGCGCCGCCGACGCCGCGCGCGCCGCGTGGCACGACTGGTCGCGCACGCCGTGGGAAGCGCGGGCCGCGATCTTCCTGCGTGCCGCGGAGTTGCTCGCCGGCCCGAGGCGCGCCGAGATCTGCGCGGCGACGATGCTCGGCCAGTCGAAGACCGCGCACCAAGCGGAGATCGACGCGGCCTGCGAGCTCGCCGACTTCCTGCGCTGGAACGTCCATTTCGCAGCGCGGCTCTACGCCGAGCAGCCCGAGAGCGGCCCCGGCATGTGGAACGCCGTCGACTACCGGCCACTCGAGGGCTTCGTGCTCGCGGTCTCGCCGTTCAACTTCACCGCCATCGGCGGCAACCTCCCCGCCGCGCCCGCGCTGATGGGCAACACCGTCGTCTGGAAACCCTCACCCGCCGCCGCGCTCTCGAACTGGGCCGTGATGCGCCTGCTCGAAGAGGCCGGGCTGCCGCCGGGCGTGATCAATTTCGTCCCCGGCCCCGCCGAGGAGCTCGCCGGCGCCGCGCTCGCGCGCCCCGACCTCGCCGCGGTCCACTTCACCGGGTCCACCGACGTCTTCCGCTGGTTCTGGCGCTCGATCGGCGAGCGCATCGCCACCTACCGCACCTACCCGCGCCTCGTCGGCGAGACCGGCGGCAAGGACTTCATCGTCGCGCACACGTCGGCCGATCCCAAGGCGGTCGTCACCGCGATCGTGCGCGGTGGCTTCGAGTACCAGGGGCAAAAGTGTTCGGCGGCCTCGCGGGTCTACCTGCCCGAGTCGCTGTTCGCGAAGATCTCCGCCGAGCTCATCGAGACCACCGACGGGATCGCGATGGGCGACGTGCGCGACCTGCACAACTTCATGGGCGCGGTGATCGATGAGCGCGCGTTCTTGCGCCACGACGCCGTGATTGGCGCGGCCAAGAGCGACTCGCGCCTCCGCGTGCTGGCCGGTGGGCACTGCGATCGCAGCGAGGGTTGGTTCGTGCGACCGACGCTGATCCGCACCAAGGACCCGCGTCACGATCTCATGCAGCGCGAGCTGTTCGGCCCGGTGGTGACGATGTTCGTCTACCCCGACAGCGAGTGGGAGCAGACGCTGCGCGTGTGCGACGAGACCTCGCCGTACGGACTCACCGGCGCGGTGCTCGCCAACGATCGACGCGCCGTGCTGCGCGCCCACGAGGTGTTGCGCCACGCGGCGGGGAACTTCTACGTGAACGACAAGCCGACCGGCGCCGTCGTCGGACAGCAGCCGTTCGGCGGCGGTCGCGCATCAGGCACCAACGACAAGTCCGGCTCGATGTTGAACCTCATCCGCTGGGTCAGTCCGCGCACGGTGAAGGAGACCCTCTCCCCCGCGCTCGACTACCGCTACCCGTTCATGAAGTAGCGCAGTAGCGCAGTAGCGAAGTAGCGCCGCGCGGCGCGCAGCCGATGCGGTCGCTCACGCCAGCGACCGCCGTCGAGAGTGTTAGCATCCGGCGCGTGCCGGAATCCTCCGAGAGCAACACCCCCGCAGCGACCGAGCCTGCGCCGCAGCAGCCGGCGACCGACGTGGTCGGACGCCTTGCACCCGGCGCGTTTCACGAGCTCGCGAACCTCGCCGCCGCGGCGATGATGACCACGCACGTGGGGGCCTGCGACTGTCGGGCGTCGACCTTGCGCCAGAAGCGCGCGTGGAGTTCGACCGGCTGCTCGGCGACGTCGGCGCAGCGCATAGACGCATTCGCGAGTTGCTCAAAGAGCTGCGCCAGCTCGGCTCACTCGAGCCGCTGCCGCGCCTGCGGCTCGCGCGCGGCGTGGTCGCCGCCCTACTCGCGCACTCACAGCGACGGCCGGCGGCGCCCCGTGGCGTGCGCGACTTCCCATCGCGAGCTAGTGATGCTCCCCCCTGGTCGACCCGGCAACCGCGCCTTGGTAGTTTCGGCATGAGGATGCGAGTCCCCGCAGCAGGTACGCCC
This sequence comes from Myxococcales bacterium, assembly GCA_009692535.1. Taxonomy (GTDB): domain Bacteria; phylum Myxococcota_A; class Polyangia; order Haliangiales; family SHYZ01; genus SHYZ01. The sequence continues at coordinate 21,764 of SHYZ01000014.1, forward strand.
CGCAACAGAATGGCCCGGGAGACCCGATGAGACGCGCGGTCCTCCTCTCATGGTTCCGACGCTGCCGCGGCACGGTGACCGGCCCCGCGCTGCGCGACGTCGGCAAGGTCGCGCAGCACGCAGCGGTCACGCGCGTGAAGGACGAGCTGCGTCACCTCGGCATCCGCGTGCCGCTCCGCTTCATCTGGTCGGCCGACGGCTCGGGGGTCGAAGAGGACGCGCCGCACATCGTCCACCTCCACCGTTCGCTGGTGGCGGCCGAACGCGCCCCGGCCGCGGTGGTCGCAGCAGCAGAGCGATTGCTCGCGTTCGACCTCGCAGCGGTCGCACGCCACGAGGTCGGCCACGCGCTCCTCTTTCGCCGCCCGCGCGCCGCGCACGCCGCCGAGTTCCGCCGCCTCTTCGGCGATGTGCGCCTCACCTACCGTGTCGGCACACCACTCGACGAGGTCGAGCGCCGCCTGACCCGACACGGCGGCCTCGCGAACTCGCGCTACCGACGCGAGATCTCACTCTACTCGGCGACGCATCCACATGAACGCTTCGCCGAAGCGGTGCGGATCGCACTCGCGCTCGCCGGGAGCGAGCGAGCCTTACGCGACTGGGCCGGCGACCGTAACCTCGCTCCGACCGTCACGCTGCAGCTCGTCTTCGCCGGACGTTGGCTGCGTGAATACGCGAACGGCTCATGAGCCGCCGCGCCGCGCCGCCACGCGCGCCGGCGCCTGAGTCGCGCATGACGACCGCCGCACTGCGCCTGTTCGCGGTCGCAGCCCCGGGACTCGAGACGGTCGTCGCCGATGAGGTCGGTGCGCTTCCCGGCGCGAGCGAGCTCACCACCGGGCGCGGCGGCGTCGAGTTCTCTGGCGACGGACAGACGCTCATCGCCGCGAACCTAGCGCTCCGGGTCGCAACGCGCGTGCTGGTCCGCGTCGGTGCATTCACCGCGCGTGACTTTGCGCGCCTGCGCCGCGAGATCGCCAGCCTGCCCTGGGAGCGGTTCGCCAAAGGCGCTCCCTGCGTCGAGGTGGTCGCGACCGCGCGCAAGTCGCGCCTCTACCACACCGGCGGCATCGCCGAGCGGATCGCCGGCGGTGTGGCCGACCGACTCGGCGCACCCGCCGCGCCCGACGCTGCGCCGGCGCTCCGCATCATGGCCCGCGTCGAGGACGATCAGTTCACCATCAGCGTCGACTCGTCGGGCGAGCTGCTCCACCGCCGAGGATGGCGCGTCGAGGCGCGCGCGGCACCGCTGCGCGAGACGCTCGCCGCAGGCCTCCTCGCGCTCGCCGGCTGGGACGGACGCACGCCGCTGTGTGACCCGATGTGCGGCGCGGGCACCATCCTCATCGAGGGTGCGAACCTAGCGCTCGGTCGCGCCCCCGGCGCCGGACGCGCGTTTGCGTGGGAGTCTTGGCCCTGCGTCGCCGGCCTCGTGCGGCCCGCGCCCACGCTCGCCGTCGCCGTCACCCTCTCTAGCGCCGCGCGACCGACGCTGCTCGGCTCCGACCGCGACGCAAACGCCATCGAGACCTGCCGCCGCAACGCCCTCCGCGCCGACGTGGCCGACGTGGTCACGCTCGCCGTCGCCGACGCGGCCGACGCGCCACTCCCCGACACACCCGGCCTCATCGTGCTGAATCCGCCCTACGGCCAGCGACTCGACGCCGCCGGTCTCGCCGCCTCGCTGCGCGCCCTCGGCCGACGCGGTCGCGCCCACCGCATCGCCGTGCTCTCCGCCGATCCGCAGCTCCCGCGCGCGCTCGGCCGCCGCCCGAGCCGCGAGCACGCACTCGAGAACGGCGGCCTCCCCGTGCGCTTGTTCCTGTTCGCGCCCGGGGAGTAGACTCCGCGCATGCGCATCACCGCTGCAATCGCAATTTCGCTCCCCATCGCCCTCCTCGGCGCCTGCTCGTCCGACGGTGGCGACACGCCGCCCGGCCTCTGCGCCGCCACGCTCGCCCCGGGTGCCGACGATCAGACCACGCTGCAGGCCGCCTTCATCGGCGCAACCACCGGCGACCGGCTCTGTCTACGGGCGGGCACCTTTCGCTTCACGGACGAGCTCAGCCTCACCGTGCACGGCATCACCCTCGTCGGCGTCGAGGACACCGTGCTCGACTTCGCCGGGCAGGTCGCTGGCGGCAACGGCATGAACATCACCGGCGACGACTTCACCGCCGAGAACTTCACGCTCAAGAATGCACCGGGCGACGGCATCCGCGTCAGCGGCGCGTCAAACGTCACCTTCCGCGGACTCGACGTCTCATGGGACGCCGGTTCGGTCACCGCGAACGGCGCGTACGCCATCTACCCGGTCACCTGCGAGGGCGTACTCGTCGAGGACTGTGACGTCGCCGGCGCGTCGGACGCCGGGATCTACGTCGGGCAGTCGACCAACATCATCGTGCGGAACAACAAGGTCCACGGCAACGTCGCCGGCATCGAGATCGAGAACTCGACCAACGCCGAGGTGCACGACAACGAGGCGTACGACAACACCAGCGGCATCCTCGTCTTCAACCTGCCCGACCTCCCCGTCGGTGACGGCCACACCACGCTGGTCCACCACAACATCATTCGCGACAACAACCGCGAGAACTTCGCCGGCGGTGGCGTGGTCGCCGCAGTGCCGCACGGCACCGGCGTGATCATCCTCGCCAACGACAACGTCGAGTTCCGCAACAACACCGTCACCGGCAACATCTCCACCGGCTTCGCCGTCGCGAGCTACAAGGTCCTCGAGCCGAACCCCGACGACCCCGACTTCGACGCGTACCCCGAGACGGTCTACGTCCACGACAACATGTTCTCCGACAACGGCAGCGATCCGCAGGGCCTGTTCCTGCTGTCGAGGACCGCTCCGCTCGAGGACATGATCTGGGACGGCTACTTCGACGCGAACAAGGTCGACACCGACGGCTCGCTCAAGATCTGTATCAAGAACAACGGCGCCGCGACGTTCCGCAACGTCGACTGGCCGAACAACTTCGCCACGCAGTCCACTGACGTCGCGCCGCACGCATGCGAGCACCCCGCGATTCCGCCCGTCACGCTGGCGTTCTAGCCGCGCTCGCGCTCGCGGCGTGCGCACCGGCCGGCCCGTTGCTGCCGTGGGCCGCCGAGCCGATGCCCGCCGCGCCGACGCCCGCGACCGGTCCCGCCACGCCGGAGCAGGTCGAGCTCGGGCGACTGCTCTTCCACGACCCGGTGATGTCGAGCGATCGACTCGTCGCGTGCGTCACCTGCCACGGTCAGGTCTGGGGCCTCTCCGACGGGCTGCCGCAGTCGATCGGCGTGGGCGGCGTCGGTCCTGCCGGCACCGGTCGCACCGGCCCCACGCACACGCGCCGGAACGCGCAGACGATCTGGAACGCCGCCTACCGCGAAACGCTCTTCCACGACGGGCGCGCCGGCTCGCTCGAAGCGCAGGTGCTCGTTCCGCTCGAGGACATCACCGAACTCGGCCGCGATCCCGGCGAACTCGAGGCTGAGCTCCGCACCATCCCCGCGTACGTGGCGCTCTTCGCCGCCGCGTTTCCCGACGAGGCGGAGCCGGTCAGCACGCTCATCGCAGCACGCGCCATCGCCGCCTTCGAGCGCACGCTGCTCTCCGACAGAGCCCCCTACGATCAGTACCTGCGCGGTGACGAACGCGCGCTCAGCGAGGGGGCACGGCAAGGCATGTTCCTCTTTGCCGACGCCGGCTGTGCCGACTGCCATGCGCCGCCACTCTTCGAGAGCGCGCGCTTTGAGAACGTCGGCGTGCCGCCGCTCGACGGCATCGAGGATCGCGGCCGCGCCGAGGTGACCGGCGATCCGGCCGACGAGGGGCGCTTCCGCGTGCCGACGCTGCGCAACCTGCGTGAGACCGCGCCGTACTTGCACACCGGCGCAGCCCCGACGATGGCGGATGCGATCCGCGCGCACGGCGCCGCCCTAGGTGGCACCGCCCTAGGCGGCGCCGCGCTGCAAGACGACGAGGTGGACGCGATCGTGCTGTTCCTGTCGAAGGCGCTCACCGACAAGAGCCGCGAACCCCGCCGCCCGCTCACCGTGCCGAGCGGCCTCGAGGTGCCGGTCGACGGCTACCGCGTACCTCGGTAGTCGCCTGCTGGCCGCACCGAGGCCGTAACGCTCCGACGAAGCCGGCCCCGACGCTACGCTACTTGGTCTGCGCGCAGGAACGCTGCCATGATGGCGTGGTGCGGCCCGGTCACCTACCGCTCCTCGCGCTCGCGCTCGCCGCGTGCAGCGACGATCCGTCGCTCCCTGCCGACGAGCTGCTCTCCGCACAGGGCCTCTTTCTCGGCGACGGCCACACGCAGGAGCCTGCACCAGGCGTGGTCCCCTTCGACGTGATCTCGCCGCTCTTCTCGGATCACACGGCGAAGCACCGCTTCCTCGCAATGCCCGACGGTGCGCAGATCGGCTACGCCCCGCGTGACTCCTGGTCGTTCCCCGTCGGCACGCGCCTCGTGAAGACGTTTGGCTACCCGCTCGACGCACGCGCTCCGTCGCTCGGGGAGCGGCTGCTCGAGACCCGCATCCTCCGTCTCGACGCCGACGGCTGGTCGGTCCACACCTACGCTTGGAACGACACCCAGACCGACGCCGTGCTCACCGTCGCCGGCAAGCGCGTCCCGGTCGAGTGGATCGACGAGAACGGCGCGCTACAGTCGATCGACTACCGCCTGCCGAACACCAACCAATGCCTCGCCTGCCACGGCGAACGCGGTGCGACCGCGCCGCTCGGCCCACGCACGCGCCAGCTCGACCGCGATCACGACTACGGCGACGGACCGGTGAACCAGCTCGATCACCTCGCCGCGCTCGGCCTCTTTACGAGCGCGCCCGACGCTGCCGGCGAGCGCGAGCACCTCGTCGACCCCGCAGCTCCCGCCGCAGGCTCGGTGGAGCTGCGCGCCCGCTCCTATCTCGAAGCGAACTGCGCGCACTGCCATCGCGCCGGCGCGCCGGCCGAGTCCTCCGGCCTCATCCTCGGCTGGGAGGAGCAGGAGCCGGTCAACCTCGGCGTCTGCCGCCGCCCGTTCTCGGCGGGAAACGGCGCGGGCGGGCGCACCTACGACCTCGTGCCCGGCGAGCCCGACGCATCGATCATCGTCTATCGCATGGAGTCGACCGCGCCCGACATCAAGATGCCCGAGATGCCGACCCAGCTCGCCGACGCGCGCGGCGTGGCGCTGATCCGCGAGTGGATCGCCGGCATGACGCCACCGGGGTGCGAGTGAGCCGCCTCCTCGTCGAGCCGATGCCGGGCATCCTCACGTGGCCCAGGTTCTCCGAGCGCTTCGGCTACGACTTTCACGGCACCCTCGTGCGCCACGAGGACGGCAACCTCTGCATCGACCCGGTCGACGTCGGCGACGGCGTGCTCGAGGCGCTGCTCCACGAGGGCGTGCGGCGCATCCTCCTCACCAACCGCAACCACTACCGCGACGCGGCGCGCGTGCGTGAAGCGACCGGGGCACGCGTGCTCGTGCACCCCGCCGACGCCGAGTTCGTGCGGCAAAAGAGCGTGCCCGTCGACGGCCAGCTCCTGCCCGGCCAGCTCATCGGCCCGTTCACCGTCCTCGGCGTGCCAGGGAAATCTCCCGGCGAGATCGCGCTTCACGACGCCGCCCGCCGCCTGCTTCTCATCGGCGACGCCTGCGTCGGCAACCCGCCCGGGCAGCTCGCGCTGCTCCCCGCGCAGGCGATCGACGACCTTCCGCTGCTTCGCCAGAGCCTGCGCGCGCTCCACGCGGCGGTCGACTTTGACACCCTGCTGCTGGGCGACGGCGCCGCGATCCTCAGCGGTGCGCGCGACCAGCTCGGCGCGCTCGTCGCGACGTTTCCCGTCGACTGAAGCCGCAGCCGCCGCTACCCGCCGGTCCCGGTGCCCTTGTGCGCCGACGACTCGCGCTCGTCGCTGCCCGCGCCGTCGAACGCGCCATGCGCCGCCGTGGTCGCGAACGCATAGCCGCTCTCGCCGTGCAGCACGCTGTCGAGCCCCTCGCGCTCCTCGTCGGCCGACACCCGCAGCCCGACGGTCGCGCCGAGCAGCCGCAGCAATCCAACCGTCACCACCGCCGCATACGCCCCCGCCGCGACGAGCGCGATCGCCTGCTTGCCGACGAGCGCCGCATTGCCGGCGACCAGTCCGCCGCCGACGCCCGCCGGGGTCAGCGCTGCCTCTGCGAACACGCCGGTGAGCAGCGCGCCCACCGCGCCACCGACGCCGTGTACGCCGAACGCGTCGAGTGCGTCGTCGTAGCCCAGGCGCGCCTTGAGCATTACGCCGCCATAGCAAGCGAGCCCGGCACACGCGCCGATCACGATCGCCGCCATCGGTCCAACGAACCCGGCAGCGGGCGTCACACCGACCAGCCCAGCGACGAGCCCCGACGCTGCGCCGAGCGCGGTGACCTTGCCGACACGAAGCTGCTCGATGAGCCCCCACGCGAGCGCGCCCGCCGCAGCCGCGAGGTGCGTGGTCACAAACGCATGCGCCGCGAGTCCGCCCGAGGTCAGCGCGGAGCCGGCGTTGAAGCCGAACCAGCCGAACCAGAGCAGGCCCGCGCCGAGCAGCGTCATCGTCAGGTTGTGCGGCGCGTACCGCCGCCTCGGGTAGCCGACCCGCGCGCCGAGCATGCGCGCGGCGACGAGCGCCGAGATGCCCGACGAGAGATGCACCACCGTCCCGCCGGCGAAGTCGAGCGCACCGAGCTTTGCGAGCCAACCGTCGGGGTGCCAGACCCAGTGCGCGAGCGGCGCATAGACCAGCGTCGACCAGCCGAGCGTGAACAGACAGAATGCTGAGAACTTTAGCCGCTCGGCATACGCGCCCGAGATCAGCGCGCAGGTGATGACCGCGAACATCCCCTGAAACGCCATGAAGAGCAGGTGCGGCACCGTCCGCCCCGCGCCGTCCATGCCGACCCCGTCGAGCCACGCGAAGTCGAGCCCGCCGACCAGCCCGCCGTGACTCGGCGCGAACGCGAGCGAGTAGCCGACCACCGCCCACTGGAGCGACACCAGCGCGAGCGCGAAGAACGAGTGCATGAACGTGGAGAGCACGTTCTTCCCCTGCACCATACCGCCGTAGAAGAGCGCGAGACCGGGCGTCATGAGCATGACGAGCGCGGTCGCGACCAGGAGCCAAGCGGTGTCACCGCTGTCGATGGCGGGCATTTTGAACAGCGTAGCGACCTCATGTTTCCGGCTCACGTCGGCTCGGAAAACTCTTCGCCCTCATCGCTGCCGATGCGATTTGCCTCGCAGCGCGTTGCCCCGCTTCGGTACTCTCCTCTCGCTAGGGCGTGGTGGGGACTAGGATGTAGCGGGCCCGGGCAACTCACTTCTTTCAGGAGACTCATGCGCCGATTCGTGTCGACTCGCTCCCTATTCGCGGCTCTCTCGCTCGCCACGGTCGCAGCGCTCGCGCTGTCCGCGGTGGAGCTCCGCACGCGCGCCCCCGCCGGTGATGTCGGTTCCGAGCCCGACGCGACTGCTGTTGTCGCGCCGCGGGCACCGCAAGCCGAGTCGAGTCGAGCGAATGCACGGCCAATCGCCCCCGCCGCCGAGTCGGCCCCCGCCGCCGGGTCGGCCCCCGCCGCCGAGTCGGCCCCCGCCGCTGAGTCGGCCCCGCAGCAGATGCTCGCCGACGCGCCCGTCGCGCTGCGCAACGCGTACATCGCCACGCGGCAGGCCGAGGGCGCCGACGACGCGCGCTTCCACGTCCGCCGCGACGGCGCCGCGCTCGTCGCCGCAAACGAGACACGCAACCTCACCGGCCGCTTCGACGCGCAGGGCGTCGCGCTCTCGAGCGAGGGCCTCGACGGCCGACTCGACGCAACGTCACTCCGCTGCGGCACGCTCGTCACGCCGATCGGTCCCGGCGTCCCCGTACTCGCCCCCGAGCCGAACCGCGTCGTCCTCGACCGCGGCGTCGGCGCCGGCTTCCGTCTGCGCGAGTGGTGGGTCAGCGGCCCGCTCGGCCTCGAGCAAGGCTTCGACGTCGGCTTCACGGCCGGCGCCCCCGCCTGCGACGGCACCCTCGCCCTCGCGCTCGCCACGCCCGGCTTCGCTCCAGTCCTCGACGGCGGCGCCGTGCGCCTCGCGAGCCTCGACGGCACGCGCGCCTTTCGCTACGCCGATCTCGCAGCCGTCGACGCCACCGGCCGCCCACTCCCTGCGCACTTCGCCATCGCCGACGGCGGCGTGACCCTCGCCGTCGACGTCCACGGCGCGCGCTTCCCGATCGCGATCGACCCGCTCGTCTACGTCGAGCAGCTGCAGACCGTGTCGACGCGCAACGGCGATGGCGCAGCGACCGATCACTTCGGCTACGCCGTCGCGGTCTCCGGCAACACCGCGCTGATCGGCGCGCGCTTCGACTCTCTCGGCGCCACCGGGAGCCACGGCTCGGCCTACGTGTTCGTCCGCACCGGCTCGATTTGGACCTACCAGGCCAAGCTCATCGCCTCGGATGCCGCGATGACCGACCACTTCGGCACGGGCGTCGCGCTCGACGGCGACACCGCGCTGGTCGGCGCGCCGCACGACGACGTCGGCACCAACGTGAACCAGGGCTCCGCCTACGTCTTCCTCCGCGCCGGCACCGTCTGGACGCAGCAGGCCAAGCTCGTTGCGAGCGATGGCGGCGCGGATGACAACTTCGGCACCTCGGTGGCCGTCTCCGGCGACCGCGCGCTCGTCGGCGCTCACCTCGCCAACCTCGGGGCCAACAACGATCAAGGCGCGGCCTACGCCTATCTCCGCGCCGGCACCACCTGGACCCAGGAGTCCAAGCTCGTCGGCACCGATCCTGCCGCGATCGACTACTTCGGCTACGCCGTCGCGCTCTCCGGCGACACCGCGCTCATCGGCGCCTACAACGACGACATCACCAGCAGCACGAACCAAGGCTCGGTCTTCGTCTACATCCGCGGTGGCAGCGGCTGGACCCTGCAGACCCAGCTGCTCGCGACCGATCGCAGCTTCGGGGACCACTTCGGCTTCTCCGTCGCGCTCTCCGGCGAGACCGCGCTCGTCGGCTGCCCCGACGACGACACCGGCAGCTCCACCAACCACGGCGCGGCGTACGTCTATGTCCGCAGCAGCACCACCTGGACCCAGCAGGCCAAGCTCCTCGCGTCAGATAAAGCCACGGCCGACACGTTCGGCTTCTCGGTCGCGCTCTCCGGCGACACCGCGCTCATCGGCGCGCAGCAGGACGACACCACCCCGATTTCGACGCACGGCTCGGCCTACACGTTTACCCGCACCACTGGCGAGTGGACCCAGCAGGCCAAGCTCCTCGCGCCCGATCGCTTGTCGGATGATCAGGCCGGCTGGGCCGTGGCGCTCGCTGGCGACACCGCGCTGGTCGCCGCCTATCTTGACGACGTCGGACCGAACCCGGACCAAGGCTCGGTGACCGTGCACGTCCGCAGCGGCGGGATGTGGACCGTACAGGGCCAACTCAATTCGGGGGAGAGCGCGGCCGGCGACCTGTTCGCATCTGCCGTCGCGCTCGCCGGGGACACCGCGGTGATCGGCGCTCCGCTCGAGGAGGTCGGCGCGACGATCGACCAGGGCGCGGCGTACGTCTATGTCCGCAGCGGCGGGGCCTGGACGCAGCAGGCCAGGCTCACCTCGGCCGACGGCGCAGCGACGGATCAGTTCGGCGGCGCAGTCGCGCTCTCTGGTGACACCCTGCTGATCGGGGCCCGGCTCGATGACGCCAGCGTGGCCAACCAAGGCTCGGCGTATGTGTTCCTCCGCAGCGGCTCGACCTGGACGCAGGAGGCCAAGCTCGTTGCGAGCGATGGCGGCGCGGATGACAACTTCGGCACCGCCGTCGCGCTCGATGGAAACAGCGCGCTCATCGGCGCGCCGGACGACAACGGCCCGGCGACGGACCAGGGCTCGGCGTATGTGTTCCTCCGCAGCGGCTCGTCCTGGTTGGAGCAAGCCAAGCTCACCGCGACCGACGGTGCGACCAACGACCGCTTCGGGACCTCGGTGGCGCTCACCGGCGAGTCCGTGCTCATCGGCGCCCCGAGCGACGACATCGGCGGCAACACGAACCAAGGCTCGGCCTATGCCTTCGTCCGCAGCAGCTCGTCCTGGTCGGAGCAAGCCAAGCTCACCGCTGACGACGGCGCAGCCAACGACAGCTTCGGCCGCTCCGTCGCGCTCGCAGGAGAGACCGCGCTCATCGGCGCGCCCGACGACAACGGCCCGGCGGTGGACCAAGGCTCGGCCTACGCCTTCATGCGCAGCGGCACGGCGTGGTCCCAACAGGCCAGGCTCACGGCGAGCGATGGCGCCGCAGACGCAGCCTTCGGAATGTCGGTCGCGCTCTCCGGCGAGTCCGCGCTCATCGGCGCCTACCTGCACGACGCCCCGCTGGCCAACAGCGGCTCAGCGTACTACTTCGTCCGCGGCGGCGTCACGTGGACCGAGCAGACCCGGCTCGGCGCGACCGATCGCGCGTCCGGCGACCAGTTCGGCATTGCCGTCGCGCTCTCGGGGCTCGATACGCTGGTCGGAGCAAACTTCCGCGACTGGGCGCCGCCCGACGTCAGCCTCAACGAGGGCGCCGCGTACTTCGGCCACATCGTGCTGAGCCTGCCCGGCACCGGCTGCGTGGCGGCCGGCGAGTGCACGAGCGGCTTCTGCTCCGACGGCGTCTGCTGCGACAGCGCGTGCGGTGACAGCGCGACCAACGACTGCACCGCGTGTACCGCCGCGCTCACCGGTGACGTCGATGGCTTCTGCCTCGCGCTCTCCGCAGCGGTCGCTCCGACCATCGAGTGCCGCGCCGCCGCCGACGTGTGCGACGGTGCCGAGGTCTGCGCCGCCGGGCGAAGCTCCTGCCCCGGCGACCTCAAGCTGGAGGCCACGACGGTCTGCCGCCCCACGGCCGGCGACTGCGACGTCACCGAGACCTGCACGGGCGCCGACGACGCCTGTCCGTTCGATGACCTGCTCGCGGCCGCCAGTATCTGCCGCGCCGCCGCTGGCGACTGCGACCTCGACGAGACCTGCTCCGGTGTCGACGCCGCCTGCCCGAGCGACACCAAGGCCAGCACGCTCTGCCGCGCTGCCGCCGGTGACTGCGATCTCGACGAGACCTGCTCCGGCTTCGAGGACGACTGCCCAGCCGACACCAAGGCGAGCACGCGCTGCCGCGCTGCCGCCGGTGACTGCGATCTCGTCGAGACCTGCTCCGGCTTCGACGACGACTGCCCGGCCGACAGCAAGGCGACCACCGAGTGCCGCGCCGCGGCCGGCGACTGCGATCTCGTCGAGACCTGTTCGGGCGCCGACGACCTCTGCCCGACCGACGCCAAGTCCACGGCCGAGTGCCGCGCCGCCGCGGGTGGCTGCGACCTCTCGGAGAGCTGCGACGGCGCTGCCGACGCCTGCCCGACCGACCTGCTCGCTGACGCGACGACCGTGTGCCGCGCTGCGAGCTGCGACTTCGGCGTCGAGACCCACGCCGCAAGCTGTGCCGGCGACAACCTGCTCTGTCCCGACGCGGTCAGCGTGGGCTGCGACCTCTTCGCGTGCGGCGTCGGCGCCTGCGTCACCGGCTGCCTCGTCGACACCGAGTGCGCACTCGGCGCGTACTGCGTCGATGGCGCGTGCGCTGCGCAGTTCGTCGACGGCACGAGCTGTAGCGAGGATCGCCAGTGCCTCGCCGCGCACTGCGCCGACGGCTTCTGCTGCGACACGGCCTGCGTAGGCCAGTGTGAGGCGTGCGGCGAGCCCGGCAGCGAGGGCATCTGTTCTCCTGCGACCGGCGCGCCTCGTGGCGTGCGCGAGGCCTGCGCCAGCGACGGCGGCGTCTGCGGCGGCGCGTGCGACGGGGTAGACCCGGTAGCGTGCGTGTTCCCGGCCGACGAGACCGAGTGCCGCGCGCCGAGCTGTGCCG
>SHYZ01000208.1 GCA_009692535.1 Myxococcales bacterium
TCGCGATGCAGCACCTTCATCGCGGCGAGCTTGCCCATCCGCATGTGCTCGACCTTGTAGACCAGCCCCATGCCGCCCTTGCCGAGCCGCTCGAGCACGCGGTAGCGCCCGTCGATCACCCGGCCGAGCCAGAAATCCTCGGGCTCGGCCGGTTGCGGGCCGGGGTGCGCGGTGACCGCGTTGATGTCGGCGGCGGTCATCAGCGCTGGCACTACGCTGGGGAGCGCGATGAACGAAGGTTCGATCAGCGCACCGCAGCGGCCGCAGAAGCTGGATGCGGCGTCGCACTCCGCCTGGCAGCGCGAGCAGACGTTCTTCGGACTCGGCATCGTCATCGTCGCAAGGTAACGCCGGCCACCGACGCGCTGCGTCGAGGTTAGCGTGCGCGCCGAGCGGGGGTCAACGAGTCTCCGCCCCGCGGCCGCCCCAGCGCGCCATGAGGGCGGGCACGACGGCCATGTTGAGCAGCGTCGAGGTCACGAGGCCGGTCAGGATGACGAGCGCCATCGGTGCTTGGATTTCGCTGCCGGGCTGGCCGAGCGCGAGTGCGAGTGGGAGCAGGCCGAGCGCGGCGGTCACGGCGGTCATGAGGACCGGCGCGAGGCGCTCACGGGCGGAGCGCTCCACCGCCTCGGCGCGCGGCACGCCCTCGGCCTCGAGATCGCGCGTGCGGGTGGCGAGCAGGATGCCGTTGCGCATCGCGATGCCGAACAGCGTGATGAAGCCGATGGTCGTCGCGACCGACAGGACGCCGCCTGCGAGCGCCACGCCGATCACGCCGCCGGCGAGCGCGAGCGGCAGGTTGACGAGGACGATGAGGGTGCGCCGCACGCTGCCGAGCGTGGTGCCGACGATGACCACCATGCCGATGATCGCGAGCAGCCCGAACAGCAGCAGCCGCCGCCCGGTCGCCTCCTCGCGCTCGAACTGTCCGGCGTAGTCGATGCGCACGCCCGGCGGCGGCTTCACAGTGGCGTCGACCTTGGCGCGGACCGCTTCGTACGCGCTGCGGATGTCGCGGTCGTGCACGTTCGCGGTGACCACAACGCGCCGCTCGGCGTTCTCGCGCAGCACGTAGTTGGGCCCGGAGTCCTCGCGTATCTCGGCGAGTGCTGAGATCGGCGCCACGGCGCCCGAGGGCGTCGGGATTCCGGCGCGGCTGATCGACTCGAGGTCGCGCAGGGTCTCCGGCGCGTACTTGACGACGACCTCGGTCGTGGTGCCCTCCTCGTAGATGTGGCCGGGCGTCACGCCCCAGAGCGCGGTGCCGACAGCAGAGGCGGCTGCACCGGCCGAGAGGCCGTAGCTCGCTGCGCGCTCGGCATCGACGCGCACCACGAGCTGCGGGATGTCGACGACCTGTTCGACGTTGACGTCGACGAGTCCCGGCACCGACTCGGTGGCCTTTTTCACGGCCTCGGCGACCCGGCGCAGCTCTCTGAGGTTCTCGCCAAAGACCTTGATCGAGAGCGCCGAGCGCTGGCCCGAGATCATGTGCTCGATCCGGTGCGAGATCGGCTGCCCGAAGGTGACTTGCGCGCCGGGCACGGCACGGAGCCGCTCGCGCAGGTCGGAGAAGACGCGCTCCTTGGTGCGCGTGTCGGCGGGACTGAGGCGCACGTCGAGCTCGCTGGTCTCGACGCCGAGCACATGCTCGTCGCGCTCGGCGCGACCGGTGCGCCGCCCGGTGGAGAGCACGGCGGGATCCGCGAGCAGCGCGCGCTCGGCCATCGTCGCGATCGCGTCGCTCTCCGCGAGCGACGTGCCGGGCGTGAGCACCAGGTTGATGGTCAGGCTGCCCTCGTTGAACTCGGGCAGAAAGGTGCGGCCAAATCCGAACAGCGCGAACCCGGCACACGCGACGAGGACGGCCGCGCCGCCAGTGACGCGCACCGGATGGCGGAGGCTGGCCTGCAGCACCGGCTCGTAGGCGCGCGCGAGCCAGTGCAACACCGGCGGCTCCTTGGGCCCGCGGCGCTCGAGCGTGCGTGGCAGCAGGAAGCTGCAGAGCACCGGCGTGACGGTCACCGCGACGATCAACGACGCGAAGATGGCGACGAGGTAGGAGAGCGCCAGCGGGCGGATGAGTCGCCCTTCGAGCCCGTCGAGAAAGAGCAGCGGGATGAAGACCAGCATGATCACGCCGGTCGCGCTCACGATGGAGGAGCGGATCTCGAGCGACGCGGCGAGCACGGTCGCGAGCACGCCGGGGCGCGTGCCTTCGGGCAGTGTGAGGCGCTCGCGCAGCCGGCGCACGACGTTCTCGACGTCGATGATCGCGTCGTCCACCAGCTCGCCGATCGCGATCGCGAGACCGCCGAGGGTCATGGTGTCGATCCGCAGGCCGAGCGCGTCGAGCACCAGCGCTGCGGTGACGAGCGAGATCGGAATCGCCACCACACTGATGAGGGTGGGGCGCAGGCTCCAGAGGAAGAGCAGCAGCACCGCCACGACGAGGATGGCGCCGTCGCGGAGCACGCCGACGAGGTTGGCGATGGCGTTGTCGATGAAATCCTGCTGCCGGAAAATGTCTCGGTGCAGCGTGACGCCGCTGCGCGCGAGGTCGCGGGCGATGAGGTCGAGCGCCGCGTCGAGCCGCCGGGTGGTCGAGATGGTGTCGGCGTCGGGCTGCTTGACGATGCTCAGGATGACGGCGCGCTGCCCGCGGTAGCTCGCCGCGCCGCGCGCGACGGCGGGGCCGATGCGCACCTCGGCCACGTCGCTGACGCGCACCGGGACGCCGTCGCGTGTGGTGACGAGGATCGCCGCGAGATCGGCGCTGCCGTGGGCGCGGCCGAGCACACGGACGACTGACTCCTGCCCGCGGTCGACGACGAAGCCGCCGGGGGCGTTCAGGCTGCCCTGCTCGACGGCCGTGACGACCTCCGCGGTGGTGAGTCGGTAGCGCTCCAGCCGAATCGGGTCGACGAGGATCTGGTACTGCTTCTCCTCGCCGCCGATGGCGACCACCTGCGACACGCCCTCGACCGCGAGCAGGCGGCGACGCACGTCGACGTCGGCGAGCCGTCGCAGCGCCATCGGCGTGAGCTGGTCGCTCGCGAGCGCGACGAACGCGATCTCGCCCATCACCGACGAGGCCGGCGCCAGTAGCGGCGGGCTGGCCTCGGGCGGCAGCGTGCCGCTTAGGCCCTGCAGGCGCTCGGTCACGAGCTGGCGCGCGATGGTCGGCGAGCTGGTCCAGTCGAACTCCACCCAGACCAGCGAGATGCCGGGCGCCGACGCAGAGCGGACCCGTCGCACGCCCGCGGAGCCGCTCACCGCGGTCTCGATTGGGAAGGTGATGAGCCGCTCGACCTCCTCCGCCGCGAGCCCGGTCGACTCGGTGACGACGGTGACGCGCGGCGCGGTCAGATCGGGGAAGACGTCGACCGGCATCTGGGCCGAGCGCATCGTGCCGAGCACGAGCAGCGCAGCCGCGAGCGCGAGCACGAGCCAGCGGTGGCGCAGCGACAGCGTGAGTAGCCGCTCGATCATCAGTGGATGTGTCCATGCGGCACGGCCGAGCTGGCGCCGGCGGTGAGCCGCACCACATGGGCGCCGCGTACGACGACCCACTCGTCTCCGGTGAGGCCGTCGGTCACGCCGATGAGGGCGCCCTGGCGCGGGCCGGTGCGAACCTGTCGCTCCTCGAAGTGCTCGCCGTCGACCTGCACGTAGACCACTTCGCGGCCGTCATCGCTGATGATCGCGCTGCGCGGGATCACGACGCCGGTAAAGTCTGCGCCCGCGGGGAGGCTGACCCGCACGAGGCCGCCGACGCGGAGCCGCGGATCGGGGCGCGTGAGTGAGTAGAGGACGTCGACCGTGCGCGAGCTCGGGTCGACCAGCGGGCCGACGGTCACCAGCGAAACGCCGGAGTCCTTGTCGGTCACGTTGAGCGGTAGCCACTCGTCGACGCCGGCGAGGCCGGCGAGGCCGGTGAGGCCGGTGAGGCCGGTGAGGCCGGTGATGCCGGTGACGCCGGTGAGCTGAAAGCTGGCGTCGCGATCTGTGCGCAGCCGGGCCGCGTCCTGCTCGGGCACCCGCGCGCGCAGCCAGAGCTCGCGCAGGTCGACCACGCGGAAGAGCGGTGCGCCCGGCGCCACAGTGGCCCCGGGCATCGCGAGGACCGTTACCAGCGTGCCTGCGATCGGCGACACGAGCTGCCACGCGCCGCTGCTGTCGCCGCCGCTCGCGCCGCGAAAGAGCTGGCGCGTCTCCCGGGCTGCGCGCAGCGCCGCTTCGGCGACACCGACCTCGCGCCGTGCCTCGTCGACCTCGCGAGTTGAGATCGCGTGGTCGACGAGGAGGCGTTCCGAGCGCTCGACGGTCGCGCGCGCCGTCGCGAGCCGCGCTTCGGCCTCCGACACCGCGAAGGCTGCGCGCGCGGCGTCTTCGGGGGACGACGGTGCGGGCGCCAGCGTCGCCAGCAGTTGCCCCTTGCGAATGGCGTCGCCCGGACGCGCGAGACCGCGTGCGGGCGCGACCAGCCGCCCGGTGATCGGCGCGCTGACCTCGACCGCGCCGCCTGGCGGTGTGGTGATCGTGCCGGCGACCTCGATGGCGGCGACCAGCGTCCCACGTTGGGCTGCGGCGGTCGCGAACGGGACGGCCCACTGCTGCTCCTTTAGGAGCTCGATGAAGTGTCCGTCGTCGTGCTCCTTGACCGCCGCGCGGGCCTTCGCCTCGGTCGCGTGGACCTCGAGCAGGAGTCCTTCGATCGAGTCGGTGATGCCGCCGACGCCGTCGACGCCGCCGCCCATGCCGACGAGAATCCGGGCGCGATAGCTTCCCGCTTGGGGCGCGATGAACGTGAGGCGGAAGATGCCCGGGCGGAGCGCGGTCGTGGTCTCGGCGACGAGCGGCGCGGTGGTGGCGGGCGCGGCGACGGCAGCGACGAGCTCGAGCCGCAGCTGCGCGCGGTCGAGCGCGCGGAAACCGTCGAGCAGGGTGAGGTGTGCGAGGAGCTCGACCTCGGCGCCGGCGACCGCGGCGGTGTGCTCGGCGAAGAGCTCGAGGCGCTCGGTGTGGAGCGTGATGCGCACCACCGGCAGGTCGCCGTGGCCGTGGCCCGCTGCGTGATGGTCGTGCCCGGGTGCGTGCTCGGACGCATGGTCGTGACCCTGCTCGTGCCCGCCGCATGCAGCGAGGAACGCGAGGAGCATGACGCCCGCGAGCAGCAGTCGCCGCGTTGGTCCACCGCTGAATCGTCTGTGGCTCATTCGAACTCTCCTCGTGCGGCGCGTAGCACGAGCTCAGCCCGCTTCGCGAGCAGCTCGAGTTCGAGACGCCTGCGTTCGACCTCTGTGCGGGACCGCTGTGCGTCGACGAACTCGAGCAGCGTCAGGTGCCCCTCGCGGTAGCCGCTTTGGGCGGCGCGCTCGAGCAGCTCGACGCGGTCGGTGGTGGCGGCGATGAAGCGCACGAGCTCGGCGCGCGCCGAGGTGAGCTGCTCGCTCGCGAAATGCTCGTCGATGCGAGCGTCCCGCTCGGCGACGCCACGCTCGGCGGCAGCGCGGCGTGCGCGTGCGGCAGCCTCGGCCACGAGCGCTTGGCCGCGTGAAAAGATCGGCAGGGAGATCGCGAGCCCCGCGACGTAGCCGACGCGGCGCTCGGTGGTCTCGCCGGTGCGCAGCCCGCCCGACAACGACAGCGTCGGTCCCCAAGCGCTCGCGGCGGACGTGCCTGCTGCGCTCGCCGCGGCTTCGGCGGCGCGTTGGAAGCGCAGCGACGGCCGGTCGTCCGGCGTGGCGGCGGCGGCGGGTGGTGCCGTGGTGGTGAAGTCGCCGCGCAGCACGAGCGTGGTCGCGTCGACGCCGAGCAGCGTGACCAGCGTCGCTCGCGCGGCGCGTGATCTCGCCTCGGCTTCGTGGTGCTCGCTACGCGCGAGCTCGGCCTCGAGCTCCAGCCGCGTGGCTTCGTACCCTGCGGTAGCGCCGGCGTCGCGACGATGCGCCACGACGCGCAGCGCCTCGTCGAGGCGAGCGACCGAGCGGGCGAAGAGTGAGACCTCACGCTCAGCGGCGAGCGCGGCGTAGAACGCGGCGAGTGCGCGGGTGATCGAGTCGCTGCCGGTGCGGGCGGCGTGGGCACGAGCGCTCGCGGTGGCAGCGCGGGCCAGCGCGCGCTCGGCCGGGCGTCTGCCGGAGAGGTCGAGCGGCACCGTGAGGGAGAAGGTGTCGACAGTGGCCGGTTCGCCGACCGGGAGGTGCTCGCGGTCCCACGCGAGCGCGGGGGCTTCGCGGAGCGACGCGCTCAGCTCGTCGGCCTCGGCGAGGGCGATCGACGCTTGGGCTGCGAGCAGCGCGGGATCGTTTTGCCGAGCGAGGCGGATCACTGCGGCCTCGGTGACCGGCTCGGTGACCGGCGTGGCAAGTGGCTCGG
>SHYZ01000209.1 GCA_009692535.1 Myxococcales bacterium
GCCGGTGGGCGCGGTGATCTCGACCGGTTGCCCCTCGACGTCGAAGCGCCGCCGCGTCACGCCGCCCCGCGCGTCCTTCACCTCGATTACCCGCCCGAGCTCATCGGTCCGATACTCGATGACCGCGCCATTGGGCAGCCGCGCCGCAGTCACGCACTTTTGCGCGTCATATGCGAGCTCAGTGCGCCGCCCGCCCGCGCTCACCGCGGCCACCACCAGCCCGTCGCGCCACTCGGTCTGGCTCGACGCCCCCGCCGGGTCCACGGTCTCCGCCAAGTGCCCGAGCGCGTCGTAGCGCCATTGCCACACGCCCCCCGTTGGGTCGACCGCCCGCACCGGCAGGTCACGCGCGTCGTACTCGATGGTCGCACGCCCGCCGTCGGCCGACGTCACGCCGACGACATTGCCGCGCGCGTCGTAGACCATCGTGGTCACGCTGCCGAGCGGACTGGTCTCCTTCGTCTTCGCCCCGCACGTCGCGTCGTATTCGATCAGCGTCGCCGCGTTATTCGCGTCGGTGATCTTCCGCACCTGCCCGGCTTCGTCGAGCTCGTAGACCGTCGGTTGCGCGAGGCTGTTCCAGACCACCGTGCGCCCGTTGCGCGGGTCGTAGGCGAGCTCATGGTCGAAGATCCCGCCGTCGCCCCAGGTCCGCACGCAGCGCGCGCCCGCGCCGAGCCCGTCGTATTGGAAGTAGAACGACAGCCCCGTGCGATCCGTCTCGCGCACCAGCAGGTGCTGTTTGTATTCAAACCGCCACGCATTGCCGCGCGCGTCGACCACTTCACACAGGTCGCCCATTGCGTCGTAGCGGTACTGCCGGTGCCGAGCCCACGCGCGCTGCCCTGCGACCGGCGCCTTGAACGCCGTGAGCCGCCCGTGCGCGTCGTGCTCGAAGGCGCAGAGTCGCCCGCCGGCATCGCGCACCATGTCGAGCAGCCCCCGCGCGTCGTACACCAGCTCGATCGCATGGTGCTCATCGCGCGAGCGAATCCGCACCAGCCTCGCCCGTTGCGCGTCGCCCCCCGGCACCGGCGCGAACTCCAGCACCGTCCCGTCGCGCTGCTCGACCTCCCAGCGAAAGCGTCCCAATGACTTGAGCGTCAGCCGCTCGGTCGGGTGATAGACCGACTCTCCAGGCCGAATAACCCGCTCCGGCAGCTCGCGCAGCAGGAACTCCACTTCGCGACCGTCGTCCCCCTGAACAACCACCCGCCCCGCCTCGAGCCACACCGCCTGGTCGAGTGAATGCGACCAACCGTGCCCAAGCGCGCTCGACCGCCGGCTCATTGACGAGTCGTAGCGCCGCCCGAACACCAACGGCAGCGGCCCCGGCAGCGCAAAGTCGGTCGCGCTGGTCAGCACCCGCCCCGTCGCCACGTCCACCGGGTGGCCGGTCAGAAAGCAGACCGTGTCGTTCCACTTCTGCCGCAGCCGGCTCGGCTTCGCGTCGTCGACGTTCCTCCTCAGCTTGCTGCTGAGCTTGCTCCAAAGCCCCCCCTGCCGCTTCTGCACCGCGCGAAACTTGCGGAACGCCATGCCGCCGACCTTCTTCAGCACCGCCATGCCGATCGCGCCCGCAATCGCGCCGAGGTCGGGCGCCGGCGGCCGCAGGTTCAGCACGGGCAGCCCCTTTGGAATCGCCAGCACCACGCTCGTTGGCAATCGCACCGGATCGCTGCACGAGAGCGCGATGTCCCCGAGTCGCACGCCGAACGAACCGCCCAGCGAGATGTTGTACGAGCCGAAGTAGAGCTCCGCGTCATTCGCCGGCATCGGCGGCGGCATGAAGCTCACGCCAGGTGCCGGGATGTGCGGCATCGTGATCTTGCAGGTGACCTCAGTGCCGCAGTTCGTCGCCGGCAGTCCATTCACCAGCACGAGGCCTGGGCCGCCGCCCATCAGCATCCCGATCGCCGCGCCGGTCACCAGCCCCATCGGGTCGAACACGATCCCGACGAACGGCATCGGAATCGGCGTCGGGATCGGCCCCGCCGGCGACGGGACCATCACGATGTGAAGGTCCAGCCCGATCACCGGGTCGAGCATGCTGCTCTGAATCACGGCTCGCCGCCACCGTCCGCGCCCGCCGAGAGGCTCGCCGCCTGCGCCTCCAGCGAGTCGGCCTGCGCGACCAGCCCGTGCTTTCGGCACAGCGCCGCCAACGCGCGTGCCGCCTGCGGCGCCGATGACGCCTGCTGCTCCTCGGGCGTCGCCTGCTCCGCCACCGACAGCGCCCGCCGCCATGCGCTCGCCGCCTCAGTGGTGCGCTTCCGCGCCGCGAGCAGCTGCCCGCACATGCGAAAGGCCTCAATCGCGAGGATCGGATGGCCGGCATGCGCGCCGAGTTGCCCCGCGTCCGCATAGGCGACCGCCGCGTCGTCGTGCTCCCCGAGAATCGTCAACGCCGACGCCGACGCGAGCAGCATTTGCACCGCGAGATCGGCATGCCCCGCGGCGACCGCCGCTCGCTGCGCCTCGCCGAATACCCCATGCGCCGGCCGCGCCGCGCCCCCCTGCAGCAAATAGCCGCCGAGGATCCCCGTCATCACAATCGCTTCGCGCGTCAGCCCCTGCGCCACGCACAGGTCCCGCGCCGCGCGCTGCTTTCCCACCGCTTCCTCGGTGCGCCCCTCCTTCATTGCCCCCGCCGCCGCGAAGATCAGCCCACGCAGCTCCTGCATCGGCTCCGCGCGCGCATAGGCCGGCGGGACCCCGGCCTCCACGAGCCCCGCTTCGACCGCGCCCGGTGCCGGCGTGACCCCAGCGTCGGCGCGCGGCGGCGGCGCCACGTCCGGCCCCGCCATCCCCGCACGGCGCGGCCCTGTCGCACCGGCCGGCGCGCTCGCCATTCCCGCGCCCATCGCCGCAAGATCGTCGCTCGCCGCCGCGTCCGACACGCGCGCATCGACGCTGGTCGCGACCGCTCCGAGAGCGGCCACCGCCGGGGCGCAGACCGGCACTTCGAGGTCCACCACCACGAACCGCGCCTTCGCCAGCTCGGGGCGTGTCACCAGCGCCTGCACGTCGGCCGCCCACCGCTTCGCATCGCGCACCCACGCAGGCGCGAGCACGATCATCAACCCGTCGAGCGGCGCGCTCAGCCGATGCAGCGCCTCGCCCAACTCGAGCCCGAACCGCGCGAGTCCCGGCTGCCCGCGCACCGCCGGCCACACCCCCGGCGCCGGCAACCCCGCCGCGGCGAGCCCCGTCCGCAGCTCGTCGACATCGAGCCGCAGTTCCTCGGCACGAGTCTCCCAGCCGTCGTCGTCAGTCTCAACCGGCGCCTCCAGCACAAAGAACGGCGACTGATTGGCCGAGTGATGCTCCGCCGCCGCGATCTGCTCGAGCGCCGCCATACGCAGCGCACCCGACGTCACCACGCTGAGCAGCCGCACCGGGCTCTCCCCGACAAACTCCTTGAGCGCCGCGACGAGGCGCTCGATCGGCTCGACGACCGCGTCCATCTTTAGTTGAGCTTCACGATCGGTCCGCTGACCGTCACACCGCTTGGGTCGGCGCCGACGCTACCGGCACCGCCGACGAGTGACGCCTTCGCCGAGCCTTCGAGCGACGCGGTCGGCGCGGACACCGTCGCGGTCGCCGTGCCGCTCATGGTCGCGCTGGCGTCGAGGGTCACGCTGCTGCCTTGACTCGACTTCATTGTCGCGTTCGCATCGAGCAGCAGCTCGGCGGCACCGCTCGACAAGAACTGTGCGTTGGCGTCGAGGAATGCCTTACTCCCAGCCTTCGACGCCATCAGCGCGTCGGCATTGAGCAGGATGTTGCCGCCATCGGGGGAGAGAACTATCGCGCTCTTCGACAGGAGCACCTCGCTCGCTTCCTTCGACTTGAGCAGCGCGTTGATATCGAGCACGAGGGTCGACCCGTCGCCCGCCGTGAGCGTGATCCGTCCCGGCTCCATGAGCAGCGTGCTGCCGCCGCAGGTCAGCTTGATGTGCGTCGGCGCCTGCACCTCGATGGTGTCCGTCGCGTCGAACTGGTGCTTGCCCGTGACGGTCACCGTGCTGTGCACCGCGCTCTTCCCACCGCCGTCGATGGTCACGGTCTGGTTGCCCTTGACGTGGATCGCCTGATCCCCGCCCACCGTCACGCTCCGGTTCACGTCTACCGAATTGGTCTGGTTCGCGTGCACCGTCGTCGCATGGTTGTGCTCGACGACCTCGTTCATGTCCTTCTGCGCGTGGACGAAGATTTCCTCCTTCCCCGCCGCGTCCTCGAAGCGCAGCTCGTTGTAGCCATCCCCGCCAGGCGAGCTCTGCGTCTTGATCGTGCTCTTGGTCTTGTCGTCGGGCAGCGGATAGGGCGTCGCGTGCAGCCCGTTGTAGACGCACCCGGTCACCAGCGGTCGATCCGGATCGCCGTCGACGAACGTGACCACCACCTCCATGCCGATGCGCGGCAAGAAGACGAACCCCCACGCTTGCCCAGCCCATGCTTGAGCCACCCGCACAAAGCAGGTCGACCGCACGTCGACCACCGCGCGACTGTCGTCGTTCTCCGCGCTGCCGTCCGCCTTCCGCGCCCAGTGAAACCGCACCTGGATGCGGCCGTGCTCGTCGGTGTGGATCTCCTCGCCCGACGGCCCGACCACCGTCGCCGTCTGCACGCCGTGAATTCTCGGCGCCGCAAGCACCGTCGATCGAAACGGCCTCGCTGCTGGAATGCAGTCGAAGTCGTTCTCGTAGTCCTGCTGGCCGGCCCCGCCCCCACCGTCGCGGACGCCAGCACCGCGGTGCCGCACGCCGGTCACGAGGTACTCGTTGTCGAGCGCCGCGTTCGGGTGGCCGACCAGCGACACGCGCCGGCCGGTCTCGAGCACGGTCACGTTGCTCTTCCCGCTCGCGACATGTTCCTTCGCAAGCTGCCGCTCATGGCCGAGCCGCGCACGGTCGACCTCGTCACGCTTTTGGTAGGCGCGACTCGACGCCGAGTATTCAAACGACGTCACGCCGCCAGGGTCGTACTCGGGCCGATCCCCGAGCTCGTCCCCCTCGCCAGGCAGCACGTTCTTCACCGCGGTCGCAGGCAGCGTCCAGTCGTAGCCGGCCAACCAGTGGCTGGTCGACACCAGCTTCGTCTTCATGAAGAACTCGCTTACGCGCTCCACCTCGCCGAGGCCGCCCTGTCCGAGGCGAATCTCGAACTCATCGGGCTCGCACATCGCGCAGGTCTTGTTGGCATCGACGAGCACCAACTCCTCAGCCTCGTCGCCTTCGTGATCGAAGTAGAAGAAGATCCCCTCATCCGCCATCAGCCGCTGCGCGAACGCGAAATCCGACTCGCGGTACTGCACGGTGTACTCGCGCTTCGGATACTCCTTTCGTTGCAGCTCGCAGCGCAGCTTGCGCGCGTGCGGCTTCAGCCCGGCCGCGAGCACCTCTTCGAGAATCTCGGGCACGCTCCGGTCCTGAAAGACGCGCGTGTCGCTGCGCAACTCGAGTGCGTGCAGCGCCGGCGCGATGGTGAGGTTCGCGACCTGCCGCTCCTGTGCCGTGCCGCCGTGCGTCACTCCTGCGACGATGCCGTGCACGCGACGAAAGCGCAGTGTGCCGCGCTCCAGCTCCAGCGTGCAGGCGCGACCAAAGAGCTCCGTCGGCTCGGCGGTCACGTCGTCGGTGATGAGCTCGAGCGCGAGGTGGTAGAGGGTCGACAGGCCCTCGGTAAACTCGACGGTGCGGACCTGCCACTCGCCGGTCTCCACCCCTTGGCAGGTGAACCGATAGCGCACACCCGCGCTCTCACCGTCGAAGAAATCGGTGACCTTGTCGATGACGTCGCCGATGATGTCGACGGCCTTTTTGGCCGTCCCTGCGTTTGAGACCAGCTCGCTCAGAGAGGGGGCTGCGCCGGCTGCCGCCGCAACTCCGGCCGCCGCAACTCCGGCCGCCGCACCTCCTGCAGCAGCCGCGCCGGTCGCCGCGCTGCCCGCGCCGGCGAGGGCGGCCTTGATCGCCGCCGAGCCGATCCCGCCAAGGGCTTCAGGGATCTTGCTTCCGGGGTCATCACCGTCGCTGGCCATGTCGTGCTGCTCCTGTTTGGAGCCCGCATGCTAGCACCCTCGATCGGCGCCGGCGCGGTCGGCGTCTTGAGTGTCGCGAGCGCGCGCGCGATCAGAAGCCGAAGCGGACGGGGGTCGGCGTGGTGCGAATAGTCACCACGGTGCCGTCGCCAAGTTGGCCAGTCGAGTTGGACCCCCAGCACTTTGCGCCGCCGG
>SHYZ01000015.1 GCA_009692535.1 Myxococcales bacterium
GCAGCGTCAAGATCGTCGAGCGCAGCGAGCGCGTCGCCAGCGGCAGTGGCGCGCTCATTCGGAGCACCGCCGAGCCGCTTGCCGACCATCACGCCGAGCACGAAGACCATCGACACGACGACAGCTCCCCCGAAGAACAGGAAGAAGATCTGCCGACCGTCGACGACGACTTCCAACTTCTCCCGCAGCCGCTCTGAATCCCGGATGCTCATCACCGCATTGTCGGGCAGCGGGCGGTGCGGGCAACTTTTGCGGGCGCGTCACGGGCGCGCCGCGCGAATCAGTCGAACGCGAAGCCGGTCAGCGCAGCAGCGCGCGTGTCGACCTCGAGCAGCTGCCCGCTTGACGGCGAGAGCCCGGTGTCATCGCCAGCATCGAGCACCCAGAACGAACCAGCCCCCGCGCGAATCCGCACCGGCAGCGCGGCGCCGAGCGCCTCGAAGCGCGGCGTGAACCCGCCCGCGATGTCGAAGAAGAAGCTGTAGCCGCGCACCACCGGCGCCATCCGCTCGCCCGGCGCGTCGGGCGAGTCCGCAACGACATCCGCAAAGTCGAGCGCGAGGCCATGGCCACGCAGGCGCACGCTGTGGCTCACGCGCAGCTCGAAGCCGGCCTCGGTCAGCACCGGCTCGTCGAGATCGAGGCTGCACGGGTTGGGTCCGACATCGAGCGGCCCGTCGCCAACGCACGCGGGCGGCTCGAGCTCAAACCGTCCCACCGACAGCGGGCTCGCCGCTGCATCGTCCACGCAGCGCCCCGATCCGTCGTCGGCGAGCACGCGCCGATGGAGATAGCCGACCTGGCTCGAGGTGACGGTGTACGCCTCGCCCGCGCGCACGCGATGCGCCTGCAGCGCGACCATACATTCTGCCGGCGGCAGCGGCCCCGCTATGCAGCGCCCCTCCGAGCAGATCGTGCCGGGCACGCAGCCGGCATCGCAGGTCATCACACAGCGCGACGCTCCGCCGAGCGCGACCTCGTCGCGACACGCAAAGTCGTAGCGCGGCGCGACCTGGCCCGAGAGCACTTCCTGCTCGGCCTGGACCCGCTCGTGGATCGCGACGCACTGCTCGTCGGACGCGCAGCCGGCGAGCGGTGTCTCAGCCAGCGTCTCGGCACGCACCGCGAGGTCGAGTCGATCGGCGTGCACGCTGTCGGGGACCACCACGTAGCGCCGGCTCGAGATCAGCAGGTCGCGGCAGAGACCCGCGAGCTCGTCCACACGTGCGGACGGCAGGCAGAGACCGGTGCCGCCCACCGGCGTGTCAGGGTGCAGGGTGCAAGTCTCGCCAGCACCACACGCAACGTCGCTGGTGCAGCCGAGCAGCTCGATCACGTCGCGATCCTCCACGCCGACCGCGCAGAATCGGCCCGCGCCATCGTGCAGCGTCACGCGCCCACCATCCGCGGTCACGCGGCCGAGGGTAGACACAGCGAGTGCGCCCTCCCAGGCCACGAGAATCCGCTCGCGGGGGATGCGCGCGAGGTCGGAGAAGACCCGCTCGCGCAGCACGGAGCTCGCGGTGGTGGCGAACTCGAAGACCGCGTGCTCCGCGTCGCACAGCTCGCGGTGGAGCATCGGGTGGTACGGCCCGGTGGTGAGACCGCCGAAACTCACGCGCACACCGGCCGGGAGCACCGTCGGCTGTCCCTCGGTGCGGACGCCACCGTGGACGGCGTCCCGGTAGCCGGGGTCGACACAGTCCTCGGGGTGCGAGCGGCGACCGGGCACGTCGTCGCGCAGCTGGTGGGGCAACGCGAGCACGAGATCGTTGCGGCCGGGAAACTCGGGGTTCTCAAAGTCCTCGTAGTTGTCGTCGTCGACGTTGATGTAGAAGAGGCCGCCGCGCGGTGTCGAGAAGAGCGGGCCCTGCGCGGTCACCAGCACGAACAGGCCGGAGAGCTTGTCGGGGCGCTGGTCCTCTTCAACCTCCGTCGGGACGTCGACGTTGGCGAAGGCGTCGTCGCCGCGCACGAACACCAGGTCGAGCGGCAACGCGCCGTTGGGCAGCACGATGCCGGGGCCGAGCGCGCCGGCACGACGTGGCAGCGCGTCGGGCGCGCCGGCTGCGCCAACCGGAAAACAGGCTGCGAGTTCAGCGTCGGCCAGATCGTGGATCGCGCGCGGGTCGACCTGCGTGTCGCACTCGGTGGGCGCGCGGTCCGGCGTCACGTCGACGACGCGGATCGACCCGTCGCGCGCGATGGCGTAGGCGAAGCGACGCGTCCCCCCCTCGCCCCCCTGTCCCATTTCCTCATCGGGGCCGACCGCGAGCCGCGACACGCCGCCGGCATTTTCGAGCACCACGGTGGTGAGTAGATCGCCCGGTCGACCGTCGGGGAGCAGCGGCACGATCACCAACCGCGACGAATTCCACGCGCCGATGAACAGCCGACCGCCGTCCTCGTCGAGCGCGAGCGTCACCGGCTCGTCGCCCGGCCCGGGGTCACCGGCCGTGCCGACGCCCACGCACTCGGCGGGACAGGCCACGTCGGCGTCCCCGAGCACCGGATCCGCGCCGGCGGGGAGCCGAATCGTCGAGTCGATCGCGCCGGTGGCGAGATCGACGACGGCGACCATGTGGCACGAGGGATAGGCGAGGTACGCGAAGCCGGTGGCCCCGGCGCCGCAGGTCTGCGGTCCGGCATCCTTGGGCAGCGACGGCGGCGTGAGGATCGTCTGCGGGCGCGCGCCGAGCACACCCGCGGTGCCCGTGACCACAACGCGCGCCACCGCTCCGCTCTGCCCCTCGACGGCGGCGAGCACGTTGATCACGCCGAGGTCGCACGAGCCGCGGTTCGCGGTGACGACGTGACAGCCGTCGGGCGTGGTGGCGATCGCGGTCGGCAGCGTCCCGACCGGCAGACCGTTCCAACCCGGCGTGTAGGGATCCGAGTCGAGCACGTTCTGTCCGCCGAACTCGTAGAGGTGGGCGACCAGCACCTCGCCGCGCGGTTCCTCGACGAGGAAACCGTATGGAAAGTAGGTAGCAACGACGCCACCGTCAGCCGACGCGCTCGCGCCTGGCTCGCACGCGGCGGGCGGGAAGATGCGGTTCTCGTTGCCGCCCGCTTCGGCGACGATCCCGACGCAGGCGAACGCGAGGTCGGTGGGGCGGTCGAGTTGTCGAATCGGCAGCGGCACGGCGTCGGTGGAGCACGCACCGGTGGTGAGAGTGATGGCGAGTAGGAGGAGCAGGAGGTCGCGGCGCATTAGTTATCCCCCGCGGCGCGAAGCCGCCCGAGATGGAGCACGACGCGGTGTTGCGTCGGCGTGCCATCCTCCGCGTCGAGCACGGCGATCGTGTCCTCCGCGTAGTTCGACACGAACACTCGCTTGCGACTGGCCGCGGCAACCACGCCGTGCGGGCCGTGACCAGCGTCGGTCGTGGCAAGCAGCGTCATGCGATCGAGGTCGATGATCTGCACCTGCCCGGTCCCAAAGCAGGGCAGCCAGCCGAGCCGATGGCCGCCGACCTGCGCGACCGCGAGCGTCGCCGGCTGGGCGCAGACCTCGAGCGTGGCGAGCACACGGGCCTGCTGCTCGCCGGCCGCGCTGCGCGTGGTGTCGAGCTCGAGCAGCGACGGTGGCGTGCGGCTGAGGAGGTAGGCGCGATCGCCCGACGTGGTGGCGTCGAGGAACGCGATGGCGCGGGCATCACCGGGGGCGCCGTCCTGTGCGAGCCCTGCGAACGCGGGGTAAAGGAAGGACGGCCCGTCGAGCAATTCCTCGCCGGGCACGTCCGCGACGACCTCGGGGCCGGTGGCGACATAGACGGTGGCGAGGCGTGACTCGTGGCGTCCGGTCACCCAGACCAAGCTCGACGAATCGCCCGGGTGCTGCACGGCGATGCCCACCGCGCCTGCACCACCGGTCGCGCCGCCGGGACGGAACAGCGCGCCGACATCGTCGAGCAGGATCGGTGCGCGCACCGCATCGCGCGGGGCGTGCAGCAGGGTCACGCGCCCGGTGGTGAGGTGGGTGACGAAGAGCCGCTCATTCGCACCGTCGAGCGCGAGTTGGAACGGCTCGAGCGCGAGCGGAGTCTCGGCATCGCCGCGCAGCTCGTCGAGCCGGTGGGCCTCGTCGCAGCGGGGAAAGCTGCCGTCGCCGCCGCAGGCGAGCGTGCCTGCGGTCGGATCGAAGTCGGCCCAGGTGATCGAGGGATCGCCGCGCACCGTCGTGAACGCGCGCAGTCGGCCATCGTTGAGTTCCTGCACCGCGACACCGACCGCGAAGTTGCCGAGCTTCACGGTCGCGCCCGGCACGACGTAGTCGGCGGGCGTGCCGTCGTCGGAGACGGAGCTGCAGAGAAACGTCTCGGGGCGCAGCGCCTCGCGCGTACAGGTCGCGGGCAGCTCGGCGGGGGCGGAGCGGGACTTGGCGACGAGGCGGTCGACGGCATCGAGGTCGAACACCGAGAGCGTGCCGGAGTCGTAGCGCAGGTCGGAGTTGGAGCTGACGACGAAGAGCCAGCGCTCGTCGGGAGAGAGCGCGAGGCCGGTCGGGTAGTAGGGCGCGAACTGCGGCGGCGCGACCTCGGCGGAGCTGGCGGTGCAGCCGGCAAGTGCGGCGAGCAGAGCCGGCAGGGCCAGCAGGGAAACCACAGTGGGGAGGAATACGAGCGGGCGCACGGGGCCCTGGGTCTGACGGGAAGTGCGGGTCACGGGTTGCCTCCTCGGGCGGAGCGGAGTGCGGCTTGGGCTGCGGCCGCGCGGGCGATCGGCACGCGGAACGGCGAGCAGCTTACGTAGTCGAGGCCAAGTGCATCGCAGAAGGCGACGGAGCGTGGCTCGCCGCCATGCTCGCCACAGAGGCCGAGCTTGAGTCCGGGGCGGGCCGCGCGCCCCTGCTCCACGGCGAGGCGCATCAGCGCGCCGACACCGTCCTCGTCGAGCACCGCGAACGGATCGTCGCGCAGCAGGCCGCCGGCGAGATAGGTCGGCAAGAACGCCGCGGCGTCGTCGCGCGAGATCCCAAACGTGGTCTGCGTGAGGTCGTTGGTGCCGAACGAGAAGAAGTCGGCGTGACGCGCGAGCCGGCCGGCGATCAGGCACGCGCGCGGCAGCTCGATCATCGTGCCGACGGAGAACGGCACGTCGGGCGCGTGAGCGCGGAAGGTGGTCTCGACGAGCACGCGCAGCCGGGCGAGCTCCTCTTCGAGCCCGACGATCGGGATCATGATCTCGGGCAGCACGCGCACGCCGGCGGCAGCAACCTCACGCGCCGCCTCGGCGAGCGCCTGCACCTGCGTCTCGTAGATCTCCGGATAGCTCACCGCGAGTCGACAGCCGCGATGGCCGAGCATCGGGTTCGCCTCGTGGAGCTCCTGGTTCCTGCGCGCGAGCTTTGCGGGCGGGAGGTCGAGCGCGCGCGCGACCTCGGCGAGGTCGGCGTCGGTGCGCGGCAGGAACTCGTGCAGCGGGGGGTCGAGCAGGCGCACCGTCACCGGCAGCCCGTCCATCGCACGGAAAATGCCGGCGAAGTCCTCGCGCTGCATCGGGAGGATTTGCGCGAGCGCGGCGCGCCTTCCTGCCGCGTCGGGCGCGAGGATCATCTGCCGCACGGCGAGCAGCCGCTCGGGCGCGAAGAACATGTGCTCGGTGCGGCAGAGGCCGATCCCCTCGGCACCGAAGGCCCGTGCGGTGCGCGCGTCGGCGGGCGTGTCGGCGTTGGTGCGGACGCGCAGGCGGCGCGCGCCGTCGACCCAACGCATCAGCTCGTCGAAGTCCTGATCCTGCCGCGCCGGAATCAGCGGCAGCTCACCGAGCAGCACGTCACCGTTGCCGCCGTCGAGGGTGATGAGGTCGCCGCGGCGCACGATCACGCCGCCCGGCGCGGTGATGGTGCCGGCGCGTGCGTCGATGCCGAGTCCGCTCGCAGCAACGACACACGGACGCCCCATGCCCCGTGCGACCACCGCAGCGTGCGACGTCATACCGCCGCGCGAGGTGAGAATGCCGGCGGCGGCCTTCATGCCGTGGATGTCCTCGGGCGAGGTCTCGACGCGCACGAGGATCACCCGCTCGCCACGCGCGGCCTCCGCCTCGGCCTCACTCGCCGTGAAGACCACGCGCCCGATCGCCGCGCCGGGTGAAGCCGGCAGCCCGCGCGCGATCGGCTGGCGCACGGCCGATGGATCGATGCCTGGGTGAAGCAGCTCCTCGAGCTTGCCCGGCTCGACGCGAAGGAGCGCCTCGTCGCGCGAGATCCGCCCCTCACGCACGAGGTCGACGGCCACTTTCAGCATCGCGCGCGCTGACCGCTTGCCGTTGCGCGTCTGCAGCAAGTAGAGCTGGCCGCGCTGGATCGTAAACTCCAGGTCCTGCAGATCGCGAAAGTGCCCCTCGAGCCGCTCGGCAGTCGCGACCAGCTCCGCAAAGGCGAGCGGCAGCACCGCCTCGAGCTCGGCGATCGGTCGCGGCGTGCGCGTGCCGGCGACGACGTCTTCGCCCTGCGCGTTCACGAGGAACTCGCCAAACAGGCACTTTTCGCCGGTCACGGGATCGCGGGTGAAGACCACGCCGGTGGCCGAGTCGTCGCCGAGGTTGCCGAACACCATCGCCTGCACCGTGGCGGCGGTGCCCCAGTCGGCGGGGTAACCGTAGAGCTGGCGGTAGGTCTTGGCGCGCGGCGTATCCCAGCTGGCGAAGACCGCGCCGATCGCGGCCTCGAGCTGCTCGTAGGGATCTTCCGGTACGCCAGCGCCGGTGCGACGGCGGACCTCGATGTCGAAGGCGCGCGCGAGGTTGGCGAGATCGTCGGCGGAGAGCTCAGCGTCCTCGGTCACGCCGCGCGCGCGCTTCTTTGCGACGAGCATCGCCTCGAACGGATCGGGCTCGGTCTCGCTCTCTGCACGCAGGCCGAGCACGACGTCGGCGTACATCGCGATGAAGCGGCGCGTGCTGTCCCACGCGAAGCGCGGGTTGCCGGTGGCGACGGCGAGGCCGGCCGCGACCGACGGCGTGAGGCCGAGGTTGAGGACTGAGTCCATCATGCCGGGCATCGAGACGCGGGCGCCGGAGCGCACCGAGACGAGCAGCGGATGTTGCGGATCGCCAAAACGCCTGCCGGTGGTGCGCTCGAGGTTGGCGAGTGCGGCGCGCACCTCGGCGCGGAGCGCGTCGGGCAGTCGGTCACCGGCGGCCTTGTACGCGGCGCACGCGCTGGTCGCGATCGTAAAGCCCGGCGGCACCGGCAGGCCGAGCGCGGTCATCTCCGCGAGGCCCGCACCTTTGCCGCCGAGGAGTTCCTTGCCGAGGCCGTGCCCCTCGGCGACGCCGTCGCCGAACGCGAAGACCTGCGCCGTCACTTCGGCCCCTGCCCGACGGCGAGCTTGCGAAAGTCGGCGATGCGGAGGAACGCGGCGTTCACCATGCCGAGCAGCGCGAGCCGGTTTCGTCGCACGGTGGGCTCGGGGTCGAGCACCATCACGCCGTCGAAGAAGCGCGCGACGTGCGGCTCGAGCGTGGCCAACTCGGCGAGCGCGACGCCGTAGTCCGCCGCCGCGCTGGCCGCGGTCGCCGACGCGGTTCGTGCGCGCTCCGTCGCTGCGCCGACCCGCTCTCGCACCGCGGTGAACGCGGCGTAGAGCGCGCCCTCGCTCTCGTGGACGAACTGCGCCGAATCGGGCACGCCGCTGGCGTCCTGCCCGTCGAGAATGTTGGCGACGCGGCGGAACGCCACGCCGAGCGGCTCGAAGTCGGCGCGGTCGCGCAAGCGTGCCACCGCAGTCGCGCGCGCCGCAGCGTCGGGCACGTCTTCGAAGCCGGCTGCGAGCGCGGCAGCGACACAGTCGGCGGCGAGTCCGACCGCTGGCTCGCGCTGGTCGTCGCGCCGACGGGGCTCGACGAGCAGGCCCTCGAAGCGGGTGCGCACGAACTCGAGCAGCTTCTCGCGCAGCGCCGGTGTCCAAGTGATCTTGCCGGCGAGCAGCGTCGCCGCTTCGTCGACCAACGTGCCGAGCGGCGTGTGCCAGCCGCGCTCGAGCAGCAGGTGCAGCGTGGCGAGCGCGGCGCGGCGCAGACCGAAGAGGTCGCCCGAACCGGTCGGCGCGAGCCCGACGGCGAAGCACCCAACCAGCGTGTCGACCCGATCAGCGAGACCAAGCGCAGCGCCGAGCGCGGCGGTCGGCACGCTCTCGAACCCGCCGCGTGGCAGGTAGTGCTCGAAGATTGCCAGCGCGACCTCGGGCGGCTCGTTCGCGAGCTCCGCATAGCGGCGCCCCATGCCACCCTGTAGGTCGGGGAACTCGCCGACCATCTTCGAGACCAGGTCGGCTTTCGCGAGCCGTGCTGCGCGCGCCCAACACTCCGGCGTCGCGCCCGAGAGCGCGCGAGCACCGCCGGCGCCGGCGAGCCGCGCTGCCTTCTCGGCGACGGTGCCGAGCTTGGTCTGGAACACCACGCCGCCGAGTCGGTCGGCCATCGCGTCGAGCCCGGTCTTGCGATCTTCGGCGAAGAAGAACTCTGCATCGGCGAGGCGAGCACGAAGCACGCGCTCGTTGCCGCTCGCGACCAGCGCTTCGTCGGCGACGACGGTGCCGGCGATGGTGACGAAGCGGTTGTCGAGTCCACCCACGCGCTCGGTCGCGAAGTAACGTTGGTGCCCGCGCATCGACGAGACGATGACGTCCTCGGGCAGCGCGAGCAGCGCCTCGTCGAACGCGCCGGTCACCGCGCGCGGCCACTCGACCAAGTTCGCGACCTCGTCGAGCAGCGTGTCGTCCCGACGGACCCGCAGGCCGCGCTCGACCTCGATGCGCGCGAGCTCAGCCGCCGCAGCGGCGCGACGCTCCGCCGGATCGACCAGCACCCGCGCGCCACGGAGTCGCGCGACATAGTCGGCGATGGACCCGCCAAGCTCGATCGCCCCCGGCGCGAGGAACCGATGACCGAAGGTGGTGCGCCCGCTCGTGATCCCAAAGAGCGTGAGCGGCACGACCTCGCCGGCGTAGAGCGCGACCAGCCAGTGCACCGGCCGCGCGAAGCTCTCGTCGAGCGAGCCCCACCGCATCGACTTCTTCCACGGGATCGCGCGCACCAGCTCGGCGAGCAGCCGCGGCAAGATCGCGCTCGTGCCCTGCCCCTGCTCCTGCCGATCCGCGGCCACGTACGGCCCCTTCCCCGGCACCTCGACGACCCGCAGCGCGCTCGCCGGCACGCCGTTCTTCTGCGCGAATCCCTCGGCCGCGCGCGTCGGTCGCCCCTCGGCATCGAACGCCACCTTCGCCGCCGGGCCGAGCACCTGCTCCGACAGATCGCGTTGGCTACGCGCGAGCCCGACCACCGAGAGCGTCAGCCTGCGCGGCGCGCCGAGTACGCGCACACCCTCGTGCTCCAGCCGCAGCGTGGCCAACCGCTCCGTCGCGAGCGCCTCGAGGTCGATGATCGCCTTCGCCAAGAATCCAGCGGGGAGCTCCTCGACGCCAAGCTCAAACAGCAACTCGGCCATCAGCGCACCGCCCGCGCGGCGGCGAGCGCGGCCGCCGACACGCCAGCTTCACGGCCCGCGTCGAACGCCGCCTTGGCCCGCGCGCCAAGCTCCGCCGGCAGCAGCGGGAACCCAAGCCGCGCGCGCTCATCCACATACGCCTCGGCACATTTCCGCGCGAGCCCACGCACGCGCCCGATGAAGCGCTGCCGCTCGGTCACGCCGATCGCGCCGCGCGCGTCGAGCAGGTTGAACGCGTGTGAGCACTTCATGCAGTAGTCGTACGCTGGCAGCACCACGCCCGCGGCGAGCAGACGGAGGCACTCGGCCTCGAAGCTGTCGAACAGGCGAAGCTGCAGCGCGGAGTCGGAGTGCTCGAAGCTGAACTTTGAGTACTCGACCTCGCTCTGGTGGTGCACCTGCCCATAGCGCACGCCCTTCATCCACTCGAGATCGAACACGTTCTCGACGCGCTGCAGGTACATCGCGATCCGCTCGAGCCCGTAGGTGAGCTCGGCGGTCACCGGCATCAGGTCGATCCCGCCCGCCTGCTGGAAATAGGTGAACTGCGTCACCTCCATGCCGTCGGACCAGACCTCCCAGCCGAGCCCCCACGCGCCGAGCGTCGGCGACTCCCAATCGTCCTCGACGAAACGGATGTCGTGCGCACCGGGATCGAGCCCGAGCGCGCGCAGCGAGTCGAGGTAGAGCTCCTGCACGTCGAGCGGCGCCGGCTTGAGCCCGACCTGAAACTGGTAGTAGGCACCGAGTCGGTTCGGATTTTCGCCGTAGCGCCCGTCGGACGGACGGCGCGACGGCTGCACGAACGCGGTCTTCCACGGCTCGGGGCCGAGCACGCGCAAGAAGGTCGCAGGGTGGAACGTGCCCGCGCCCACTTCCATGTCGACCGGCTGCAAAAGGACGCAACCGTGACCCGACCAGAACCGCTGTAGCGTGAGGATGACGTCCTGGAAGTACACGGTATGGCCCTGCCGATTTGAAGGCGCGGCACCCTAACAAAGGCACCCATGTCGAGCAAGCAAAGGCCCCGTCGAGCTTCAGGCTGTGCGACGGCCGCTAGCCTCGACCGGCTCGACACTCTCGACCGGCTCGACGCCGCGGTGATCTCGTGCCGGCTCTGTCCACGACTGGTTCGCCACCGTGAAGCGATGGCGCGTGAACCTCGCGCGGCGTACCGCGGCCAGACCTATTGGGCGCGACCGCTGCCGGGGTTCGGCGATGCTGCGGCGCGCGTGCTGATCGTCGGGCTGGCGCCGGGCGCACACGGTGCGAACCGGACCGGCCGGGTCTTCACCGGCGACCGCTCCGGCGACTGGCTCTACCGCGCGCTCCATCGCGCCGGCTTCGCGAACCAGCCTGAGTCGACCGCGCCAGACGACAACCTCACGCTTACCGGTGCGCGCGTACTGAACCTCGTGCGCTGCGCCCCGCCCGACAACAAACCGTTGCCGGTGGAGCGCGATCGCTGCCGCCCATTTTCAGTGCGCGAGCTCGCACTGCTGCCGAGCGTGCGGGTGCTGCTCGCGCTCGGCGGCTTCGCATGGCACGGCAGCCTGCGCCTGCTTGCCACAGAGGGAAGCGTGATCACGCCGCGCCCACGCTTTGGCCACGGCGCTGAGACGACCGTCGGCCCGGTCACGCTGGTCGGTTGCTACCACCCGAGCCAGCAGAACACCTTCACCGGGCGGCTCACCGAGGCGATGCTCGACCGCGTCGTCGGCCGCGTCGCCGAGCTCGCGCGCGGGGCGATTACGAACAGCTAAAGCCACAAAAGAGCGCGACCTCTGTCACGCAGAAGGCGTCCCAGACCGTCGAGCAGCAGTAGAGATCGCCGGCGCAGAGCAGCGTCGCGCAGGGGTCGCAGCCGGGCACGAGCGCGACGCCTGCGGTGCAGACGTCATGCACGCAGTTCTCCTCGGTGGCGTCGGCCGCGCGCGTGCAACCCGGGTCAGCGGGATAGTCGGTGAGCCCATCGCCGTCGTCGTCCGCGCCGTTCGCGCAGGCCGGGGACGCGGCGGGGTCGGCTTCGTCGTCGTCGGTGACAGCGTCACAGCCCGGATCGGCGACGTCGGCGAGTCCGTCGCCATCGTCGTCGACGCCGTTCGCGCACGCGCTCGTGGCGCACGCGCCGCCTTCGCACACGAGCCCCGGGCCGCAGACGTAGGCCGCCTCCCCCGGCGTGCAGGACGCACCCGCGCCGAGCTCACCCACGATGGTGAACACGAAGCTCCCCGCCGACGACCAGATCCCGTCGACGACGACGTAGTAGAAACCGAGCGCAGGCGCGGTGAGCGACAGCAGCGACGTGGTCGTCACGAGGTCGACATCGTCGTTGCACCAGCCGTCGGGTCCTGCTGCTGCGCAGTCACCGGCCCGCACGTAGATCACGGTGTCGAAGCTCGAGCCGGCGGTGTCGAGTGTGAGCCGCGTGACCGGGCGGGTGAGCTGGAAGCTGTAGACCAGCTCGGGCGACGTGCCGGTGGTCCCGAACGGGTCGCACGAGGCCGGCGCCGAGTACGCGTAGGTGCCGCTGATCGTATCGCCGGCGACCGCGCCGCCCGGGTGCGCGAGCACCGGCACGCCGGGCGTGCACTCATCGAACTCGTTGTCGTCTGAGGCCGAATCGCAGCCGGCGTCGGCGGGGAAATCGACGTGAGCGTCGCCATCGTCGTCGAGCCCGTTGGCGCAGGCGGCAAGCACGACCGGATCGGTCTCGTCGTCGTCGCTCGCGGCGTCGCAGCCCGGGTCGAGCGGAAAGTCGATGCGGCCATCGCCGTCGTCGTCCTCGCCGTCGCCGCACGCCGCGAGCACGCAGGCATGCACGCCCGGCGTCAGCTGACCGCAGACCGTCCCCTCCACACACGCGAACCGTGGCAGCGCCGGATCACAGGTCGCGCCGGCGGCGACGAGGCCGGACACGACCAGCAGGTAGTCGCCCGCAGCGCCGAACGTGCCGTCGATAAACAGATAGGCCGGCACCCCGACGGTCGGCACAAACGTCACGCGGGCCGCCGTCGAGAACGGCGATGCGTCGTTGTTGCACGCGAGCTCCACGCCGCCGGTGCAGTCAGCGTTTCGCACATAGAGCACTGAGTCAAAGGTCGTGGCGGTGGCATCGACAGCAACGGTGGCCGCGAGCAGCGGGAACGGCGCGAGGAAGGCGTGGACCGCCTCGGGTGCGTCGGTGCCGCCGCACGAGCCGCGCGCAAGCGTTGCACCCGAGGTCGTGCCGGTCGCCCCCGACGCGGCATCGAGCGTCTGGATGAGCAGGCCCGCACCGCACTCGTTCACCTCCTGGTCGTCGGACGCGTAGGCGCAGCCGGGATCGTCGGGAAAGTCGACCGCACCATCGCCGTCGTCGTCAACGCGGTTACCGCACGCTGGCCGCGGCGACGGATCAGCTTCGTCATCATCGTCGGGGCTCACGCAGCCGGGCTCGAACGGAAAGTCCACGATCCCGTCGCCGTCGTTGTCACCGCCGTCGGCGCATACATGCGGCTCGCACGTGACAGGCGCGCCGGGGGTGAGTTCGCGGCAGACCAACCCGGGCGCGCAGGCCGGCGGCGCGCTGCACGGGGCATGCAGCGGGAGGCGCGCTTCGATGGTGAGGCGATAATCACCGAGGGACCCGGGCCCGAACGCATCGACGACGACAAAGTAGGTCCCGGGCGCGACCTCGGGGATCAGCAGCGTCGACGCGCTCCCCGTGCCAAGCACCCCGCTGTCATCGTCGCAGCCGAGCTCGCTCTCCGCGCGGGTGCAGCTGGCGCGCAGGTAGATCACCGTGTCGAGCGTGGTCTCCGCGTGGTCAGTCGTCGCCAGCAAGGCGCGCATCCCGGCGGTGACCGTGAAGGCATAGGCGCGCTCGCCGCCCCGTCCCCCGCAGCTCGGTGACGAGAGCGTGTCGGGGAGCGCGACGGCCACCGACGCCAGTATGGTGCCGGTCGCGGTGAGATCGCGCACCTCGACCATCGGGCCGCAGACGCCATCGAGTACGTTCGCCTCGTCGTCGTCACCGGCACTCTCACAGCCGGGATCGGTTGGATAGTCGATCCGCTCGTCGAGATCGTCGTCGCCTCCGTTGCTGCAGGCCGGGAGGGGCTCGGGGTCGGTCTCATCGTCGTCGTCGGCGCTGGCGCAGCCGGGCTCGAACGGAAAGTCCATGATCCCGTCGCCGTCGTTGTCGAGGAAGTCCTCGCACAGATGCACGACATCTTCGTCGTCTTCGACCGGACTTTCGCAGCCATCGTCCTCAGGGAAATCGATCAGCCCGTCGCCGTCGTTGTCGTCGCCGTCGTTGCAGGCGCGCAGCGGATCGACCTCGTCAAAGTCCTCGCGGTCCTCGCAGCCCCAGTCGGCGTCGTCGGCAAGGCCGTCGCTGTCGTCGTCGAGACCGTTCTGGCACGCGGGCGGATCGGGCGACTCGTCTCGGTTGGCGTTCTTGGCGCAGCCAGGGTCGGCCGCATCGATCAGTCCGTCCCCATCGTTGTCGGTGCCGTCGTTGCAATTCGTCGCCGTCCGACCACCAGCACACGCGCCCAGCAGAAGCGCGAGCGCGGCGGTCCCGAGCGTGCGAGCGATGCAACGGTTCATGTCAACGACGTCGACCGCCACGATAACGAACCGCTCCGCCGACGCAAGATCATCGATCACCCTGCGTCGGCTTGACGCCTGCGCAGGCAGGCGGCTACCGTCGCCGCATGTCCTTCTGTCGGGCGCGCGCCCCTTGGCCGGCGGCCCTCACGTTGATGGTCAGTGGCTGCACGGTGCTCCTCGACTTCGATGGCGCACTGCAGGACGGTGCGCCGCCGGCTGATGTGACCCTGCCTGTACTCGATGCGGATCCGCTCGCGCCCGACGCGCCCCCTGCGCCCGCCGAGCGCTTCGAGCCGAACAACCGTTTCTCCGACGCCACGCGCATCGAGCCCGGCAGCTACGGGCCGCTCGCGATCTTCCCGGTCGGCGATCACGACTACTTTACCTTCACGCTCGACTTCCCACGCGACGTCGTGGTGCGCGTGCTGTTTGCGCAGATCGCGGGCGACCTCGACCTCAAGCTCTACGATGCCACGATGGCTCAGATCGCGTCGGCGGAGGGCTTCGTCTCCAACGAGGAGCTCGCACGCGGGGCAGCGACGGGCAACCAACTCGTCGCTGGCATGTACTATGTCGAGGTCTACGGCTTCAACAACGCGAACGCCAACGCGTCCTACATCCTCGAGTTCGAGCTTCACTGAGCCGGCCCTGCAGGACGGCGCTCACGCCGGGTGAACGCCGAGGCTAGAAACGCCCGGCGATGCCAAGGCCGACGAGGTTCGGCGCGACCAGCGGTGCGAACGTCATCCCCGGTGCGTCACCGTCGTCGCGGTCGCTGCGGTCGTCGCTGCGGTCGTCGCTGCGGTCGTCGCTGCGGTCGTCGCTGCGGTCGTCGCTGCGGTCGTCACTCTCACGCTCGCGCTCGCGTCGACGTGACGGGCGCGTGCCCGAGTCCTCAGCAGACTGCGCATTGTAGACGCGCGAGTAGTACCAGTACGTGTACGCGCCGGCCGACACCGCGCCGACGAGCAGCAGGTCGGTGGTGAGCGCGAGCACTTCGCCCGAGTCGCGGGCCGCCTGCCGCATGCTCGCGTCGTTCGATGCGCTGGCGAAGATGTCGTGCTGTGAGTTCGCCAGCAGGCCGGTGACGGCCGCCCCAAGCGTCATCGTCGCGGTCGCGCCCGCACCGATCATCAGCCGACGGCGTTGCTGCTGGCGACGGGCGACGGCGGGACTTACCGCGTTCACCTTCGGCTTCGTGCTCTTGGCGCGCGGCGGAGCGTCGTCATCGTCCCCGTTCCCGCCGGGAACATCGGCGTCGCCATCGCCATCGGATGACCGATTGCGCCGGCCCGGCCCGGCGTTCGGGTCGACCGACAGCCGCGCCTTCAGTTCACGCTCTTCGCCGGGCGCAAGCGCGACCGACTGCGTTCTCGTGCGGTACCCCACGAGCTCGAGCGACACTTGGTGCTCGCCAGGATCGAGCACCAGCGCGTGCCCGAGCGGTGCCGCTCCGTGGTCGATGTCGTTGACCGCGATGCGCGTCCCGTACGGCTGGACCTCGAACGTCACCCGCGCCAACTTTGGCTCGAGTGCCTCGCGCCGCTTGCGCGCATCCTCGAGCCGCACTGGCGACAGCGAGCCGGGTTCGCCGGCGAGCAGCACGTCTAAGTGCGCCACGGCATCGACGAACCGTCCGAGCCTCTCTTCGGCGAGCGCGATCGCGAGCAGCACCGTCGGCGTCGGGTTGCGATCGTACGCCTCATTGTACTGGGCGAGCGCCCCCTCCACGTTGCCCTTGGCGAGCAACGCGTCGCCGGAAATCGCGAGTCGCGCAGCCTCCCGCGCAACATCCGCGGCGAGCACCGGCGCCCCGACAACGGCGAAGCCGGACGAGAGGAGCAGCGAAACGACGAGCGCGCGGGAAAGGTGCACCATGCCTCCGAAGGCCCGGACTATAGCTCAGCGCGACGGGGCAGCGCCGCCGTCGCACCGAATCGGGTGACGACCCGCGCCGCGACCCGGTTGGCAAAGGCACAGGAGCGCTCGACCACCTCGCGGGGGAGCGTGCCGGGACGCGCGCCGGTCGCAAGCGGTGCCGCAAGCTCGGCGAGCAGGCCCGCGACGAAGCCGTCACCCGCGCCGGTGGTGTCGACCACTTCGACCGGCACGCCGGGCACGTGCCCCACGCCGGCAGTCGCGCCGTCAAACCAACAGCCGCGCTCCCCAAGCGTCACCACCGCCAACCCCACGCCGAGCCGGCGCAGTGTCTGCGCGCCTTCGGCAGCGTCAGACGCTCCGAGGAGCGGACCGAGCTCGTCCTCCGCGAGCTTCACGAGATCGAAGTCGACCAGCAGCGCGCGAATCCGCTCCGCCGCGTCGGGGACCGCCTCCCAGAGATGCGGGCGAAGATTCGGATCGCACGAGAGCACCCGCCCGGCGGCGCGTGCCGCTGCCACTGCTGCGAGTGTGGCCGAGCGTGCCGGCTCGCGCGCGAGCGTCGACGAGCCGACATGGAGCACACGAGCGCGCGTGACCACTGCCGGCGCGACGTGTTCCGGCGCGACCAGCTGATCCGCCGATGCGTGGCGATAGAAACTGAAGGAGCGCTCGCCGTTCGCCCCGACCGCGACGAAGGTGATCCCGGTGCGTGCGGTCGGATGCACGCCGACCGCGGAGACGTCGACGCCTTCGCGTGCGAGCGATTCGCGCAGGAACGCACCGAACTCATCCGGTCCGACGAGCGTGACGAGGCCTGCGCGCGCCCCGAGCCGCGCGAGCCCGACGCAGACGTTGGCCGGTGCGCCGCCCGAGTGGCGCGAAAAGGTCTCCGCGTCGCGGAGCGCGATGCCGGGGCGTGGCGGAAAGAAGTCGACGATCGCCTCACCGAACGCCAAGACATCGAGGACCGGCTCGCCCGCGTGCGGCAGCGACTCGGCTGATCTCGGCTCGCTCACGGTTGCCCTCGCAGTTGACGAATAAACTCCAGCGAGCGGAGCGGAGCGGTCAGGTGCTCCGCGATCAGCGCGTGCATCGCCTCGCGGGCGCGAGTCGTCGCTCCA
Organism: Myxococcales bacterium; assembly: GCA_009692535.1. Taxonomy (GTDB): domain Bacteria; phylum Myxococcota_A; class Polyangia; order Haliangiales; family SHYZ01; genus SHYZ01. The sequence continues at coordinate 17,053 of SHYZ01000015.1, forward strand.
GCATCGACCACACCCGCGAGCGAGGGGGCGCTCGCCAGCGGCGCAGCAGCGACCGCGAGCAGCGCGCGCCGAGCCTGCGCACAGAGCACGTTCCCCGCCCGCAACGACGCGGCACATCGCGCGCATGCCAGCCCGCCACGCTCGGACACAACCGTCGCGCCCGCCTCGTCGAGCGCGGCGCCATCGGTCACCCCGCACACCACGCAGCGCGTGAGCGCCGCCGCAAAACCGAGCGCCTCGAGCAAGCGCAGCTCAAACGCCCGCAGCACCCACGCCGAGGGCGCACTCGCCACGGCCGTACGGTAGAGCTCAACCAACAGGTCGTAGATCGTCGGCTCCGCTTGGCGCTGCGCGGTGAGCCGATGCACGAGCTCGGTGCCGTACGAGGCGTGCGCCAGCCGAAGCACGTCCCCGCCGAGGCCGGTGTGATCCTCGCGCGCCTCGAAGCGAAGCAGCACGTAGAGCTCGCTGCCGTGCCGCTCTTCGAGCGCAGCCTCTCCGACCACGAACGGCGCGAGGCTCGCGCCGAAGCGAGTGCGGCTCTTGCTGGCCGCCCGTCCGAGCGCCGACACCTTGCCGAGATCGCGCGAGAAGAGCGTCACGATCCGATCCGCCTCGCCGTACGCCACGCTGCCGAGCACCAGCGCGGGCGTCGTCAGCTCACGCCCACTCGCGGCTCGTGCACGGGGGCGTCCCGCTCCGCGCGCCGCCGTGGCCACCTCAGCCGGCGCGCGCGGTGGGCGCCGGCAGCGCCGAGACACCGTCGCCCACATGGCCGGGGCGCTGCAGCAACAGGGAGAGCGTGACCGTCGCCACGATCACCAGGATCACCACCGCAACCGTGAGCGATGCGCGCCGTGCGCCACGCCCGGCCCCGAGCAGCGAGCGAGCGAGCGCACCGAGCTCGTCGCCATCCGGCGTCGCGTCGCCCCCGCCTACGCCCCCGCCTGCCGACGGCGCCGAAATGTCCCGCCCGGCATCATCGCTCAGACGCGCGCCCGGCCCCTCCAGCTGGCGCGACAGGTCGGCGTAGCGACGCACCCACTCGTCGGCATCGAGGCCAAGCTCGCGCGTGACCGACTTTACGAAGCCGCGCACGAATACATCGGCCGGCAGATCATCAAAGCGCCCCCGCTCGAGCAGCCCCAGCGACCGCTCGGGAATCTTGGTGCGATTCGCCAGCTCCGAAATGGAGAGCCCGCGCGCCTCTCGCTCCGCCCGCAACCGCCTACCGAATTCCTCACGTCGAGAGTTCATCCCACCTCCAGCTACTCGCCCAGCTGCGCGAGATGGTTCTTACATTTTCTGGCGATGCACGAGCGTGGCGCCGCAACCACGCAGCGGCCGAGACTAGCACGCGCGCCCACGAGATCGCCGAGCCGATGTGCCGTCTGCGCGTCGAGATAGAGCGCCTCCAGCACGTTTGGGCAGCCCTGATCGCGCAGCGGCTCTTCCGGCAGCGCGGGCCGGAACAGCTCGAGCCGCCGCTTTGCCGAGTCGAACTGTTGCTGGTCGAAGTAGACCTCCGCGAGGCGATACGCCGCGAGGCAGAACCGCGGATCCCCCTGCAGTGCCTGGAGCAGCGCCGTCGTCGCCTTCGTCACCTCGCCCTGCTGGTAGCTCGCCCACCCAAGGTTCGCGCGCGCGAGCCGCTCGCCCTGCACCGGGAGCCGCGCCAAGTTCTCGAGTGCGCGAAAGGCGAGCTGCCCGGCAGCCTCCCAGTCGCGAAAGTGGAGCGCGACCCCTGCGCGGTTACCCCACGCATCGCCATAATCTGGCGCCAGCGTGGTCGCGCGCGCCAGCTTCTCGTCGGCCTTGCGCATCAACTCATCGTTGGTCGCGCCGAACGAGTCGCCCTCGGGCGTCTCCTCGAGGCATTGCTCGACCTCGGCGGTGTTGGCGTTCCTGCCGGCGCGCACCACATAAATAAGGCCCCACAGGTTCCAGGCCTCCTCATTCTCGGCGTCGAGCGCGAGCGCCCGCTGGACCTCGACCTCGGCGGAGAGGTCGTCCCCCTTGGCCAGCAGGTCACGCGCGAGGTCCACGCGAGTACGCGATTTCTCGGGCTGAACGTCCTGCCCACAGCGCCCCGCGCCGACCGAGAAGAACGCGGCAAATACCAAGCATATCGCTAGCTTGCGTGGCATCTGCGAAGCCACGCTAGCAACTGCCATCTTAGGTGTCAACCACGAAACTGACGACGAAGCTCACGACGAAGCTGCGCGCGGAACGGCCGCCCCACGCGGGTGCCTACCGGCCGGTGAACTTGGCCTCGCGGGTAATCGGGCCGGTATCGGCCGCGGTCACCCGCAGGGTCGCGAGGCTCCGGTCGATGCTGACTGAGCCGCCGCCTGAGACACCCTCCCCGACCACTACCTCAAGCTGGTCGGTGGGTGAGCTCGACCGGCGCTTCCCGGTGGCCTGCTTGGCCGCGACGAAGCGCACGCGGTTCTCGCCGGCGCGCACGTCCTTGGTCACCTCGATCGCGACCCGGCCGTCGCCGCCGCGCACCTTTTTGACCAACCTGCCGTTCAGGTAAACATCGACGTCGTACTGCGCGGCGCCCGAACCGCGCTCGCTCGCCACGAGAAAGTAGCGGCGCGAGATCCGGCCATCGGCGGGCGGCGGCTCGTCGATCGGCTCCTTCGTGCTGGCCTGCACCGCGATCTTGAAGCCCTTGGCGGTGATGTGGATGTTCCCCTGCGCGTCGAACTTGACCTCACATGCCGCGAAGGTCTGGTTCGTGAGCACCAGGTTCTCGTCGAGCTTGATGCCGTTCAGCATGACGTCGCGCGCCGCAGCGACCCGTGGCAGCAGGAGGAGGACGAGGACGAGCGAGACCACAGACGGAAATACAAAGCGAAGGGTTCGGGGCATCGGCTCCTCCAATTATGAGCGCCAGTAGTATAAACGGTTGCCATGGCGCGCGATGTGACCTTCGACGGAACAGGTCGGCTTCGTCTTCACGGGACGCTCACCGAGCCGACTGGCCACGCGCCTCGCAAGGGCGCCGCGCTCGTGGTCCACGGCTTCGACGACCACTCGGGGCGCTACGGTGAGGTGGTCGCGCGGCTCGTGGGGCTCGGCCTCACGACGCTCGCGTTCGACTACCGCGGGCACGGTCGCTCCGAGGGCAAGCGCGGGCACTGTGACCGTTTCGACGACTACCTCGGCGACGTGGACGCGGCGATCGCCGTGCTGCGCGCCGAGGCTGGCGACGACGCAAAGCTCGCGCTCGTCGGGCACAGCCACGGCTCGCTGGTGCTGCTGCGCGCGCTCTGCGAGCCGGCCCGGGTGCCGCGCGGCGTGGCTGGCGTGGTGCTATTTTCGCCCTTCCTCGGCATCGCGTTAAAGGTGAATCCCCTCAAGGAGGGACTCGCGCGCGCGCTCAACCGGCTGCTGCCGCGCGTGGGGATCCCGACTGGGATTCCGGCATCGACGCTGAGCCACGATGCCGAGCGGGTTCGCGCAGCCGGCTCTGACCCGTTGCGACACGGCGTCGCGACACCGAGGTGGCTCGCCGAGGCCGAGGCGGCACAGGCGTTTGTGCTCGAGCATGCGCCGGCACTCGCGGTGCCGTCACTCTGGCAGGTTGCGGGCGGCGACCAACTCGCGAGTGTCGCGGCGACCCAGCGCGTCATCGAGCGCGCGGGTGGCGAGAAGACGCTCCACCTCTACGACGGACTCGCACACGAGGTGTGGAACGAGCGCGATGCCGACCGCGTGCGAGTGCTCGATGACCTGACGGCGTGGCTCGCGCCGCGCTTCGCGTAGCTGCGTCACGCTGCCGGCGTGATCACGTGCGCATGAGCCACGCGACCTGACGAGGCGTGCGTTGCGGCGCACGATCCCACCGCTATAATCGAAGCGTGGCGGCGGCCTCGTTGCGCGTGGCCCGCTGTTCAGAAGGGGAGCGAGAGCGCGATGACCAGGCTGTTCGGCGTGACCTGCAACGAACCGGAGCGGCTGCCCTGTGCGTTGCACTCGGCACGCGCGGCGCTCACCGCCGACACCGCGCCGCACGGTTGGGGCCTCGGTTTTTACCAGGGCGGCGAGGTGCTGCTTCAGCGCCACCCCAAACCTGCTGGGCGCGTGGACTTTCACGGCGTGCTCACGTCGCTCAAAGCCGAGTACGCGATCGGCCACGTGCGCGAGGCCGGTTTCCCCGCAAAGCTCGAGAACACGCAGCCGTTCCGCTTTCGGCAGTGGGTGTTCGCGCACAGCGGCGCGCTCGCCGACTCCGACCTGCTGCGCGGCTCGCTCTCGTCGGCGATCCCTGACTTCCTCTGTCGCAACATTCGCGGTGGCACCGACTCCGAGCTGATCTTTCACCTCGTGCTCTCCTATCTACACGATGCCGGGCGCATCGATGATTCCGGCCTCCCGGCGGCCGAGGCTGGCCGCGCACTCGCCGACGCCGTGCGCGCAGTGCAGCGCTTCGCCGCACAAGCCGGTGCCGCGCCCCCCGGCCTCGATCTCGTGCTCACCAACGGTCGCATTCTCCTCGCCGTGCGCAGTGGGCGGCCCATGTGGTGGCGGCGCACGAACGGTCTCGCCGACTGTGCGCCTTGCCGTGAGCAGGCCCGGCGCCCGGTCGCACATGAGCACCTGCGCGCGATCCTCGTGGTTGGCGATCCGGCGGTCATCGAGCCGGGGCTCGGATGGGAGGAGTTGCCCGACGGCACGCTGCTCCAGGTGACGCGCGACCTGCAGGTGAGCGCGGCGTCGCTCGCCCGCGCGAGTTGAGCACGCTGCCGGGGCCTGCGCTATCGTCACGGTGTTGAGCGCGCTCGTCGGAACGCGGTTCGGCAACTACCTGCTCGTCGAGCGGCTCGGCGCCGACGGCGTGGCCGAGATATTTCGCGGCGTGCTGCGCGGCGACGACGGTGGCGAGCAGGTTGTGCTGCTCGAGCTGCTGCGTCCCGAGTTTGCCGACGACACCGCCGTGCGCGCACAGTTTCACGACGAGGCGCGACCCGCTTTCGGCTTTGCGGAAGCGGACGCGGACGCTGCCGGTTGTCGAACAATCGACCGTGGCGAGGTCGACGGGCGCGTGTTCGTTGCGCACTTGGTGGTCGATGAGCAAGCGGTCGCGCACGTCGTGGCGCGGCTCGCCGATCCCGCGTGCGTTCCCCACGCCGAGCTCGCGCCGACAACGCGCTGGCGGCAGGACTTGCTCGCACCCACGATGGCACCGGCGTCGGCAGGGCCGGACACCGCCGCTCGCCCCGTGAGGACTGCGATCACGCCGCCACGTCGTTCCGACTCATCGGCGCTGCCGATCGCAGTCGTCCTCGGTCTCGTCATTCTCGGCGCGGGCGCGATTGCGCTGCTCCGGCTCGCGCTGCCGGGCGAGTCCGCTGCCGTGGTGGACACGCCTCCCGACGATGCAGCAGCGAGTCTCCCCGATGCCACCGCCGACGCATCGCCCGATGCCGCGGCAGCAGCCGCTGCGCCCTACACCCTCGTCGCCACCGCCTCCGCCGCGGAGCGCGCGCGACTCGACGCCGCGGTGGCGCGACACGACTCAGTGGTGCGCGTGGGTCGCCTCACGCCGGACTACGCGCTGTTCCTTACGCTGCTCGACCTGCGCCTCGCGGGGCTCGTGCTCGATGACGCCGGCCATGCTGAGCCGGGCGCCGGCGCACATTTGCCGGCCGCTCTCATCGCAGTGGCCGCCGCGCGCCCAAGCCTCGTCGCCGCCGTCGATGCGGTCATCGCGTACGTCGCCGGCACCGGTGAGCTCCCCGCCGCAGTCGCGCTCGCTGCGCGGCGTGCGCTCGCCAGCGGGTCGGCCGTACGAGCGGTTGCACCCGAGCCCGCGCTGGTTATCGCTGCCACCCTTGCGGCGTGGCTCGCGCCCGCGCGCCCCGACCGACTCACCGACCTCGCGCGCGCTGCGTGGGCGCTGCCACCAGTGTGTCCCGCGATCACGTTGCCACGTCGTCGCTTCGCGCCGCTCGCGTGTGACACGGTCGCGCTCGACCACGCGCTCCGCGAGGCCGGCAAGGCAACCACCGCCGACGCGCTCGAGCGCTACCGGGCAGCGCAGAGCGAGGTCCGACTCGCAGGAGCCGCGGTGCGCGTGGCGGAGGTCGTTTGGTCGGCGAAGGGCGGCGTGGCTGCGATTGAGCTCGTCGCCACCGGAATCGCTATCGGCATGGCGGCGCCGGACCCACGGTTCCGGCTGCTCGCTGGCGACCTCGACGGCGCGCTGCGCTCGAGTGACGCACTCCCGCTGCTCGCCGACGCAGGCAGCGGAACACGGCTTCGCTTCGAGTCGCTGCCAGCGTCGCTGTTCGCGCCGGTGCTCGAACTTGTCGTCGGGGACCAGCGCACGCTGCTGCGCGTACCGCCGCCGGTTTTTGCGCCAGCGCGGTGAGCCACCTCACTCGAGACCGGACTCATCGGGCGGCGGGGCCGCGTCGGGGGTGGGCGGTGCTTCGAGCAGCCGGTAGGGGTCCTCTTCCACTTCCGGCAGCGACTGCGCTGCAGCGTCGGGCGGCACGCGGATCGGCACACCGGCGTCGGGCCACGGCAGGTCCAGCGGTTGTGCGGCGGGGATGATCACGGACGCGGGTGCCGCGGGACCATCGAGCAGCAAGAGCAGCGCTGCGGGATCCAGCCGCGTGGCAGTTCCCGACGGGACTCCACTCGGTGCTGCCACCGTCGGGGCATCGGGCGTCGGCGTCCTGGCACGAACCACGATGAAGGTGCACGACACCTCGAGCGCGACCTTTTCCGGCAGCCGCACGCGGAGCCGATGGAGACCGACCTGCGTGAAACGTCGGCGCAGCTCGAACGCACCGACTCGCCGTGTCGACGCCCGTGCCACGAGCTCCCGCTTCGATCCGGTCGGCTCCTCGACCGAAACTTCGAGCGACCGCGTCTCATGCGGCGCACCGCCAGGCGCGAGCAGCTGCAGCAGCAGCAGCTGTTCATCGCCGACGATCAGCTGCTGCGGCAGGACCACGCGCACCTGCCAACCCCTTGCGGCGAGCACGACCACTCGCCCCGACGGTCGCGGTTCGCGCGGCGCGGGCTCGACCGCTGCCACCACTTTGGCCGCGCCCGCATCGACCACGGTGCCGGCCTCTGCGAGCTTGGCTGCCGCTTCCGTTCGCGCGCCTTCATCGCTCGCGCCGCTCGAACGCCATGCAACCGCGCCGAGCGCGATGCTGCCTACCGCGAGGATCGTGGCCAGCACAGCGAGCGCAGTGCGTCGTCCAGTGGGCGCACGCCACTCGAGCGACGAGTTGCCAAAAGCCGAGCTGGCGAACGGTGCGAGCTCTCCCGTCGGCAGGCTCCACGGGACTGGGTGTGACGCCGGCGCGGCGACGAACGGTGCCACCTGCTCTGCCGCGTGGCCCAGTGCGGCGTCGACTGCGGCCGCCAGCTCGTCGGCCGTCTGAAACCGCGCTGCGGCCGACTTCTCGAGTGCGCGCAGCACGAGCGCGTCGACTTCCGGCGGCAACTCGGGGACCAGCGCACGCGGCGAGGGCGGCACCTCCTTGAGATGCGCGAGGACCACCATCATCCCCGAGCCCTCGAATGGAACCCGCCCGGTCAGCAGCTCGTAGAGGATCACGCCGAGGCTGTAGAGATCTGCGCGGTGATCGACCGACGCGCCCGACACCTGCTCAGGCGACAAGTACGCTGGCGTACCGACGATCGTCCCCTCGCGCGTGAGGTGGCTCGGCTCGCCCGCGCCCGGCTCGCGCGCCACCTTCGCGATCCCAAAGTCGACCAGCTTGACGAAATCTCCGGCGGTGCGCCGCCGCGCGAGCAGCACGTTGGCCGGCTTGAGGTCGCGGTGCACCACCCCCTCGGCGTGCGCCTCGGCGAGTGCGGAGGCGATCTGGCGCACGATGCGAAGCGCGCGCGCGGGCGGCAAGCGGCCCTCGCGCGCGAGCAGCACCGAGAGCGGCTCGCCGGCGACGTACTCCATCACGAGGTAAGGCACGCCGTCGTCGGTGCCACCGACGAGAAAGAGCGTCACGATGTGCGGATGCGAGAGCCGTGCGATGGCGCGCGCCTCACGGCGAAAGCGGCTCACCGCGTCGGCCTGGAGCATGAGGCCGGGGCGCAGCACCTTCACCGCGACGTGCCGATCCATGCCGCGCTGGCGTGCGCGGAAGACCGTGCCCATCGCGCCCGCGCCGATCTCCTCCTCGACCTCGAACTGCCCGGCGAGCACCGCGCCGATGCCTACGCCGGCGTCGCTCCGCTCGAGCCGCGCGCCGTCACGCGGGCAGAACTGCGAACCGTCGTCGTACCGGTCCTGGCAGCGTGGACAGAGGTTCATCACCGCGCATTATGACGCGGAGTGCGCCGCATCGCTTCAATGCAGCAGGCGCGTCGCGTTGTCGCCGTAGATCTTACGCAGCAGCTCGCGCGAGAGGCCGACTCCGTCGATCGTCCACCGGCCTTGGATTGGCGTCGGGTGGGGAAAGCCGCGGTCGGTCGTCTCAAAGTAGCGCCACGTCGCTGAGAAGAAGCGCTCGACGTCGGCCTCGGTCGGCGGCTCGGGACCTGTGGAGCCAAGCATCAACTCCCCGGGGCCTACGCCCACGCCGAGGTCGGTGCCAAAGAGCACGCGGTCGGCGAAGCGCTCGTAGAAGGCGCGCATACGGGTGGCGTCGTGTCGGCCGACCTCGGGGATCCGTGCTGCGGTGTCGATGGTGAGGTTGGGATATCGGTCGAGCAGTGCGCCGACGCGGTCGGGATACTCGGGCGCGTTGCCGAAGTGCACCGAGATGAAGGTCGTCTTCGGGTGGCGCGCGACGCGTCGCTCGAGCGCGGCGAAGAGCTCCTCCCAGCTCGGCACGCCAGCGCGATGGAACGACCACTCGGGGTGGGCCGAGAGTTCATCCCAGCGCTCGTTCTCGGGCGTAGCGGGCGAAAAGAAGGCGACCGGATCGCCGGTGTGGATTGCGACCGGCATGCCGAGCGTGCCGGCGGTGGTGAACACCTCGTCGAGTTCCGCGCTGTCGACCGGGATGAGCGCGCCGAGCTCGTCGGTGTAGCCGAGCCCTAGCCCCTTGGGGATCTTGAGTCCGCGCGCCCCGAGCGCGTGGGCGGCGCGCAGGCTCGCGGCCAGACGCGCGCCCCAACCCGGTCCGCGCCTCGGCTCACGAAAGTCGAGCGTGGCGAATACGACGATGCGACCCGGGTAAGCTCCGGCCGCTGCGAGCTGCTGCTCGAGGCCGCGACCGGGTGAACCGCCCGACAGGTTCCAGACCGTGTCGATGCCGCGTGCATCCATGAGAGCGATCATGCGCGGCGCTGCAGCGGGGCCAAAGTGCGTGTGCACATCGATGCGGCGCGCGCGCGCAGGCGGAGCAGCGTCGGCGGCAGGCGAGCGAGAGCCACACGCAGCAGCGAGCGTGAGCGCGAGCAGCGCTGTCGCGAGTGCGCTTGTGCGAAGCGCGGTCACGACATGACACCCGGCTCGCGCCGCATCGAGGTCCTCGATCCCACGCAGCAGCGCCACTGCCACGCCGTCAGATGAGGCCGAGGCTCTTGAGCTCACCGGTGAGGCGCCCGGTCACGAACCGGCACCACATGCGGCAGTCCCCGCGCAGCGAGTAGAGCGGGTACTTGAACGAGGCGGGCCGGTTCTTCTCGACGAAGAAATGTCCGATCCACGCCGGGCCGTAGCCGGCGACCAGCGCCGCCGGGATCGCCAGCGGATTGAACGTGACCACGCCGAAGAGGGCGATCGAAACGCCCGCCGTGGTGCCGATAAAATGCAGCACGCGGTTCAGCGGATCACGGTGCTCGCCCAGGTAGAACGGCCAAAAGTCCTCAAAGCTCTGAATGCGGTCGGCCATGGCTTTTCTCCGCGGCCAGTATACATGCGCCACTCGCTGGCGACCCCGCGCGCGCCCGCCTACCATGCCGCCATGTCCTCTCCGCTCGGCCGCCTCGCCGACAGGTTCGGCCTCACTCGTCCCGAGCTGCGCGCGTGGGCGCTCTACGACTGGGCCAACTCGGCCTTCTTCACGGTCGTGGTCACCGCGATCTTCCCGCTCTACTTCCACGCCATCGCAGACGGGGAGATCGGCAAGACCGCCGCGACCTCGCGCTTCACCATCGCCACCACGCTCGCGCTCACCGTGACCGCGGTGGTAGCGCCGCTCCTCGGCGCGTTCGCCGACTCGCGCCCGGTGAAGAAGCGCCTACTCGGCGGCTTCCTCCTGCTCGGCGCGGGCGCCACCGCCGCGATGGCGCTGATCGGTCCGGGCGACATCACCTTTGCGCTGCTCCTCTTCGTCATCGGCAACGTCGGCGTGTCGGCGAGCTTCGTCTTCTACGACGCGCTGCTGCCGCACGTCGCGCGCCCCGACGAGCTCGACCGCGTCTCCACCGCTGGCTACGCGCTCGGCTATGTCGGCGGCGGGCTGCTCCTCGCGATCGATCTCGCGCTGCTCTTCCTCCTCCCCGACCGGGTACTCGCCACACGGCTCTGCTTCCTCAGCGTCGCCGTCTGGTGGGTCGTCTTCGCGCTCCCGCTCTTCCGCCACGTCCCTGAGCCGCGGGTCGCCCCGCCCGACGGTGCCAGGCCCCGCGGTGCATTCAGGCAGCTCGCGGCGACGCTGCGCGAACTCCGTCGCTACCCCGAGGCGCTGCTCTTTCTCGTCGCCTTCCTCCTCTACAACGACGGCATCGGCACGATCATCCGACTCTCGGCGACCTACGGACTCGAGCTCGGTCTCAGCACCGGCGCGCTCGTCGGCGCCATCCTGCTGGTGCAAGTCGTCGGCATCCCGAGCACGTTCCTCTTCGGCAGGGTCGCCGACCGAGTCGGCGCGCGACCAGCGATCGTCGGTGCACTCGGCATCTACGCGGCGATCACCCTGCTCGCCTGGCGCATGACCGATGCTTGGCAGTTCTACGTCGTCGCGTTGCTCGTCGGGCTGGTGCAGGGCGGCACGCAAGCGCTCTCCCGCTCGCTCTTCGCGAAGATGATCCCGCGCGCCCGCTCGACCGAGTTCTTCGCGCTCTTCGCGGTGTTCGAGAAATTCGCCGGCATCCTCGGGCCCGCGCTCTTCGCCGTCACGCTCGCGATCACCGGCTCCAGCCGCAGCGCGATCCTCGGCGTGCTGGTCTTCTTCATCGCAGGCGGACTGCTGCTCTCTCGCGTCGACCTCGCTGCCGGTCGCCGCCGCGCCGACGAAGCGAACGAAGCCGCCCTCACCGCGTGACGTGCGGTCAGGCCGCCGCTAGGCCACGTCGATTACGCAGCCGTCGGCCTGCCGCGCGCGCAGCACGGCGAGCTTGAACTCGGCCACGCCGGCGCGGCTCGGCACCGCGTCCTCGAGCGTCGGCGCGACATAGAGCGTGCCCGGCGCCGCGCCGATCCGCGCGAGCCACTCACGCGCGGGACCCGCGAGTAGATAAGGCCGGCCGGTCAGGTAGACGATCGCGTGCCCGCGCGCTGCCTCGACGTGGGTCAGCGCCGCGCCGCCGGGCCGCGCCACCGTACGCGAACTTGCCGCTCACCACGAACGCGCGCCCTGCGACAGCGAGCACGTCCGGCGCGACATGCCCCGACGCGCCGACCCGTCGCACGATCCGGCTGCGACGATGACGGAACGACTCCGTTGCCGACGGCGGTGCCGGCAGCTTGCATGCTGCTCCACCGTCGGTCGCGCGCGGCGCTAAATCGCCGGCCCACGCTGGCGCGGCCGCGGCTATGAACAGCAACGCCAGCAGCCCGCGCGCCATCGCCATCGCCATCCTCAGCGCTCGGCTCGCCACCGATGAATCCGCACCGGCCACTCGCTGCCGCGCTGCCGTTCCTTCCACGCCGAGCGCAGAAACGCGGCGAGCAGCGAGCGTAACCACGCCGGCGGCTCACCAGGGCTCCACGTCCCCTCGACGATTACGCCCTCGTCGATCGTCACCGCGGCGGCATAGCTCGCACCACCTGCCGTCAGCGTCGCGGCATACGCGGCGCGGCCAGCGTCAGCGTCACAGAGCGCCAGCTTCACCCGACCGCCGGTCTCCTGCGCCATCGCTCTCTTGTACCAGTCAACCGGCGCCACCGCCGCGCGCCGTCGGTCACAACACCGGCAGGATCGCCTACGCTCGCCCGGTGGACGCCCCGTTTGCACTCGGTCGTCGCCTGCTTTTCGGCCACCGCGGCGCGCCGCTCGAGCGCCCCGAGAACACCATCACGTCATTCCGCCTCGCGCTCGAACTCGGCGTCAACGCGCTCGAGTCGGATCTCCACGTCACCCGCGACGGCCACGTGATGCTCGCGCACGATCCCGACGGCGTCCGCATGGCCGGCACCGCCGCGCAGATCCGTTCCTCCACCCGCACCGAGGTGGAGCGATGGGACGTGGGGGTCGGCTTCACGCTGCCCGACGGCACCCGTCCACTCGCCGGTCACGGCCATCGCATCCCGTCGCTCGAAGACGTACTCGCCGAGTTCCCCGATGTGCCGCTCAACCTCGACATCAAGCAGCTTGCCCCCGACCCAACTGCCGCGCTCGCTACGCTCCTCACCCACACCGGCGCCGTGGCGCGAGTGCTCGTCACCAGCTTCCACGAACGCGCGCTCCGTCGTCTCCGTCGCGCCCGCTATCCCGGCCCGCTCGGCCTCTCACGCACCGGCGTGTTGCTGCTGCTCGCGCTGCCCGCGCCGCTCATGCGCCGCGTCGCCCCCGCGGCCGCCGCCCAGCTCCCCGACCGCCTCGCGCGCCCCACGCTCATCAACCGCGCCCACGCCGCCGGCATGCGTGTCGACATTTTCACGGTGAACGAACTCGACCGTGCGCGCGCCCTCTTCGCCCTCGGCGTCGACGGCGTCATGACCGACGACCCGCGCCGCGTCGCGAGCGCCCTTCACCGCTGAACTCCAAACCGGCTGCCCTCGACCGCGAAACGCGCGCCGAGCCCGGACCCGCGGTCCTGCATGAACGCTGCGTAAAACGCCTCGACCACCTGCTGTGGCGAGGACTGCGCGTCGGCGGCGCGCGACCCGCCCGATTGCGCACCGCCACAGCCGCCGCTCATCAGCAGCACCCCGAGCACCAACATCACCATCGGGCTGCATCCTGAGCAACTCGTCGTATCGCGTCGCTAGTGCCCGCCGCCCTTGAGCTCGGCGGTGAACGCCATCAGCGTTCGCTTCGCATCACCGAGCACGAGCATCGCGTTGGGCTTCACGAACAGGTCGTTCTCGATCCCGGCAAAGCCCGGGTTGAGCGAGCGCTTCAGCACGATCGCCGTCTTTGCCAGCTCCGCGTGGAACACCGGCATGCCGTAGATCGGGCTCTTCGGGTTGGTCTTCGCCGCCGGATTCACCACGTCGTTCGCACCGACGATCAGCACCACGTCGGTCGCCTGAAAGTCGTCGTTGATCTGGTCGAGGTCGTAGAGCAGCTCGTACGGAATGTTCGCCTCGGCGAGCAGCACGTTCATGTGCCCGGGCATGCGCCCCGCGACCGGGTGGATCGCGTAGCGCACCTCGCAGCCCCCCGCAGCCAGTACGTTCGCGAGCTCGCGCACCGCGTGCTGCGCCTGCGAGACCGCCATGCCGTAGCCCGGGACCACGATCAGCGTGCGCGCCGCGCGCATCACCTCCACCGCATCCTCGATCGAGCCGACGTTGGGCGCTGGCCCGCTCGCGCTCCCCGCCGGCCCAGTGTCTGCCACCTTCCCAAACGCGCCGAAGATCACGTTCACGAACGAGCGGTTCATCGCCTTCGACATCATCAACGAGAGGATCAGCCCCGAGCCACCATCGAGCGCGCCGCAGATGATGAGTACGTTGTTGTCGATCGCGAAGCCGGTCGCCGCCGCCGCGAGCCCGGCGTACGAGTTGAGCAGGCAGATCACCACCGGCATGTCGGCGCCGCCGATCGGGATCACCAGCAGCACGCCGAGCAGCAGCCCGATGCCGACCACCGCATAGAACACGACGTGCGCCGACGGATTGGCGACCAGCCAGCCGACCAACGCGAGCGACGCCGCGAGCAGCGCGAGGTTCGTGACGTTTTGCAGCGGATAGACCACCGGCCGGCCAGGCAAAATCCCCTGCAGCTTGCCGAACGCCATCAGGCTCCCGGTGAGGGTGAGGCCGCCGAACAGCACCTCCGCGCCGATCGCGATGATCTGCATCGTGTTGATCGCGCTCCCCAGCCGGAGGTACTCCGCCACGCCGACCAGCCCGACCGCGAGCCCGCCGAACGCGTGCGAAAGCGCGATCCGCTCGGGCATTTTCGTCATCGGAATGTAGAGCCCCATCGGCGTGCCGATCGCCGTGCCGACGACGATCCCGACGAGGATCCACTCGTAGCTCACGATCTGCTGCTGCAGCAGCGTGCCGACGATGGCGAGCAGCATGCCGAACTCGGCCATGAAGAGCCCGCGTCGCGCCGTCGCCGCGCGCCCGAGTCCCTTGAGGCTCGCGATGAAGAGCAGCGCCGCCGCGAGATAGAAGAGCTGGACCAGCGCGCTCGTGGTCACGGCTGCCCCCCAGCCGTCACGCTCGGCTTCGCGGCCTTCTCATCCGGCTTCTTCTTGAACATCCGCAGCATGCGGTCAGTGATCAGGAACCCGCCGACCACGTTCACCGTCGCCGCCGCCACCGCGACCGTGCCGAGTACCGTGGTGACCACGCCGTGGCCCGAGCCCGCCGCGACCAGCGAGCCGACCAGCGAGATGCCCGAGATCGCATTCGTCGTCGCCATCAGCGGCGTGTGCAGCAGCGCCGGCACTTTGGAGATCACCTGAAAGCCGACGATCGCCGCCAGCACGAAAATGTAGAGCGGGGAGATCAGCCCCTCGAGTTCGCTCATGCAGTCACCTCCTTCGCGAGCGCGGCCGCCGCGCCCTCGTGCACCACCTCACCACCGCGCGTGATCAGCAACCCGCGCACGATCTCGTCACTCGTGTCGAGCTTCAGCGCGCCGTCCTTGTCCGTCAGGTGCGCGATCAGCTTCTCCATGTTCTTCGACCACATCAGGCTCGCATGCACCGGCATCGCGCCCGGCACGTTCCTCGGCGCCACGATCGACACGCCACCGTCGGTCACAAAGGTCTCCCCCGGCCGCGAGAGCGCACAGTTGCCCCCCTGATCCGCCGCGAGGTCGACCAACACCGAGCCCGGCCGCATCGCCGAAACATGCTCCGCCGTAACCAACACCGGCGCCCGCCGCCCCGGCACGAGCGCCGTCGTGATCACCACGTCGGCCTTGCCGATCCGCTCATGCACCAGCGCGGCCTGCTGCTGCTGGTACTCCGCGCCAACCTCCGTCGCATACCCGCCCGCCGTCTGCGCATCGTCGCCCGCCACCTCGACGAACTTGGCACCGAGGCTCTCCACCTGCTCCTTGGCGACCTTGCGCACGTCGAACGCCTCGACCATCGCGCCCAGCCGCCGCGCCGTCGCGATCGCCTGCAGCCCCGCGACCCCCGCGCCCATCACCAACACGCGCGCCGGCGGCAAGGTACCCGCCGCCGTCATCATCATCGGAAATAGCCGCGGCAGCCGCTCCGCCGCGAGGATCACCGCGCGATAGCCAGCGATCGTCGCCTGCGAGCTCAGCACGTCCATCATCTGCGCCAGCGTCGTGCGCGGAATCTGATCCAGCGCGAGCGCCGTGACCTTCCGCCCCGCCAGCGCCCGCACCAGCGCGAGTTGCGTAAGCGGAAAGAGCAGACTCGCGACCGCCTGTCCTTCGGCCAGGAGCGCAATCTCCTCAGTCGTCGGCGGATGGATCTTCATCACCAACGTGGCGCCTGCAAGCGCCCCCGCCGGATCCGCCGCGAGCTCCGCCCCCGCCCGCCGATACTCCTCATCGGAAAACCCCGCGCGCACCCCCGCGCCCGCCTGCACCCGCACCGCGAAGCTCTTCGCGAGCCGCTTCACCGACTCGGGCACCAACGCAACCCGCGCCTCGCCGGAGGTGACCTCCTTGAGCAACGCAATCCCGAGCGGCATCGTCCATCTCCTGCCCACCGCCCTCGACCGCAACGGTGCGGCCCTAGAATGCCACAGCCGACCGAGCGCGC
>SHYZ01000210.1 GCA_009692535.1 Myxococcales bacterium
GCGCCGAGATCGACACCGCCGAAGACCTCGCCATCGTCGACGCGGCGGTGCGCGGCCGCGCCCTTAGCTAGGCCCGATCACGGCGACCGCGCGCGGCTACACCCGCGCCGCCTGCCCGCGCCGACGCCACGCCGCCACGGCGAAGTGGACGAGCAGCGTCGGCAGCAGCATCAGCGACCCAGCCACCAGTCCGAGCGTCGCGACCTTGCGCGCACCGAAGAGGAGCAGCAGCGTCACCGCCGTCGCGTAGCCGTCACGACGGAGCAGGAACTCGACATAGTAGAACGCACGGCCGAGGAGACTCGTGCGACCGGCGCTGCCCGAGGTCTTGCCGAAAAACCACGGGTACTCGGCGGTGTCGATCGGCAGGCGCATGCGATGCAGGTCCCAGTAGAGGAACGCCTTGAGCGCGAGGCTCGCCGCCGCGCCGCCGACGCCGATGAGCAACCAGACCTCGCCCGCGCCGTCCCGTTGCAACCCGAGGCCGAGACCGACGAGGAGCCCGTAGGTCGTCACGTCGTCGGCGATCGTGTCGAGCCACTGGCCGAGCCGCGACGACTGCAGCCGAAGCCGCGCGAGCTCGCCGTCGACACAATCGAGCACCACGGTGAACCAGAAGATCAGCCCCGCGATCGCCGCTGCGCGTGCGCCGCCCGACGCCGCGATGGCGCCGTGCACGAGGCCGAGAAGGATCACGAACAGCGTCACCTGGTTGGCGCTGACCTTGGTGTCGATCAGCGCGCGCGTGATCAGCGCGGAGATCGGGCGCTGCACGAAGAAGGCGACGACGCCGTCCTCCTCGATCGGCTTCCGCACCGATCGGTAGAGCATGCGGTCGGCCACGCGCGCCTCCGCGAGCGTGTGGGCCCGCGCCGCCGGAGCGGGGGCAACGCCAGGCATCGCGTCACGCAGCGCGGCGAGCGCATAGACCGCGCGCCCGTCGAGCGGGATGAGCGCGCGCTCGCCGGTCACAACCTCGTCGCCCACGACCTCCACCACGAAGCCGCTCGGCGGCGGCGCGCTGGTGATCGCCCGCTCGAGCTCACCGCGCCCGGCGTCGCTCACGCGCACGATCGCCCCACTCCAGCCGAGCCGCGCTGCCTGCCGCAGCTGGCGCGCGACCAGCGGCAATCCCGCCACGCGCGTCGCCGAGGTCACCTCGCCGACGGCGGTCGCGTCGATCTCCGCCCAGCTCGCCATCGCCGAGCGAGCATAGGGGTCCGACTCGTCGAGTCAAGCTGCGCCTAGCGGCCTGACGCGCGTGGTATAGCCGCGCGGGTGTCCGCGCCGTTCTACATCACGACGCCAATCTACTATGTGAACGACGTGCCGCATCTCGGGCACGCGTACACGACGATCGTCGCCGACGCGCTCGCGCGCTACCACCGGGCGCGCGGGACCGACACGCGCTTTCTCACCGGCACCGACGAGCACGGACAGAAGATCGAGGAGGTCGCGCAAAAGCGCGGGCTCGAGCCGAAGGCGCACGCCGACGAGGTGGTCGAGCGATTCCGCGCCACCTGGCAGAACCTCGACATCGCGCACGACGACTTCATCCGCACCACCGAGCCGCGGCACGAGGCGGTCGTCGCCGAGGTCTGGCGCCGCATGGCAGCAGCCGGCGATGTCTACCTCGGCGAGTACGAGGGGCTCTACTGCGTCAGCTGCGAGGCGTTCTACACCGAGGGGCAGCTCGACGCCGGCGAGCTCTGCCCGACGCACAAGCGCGCGGTCACGCGGGTGAAAGAGCCGTCGTACTTTTTCCGCCTGTCGCGCTACCAGGAGCCGCTGCTCGCGCACATCGACGCCAACCCCGACTTCATCCAGCCGGAGTCGCGGCGGAACGAGATCGTCGCGTTTCTTCGCACCGGCCTGCGCGACATCTCGATCTCGCGCACCACGTTTCGCTGGGGCATCCCGGCACCGGGCGATCCGGCGCACGTGATCTACGTGTGGGTCGACGCGCTGACCAACTACGTCTCGGCGCTCGGCGGTCCTGGCGCGCCACTTTACGAGCGCTACTGGCCCGGCGCGTGCCACCTCCTGGGCAAGGACATCCTTCGCTTCCACGCGGTCTACTGGCCGGCGATGCTGCTGTCCGCCGGGCTGCCACTGCCGCGCACGCTCTTCGCGCACGGTTGGTGGACGCTGCGCGGCGAGAAGATCTCCAAGTCGCTGCCGGCGACGCGGGTCGATCCGAACCAGCTCGCCGCCGACCTCGGGCCGGACGCGCTGCGCTACTTCCTGCTGCGCGAGGTGCCGCTCGGAGTCGACGGCGACTTCAGCTACGAGTCGCTGATCGGGCGGGTCAACAGCGATCTGGCGAACGACCTCGGCAACCTGCTTCACCGCACGCTGGCGATGACCGACAAGTATGTCGGCGGCATCGTGCCGGCTGCGGCACCGGAGCTCGACGCGACTGGCGCGCATGCGGAGCTCGCCGCGCTCGCGGAGCGGGTCCGCGCCGAGACCGAGCGGCACTTTGACGCGTTCGCGCCGTCACGCGCGCTCGAGTCGATCTGGGAGCTGGTGCGCGCGGCGAACCGCTACGTCGATGTGGCTGCGCCCTGGACGCTGGCCAAGGACCCGACACGACGACGCGAGCTCGAGCATGTGATCCACACCTTCCTCGAGGCAGCGCTCTGGGCCGCGCTGCTCGCGGCGCCAGTGATCCCGCGCAAGGCCGGCGTGCTGCTCGAGCAACTCGGCGTGCCCGAGCTGGTGGGCGGCTGGCCGTCGCGGTGGAACTGCGAGCTGCCGGCGGGGCGGACGACCACGCGCGGCGCGCCGCTCTTCCCGCGCATCGACGAGGACCGGCAGGCAGAGTTGCTCGCGCGCTGGCTGCCGCCCGAGAGTGGCGCCGATGCAGGGGGCGCACGGCAGACCGACGCGCCAGCGACTACCAAGCCGGCCGCGACGGCCGCGACGGAAAGGCCGACCGCGACGAAGCAGAAGCCACCCGCGCCCGCCGCGCCGCCCGGCATGATCCCCTACGACGATTTTGCACGCCTCGACCTCCGCGTCGCGCGCGTGCTCACCGCCGAGCGCATCCCCGGCGCCGACAAGCTGCTCCGGCTCGCGCTCGAGCTCGGCGGCGAGACGCGCCAAGTGGTCGCCGGCCTCGCCGAGGCCTACTCACCCGAAGCGCTCATCGGCCGCAGCGTGATCTTCCTCGCCAACCTCGCGCCACGAAGGATTCGCGGCGTTGAGAGCCAAGGGATGATCCTCGCTGCCGGCGAGGATCAGGTCCTCGCGCTCTCGGCACTCGACCGCGACGTTCCCCCGGGAACGAAGGTACGCTAGCGCCCATGTCAATCGTGATGAGCGAGCGCCGTCGAGCCGAGCGAGCGACGCTGGCGATCCCGACGCTGGTCGAGGGCATCGGCCAGCGCGAGCTAACCCTCCCCCCGAGTCTTGCGGCGGTCTACGAGCGGGTGCAGCCGAGCCGCGGCAACCTCGGCGAAAAGTTCCCTGCCGTGCTGCGCGACCTGTCGACCAACGGCGCGTTCCTCTCCGGCCTGCCGCTGCCGCTGCTCTCGCGCGTCGCGTTCACCTTTCCACTTGAGGGTTTCGGCCAGGTCGACGTGCTCGGCTGGACGCTCTGGCGCCGCTCCGCAGACTGCGAAATCCTCATCGAGGGCGCCGAGCCGATCCGCCTGCGGGCCGGCTTCGGCGTGCTGTTCGAGGCGATCTCACTCGACGCGCGCCGCGCCATCGCCGACCTCGTGGCGCGCGTTGGCGACTAGCGGTCGCTTCCGCTTCCGGCCGCGCTTCGTCGCCCTCCCCTGGCTGGTGCTCGCGCTCGGCCTCGCGCTCCTCGCCACGGTGCCGCTGCTCGCGCTCGACGGTCCGAGCCGCAGCTTCGCGCTCGCGACCGGCGCGGCTGGCCCACTGCTCGCGCTGCTCTATCTGCGCTCGCCCGCCTGGCAGCTCGTCGTCGAGGTGGGCGACGCCGCGCTGCTCGTACACCGTGGCGCCGAGCTCCGCCTCTCGCTGCCGTGGACCGACGTCGTGCGCGTCATCGCGAGCCCGACCACGCACACGCTCCACGTCGATGGCGGCACGCCCGAGCGGCGCTTCCTCCTGCCCGGTCCCGGCGCACCAGGTCCCTACCGCATCGAGCGGCAGCACGCGCTCTACGACGCGATCCTGGCCCGCGTCCCGGAAGATCGCGTGACGCTCGTCGAGCTGCTCGAGTCGGCCTGACCCGGCGGCCGTGGGCTTAGGCCGACGCGCTCCTAGCGCCGACCGCGCACGGGCTTTGTGGCCGGGCCGCCCTTGGCTTTCGGCTCTGCGGCGGCACGCACCTCCGCATCGACGCGCGCTCGGTCATAGCGCACCCGCTCGGCCACACTCACCTCGTCGAGCCGCGTGCGCAGTTCTGGGTACTTGAGCGCCAAAATCCGCGCCGCCAAAATCCCCGCGTTCTTCGCGCCGTCCACCGCGACCGTCGCCACCGGCACCCCAGGCGGCATCTGCACCGTCGAGAGCAGCGCGTCGAACCCACCGAGCTTGCCCGATGCGAGCGGCACACCGATCACCGGCAGCGCAGTGTTCGCCGCCACCACGCCGGCGAGGTGGTTCGCCATCCCGGCGCACGCGATGAGCACCTCGATCCCGCGCCCCTCGGCCGCCTTCACATACGCCACCGTCTCGTCGGGCGTGCGATGCGCCGACAGCACACGCACCTCGCACGGCACGCCGAGCGTCGCGAGCGCGTCACGCGCCCCGAGGACGACCTCGAGATCGTTCGGGCTGCCGGTCAGGATGCCGACGAGCGGCGTCGCCCCGAGCGCCTCCACCGGCCACTCGATCTCGAGCTCGAGCTCCCCCTTGCCGTCGGTGACCTCAAGCTCCGCCTCGAGCGACACCCGCTCGGGCAGCTTCGCCTCGGCGCCACCGATCGCCACCGACTGCCCGGCCCGCAACCGCCCGGCCAGCTCAACGAGTTGGTCAGCGAGCGCCAGCCGGGTAAGTACCTGTCGCTTCTTCATGGCGGGAATGGAACCCGACCGCGACGGTGAGTCAACCACCTTAGTTGGCTCAGCCCAGCCCGCCATTCCCTCGCCGCGCCGAGGCCTTGAGGAAGGCCAGCTGCGTCTCCGGCCCCGGCGTGCAGCCGTACTTTTCGATCAGCACGTTGTCGTACGCATCGGCGGTCGTCACGAAGCGTGCGATCCACGCCGACGCCTCGTCGTGGCTGCTCGAAAACACGTCGGAGATGTGGAACGTGAGGTTGAGCTGGATGCGGTTGTCGGCGAGGTCGAGCGCGAACGGCGCGTGCTCGTCCGACAGCATGAAGCGGAACAGCTCGCCGAGCCGCTGCTTGCCCGCCTGCGCGAGCGGCGACGCGAAGCAAACGTGCTCCGAGCAGCAGCACCAGATCTTGATCGGGGCGCTGCCGCTGTGAAACGACCAGTTGTAAGCGCCGTGCCGGGCGAGGATCGGGTCGATGCTCGCTCTGGCGAGCGCGCCCTCGACGAACGTGACCAGCGGGTGATCCTTGGGCGGCTCAAAGTAAGCCGCGATCTCGACCGGCTCGAGGTCGTCGCCGCACGAGCCGCAGAAGCGCTCGCTGGTCTCGAGCAGCACCTCGCACGACGGGCAGACAACACCGAACGCGGCCTGCTGCCCGGCGAACCCCTCGATGAAGTTGTGTACATCGGCGCCGGGAATGCCGAACCCGACCATGTCGACCGCGGTCAGCTTGCAGGTGGTGACCGCGACGATCCGGTTGTGCTCGTCGATCATCGGGCCACCCGAGTTGCCCGGGTTGATCGCGGCATCGGTCTGGACGAACTGCTGGCCGTCGAGCAGCTGGCTGACGTTCGAGATCACGCCCTCGGTCACCGAGAGCGGGAGCCCGACCGGGAACCCGACGATGTGCAGCGGCTGCTGGGCCTTGAGCGCCTGCAGCTCGTCGAGACTCGCGAGCGGCACGATCTGCTCGTCGAGCGCCTGCGCAAGCTCGACGATCGCGAGATCGCGCCTCGGGTGGATCCGGCGCACCTCACCGACGATCCGCCGCTTGTCGCGCAGCTCGACTGCGACCTTGCGGTACGGCGCGACCACATGACAGTTGGTGACCAGCAGCCGCGGGCTGATGAGGAACCCCGAGCCGGTGCCACTGCCGGTGAACAGCTGAAACACACCGAGTTGCTCGAGGTCGACGCTCATGGTTCAGCCCGCCCCGTTGCTGCCGTCGACGGCCTCGGAGGTCAGCT
>SHYZ01000211.1 GCA_009692535.1 Myxococcales bacterium
GGCGAGGTGCAGACCCGCCACGACGCGCTCTACCAGTTCGTGCTCTCGCACGGCTTCGACGAAGCGGACGAGCCCAAGGGCCGTCGCTGGGAGCACTAGGCCGCGAGAACTGGCCGCGCCGCGTGGCCGGCGTAGCATGGCCGCATGACCCGGTGCTCCCCACTGGCGGCCTGCTCGGCGCCATCGGCGTGGTCGGCATCACCGTCGCGGTGCCGCGGCTCGGCGTCGCGACCGCGCTCGGCATGAGGACGTTCGGCAACCTCGTCGCCGCGCTGGTCGCCGACCACTTCGGCTGGCTCAGCGCCGAGGCGATCCCGCTCGCGCCACGTCGTCTCGCTGGTGCCGCGCTGCTGCTCGCCGGCGCGCTGCTTATGTGGAAGTAGCCGCATGGCCGCGCGCTCGCCGCTGCTCGCACGCCTCGCCGAGCTCGCCGCATCGACCCGCGTCGCCCTGCTCGACGACCGCGGCACGACAACCCACGACCAACTCATCCGGCGCGCACGCTCCGTCGCCGGCGCGCTACTCAATGGTGCGCCCTCGCTCGACGGCCGCCGCGTCGCGCTGCTGCTCACGCAGGACGCCGACTGGCTCGCCGCCTTCCTCGGCGTGCTCATCGCCGGCGGTGTCGTCGTGCCGCTCGCCCCCGCCTACCCCGCCGCCGAGCTCGCCTGGTTCGCCGCCGACGCCGAGGCCGACCTCGTGCTGCTCTCCGCTGAGTACGACGCGCTGGCGCTCGACCTTGCCCACGGCCGCCGCGTCCTGCGCGTCGACGCGCTCCTTTGCGCCGCGCCCGCGCCGCTCGAGCCGACGCTGCGCGCCCCCGACGACCTCGCGCTCCTCCTCTACACCAGCGGCACCACCGGCCGCCCCAAGGGCGCGATGCTCACGCACGCGAACCTCGCCACGCACGCGCGACTCCTCGGCACGGCGTGGGGCTTTACCGAGCGCGACCAACTGCTCCACACGCTGCCGCTCCACCACCTCCACGGGCTCGGCATCTCGCTGCTCACCGCCTACCTCGCAGGCGCCGCCACGCGGATGCTCCCCCGCTTCGACCCCGAGCGCGTCACCCGCTCGCTCGCCCACGCGACCGTGTTCATGGCGGTTCCGACGATCTACCGCCGACTCGCCGACGCTGCCGATCCCGCGCGGCTCGCCGCCGGCGCACGCACGCTGCGTCTCGCCACCAGCGGCTCGGCCGCGCTGCCGATTCCGCTCGGGGAGTGGTGGCGCTCGCTCGCCGGCGACTATCCACTCGAGCGCTTCGGCATGACCGAGGTCGGCGTCGCGCTCTCGAACCCACTCGAGCCGAGCGGCCGCCAGCCAGGCCGCGTCGGCACCCCGCTCCCCACCGTGGAGATCCGCTGCGCCGACGACGGCGAGCTCTACGTGCGCGGCCCGAGCGTCTTCGCGGGCTACTGGCGCCGCCCCGACACGACGCCGTTCGAGGACGGCTGGTTTCGCACCGGCGACCTCGCCGAGACCGACGCCGCCGGCTCGGTGCGCCTGCTCGGCCGCACCTCCGTCGACATCCTCAAGAGCGGCGGCTACAAGCTCTCCGCGCTCGAGATCGAGGCCGCGCTCGCCGAACATCCGGCCCTCGCCGAGGTCGCCGTCGTCGGCCTGCCCGACGCCACCTGGGGCGACCTCGTGGTCTGCGCGTTCATCGTGCGCGCCGGCAGCTCCGCACCCGACCACGACTCGCTGCGCGCCTTCGCCCGTGCGCGCCTCGCCGCCTACCAAGTCCCGCGCGAATTCGTCGCGCTCGCCGAGCTGCCACGCAACCCACTCGGCAAGGTCGTAAAGCCACGCCTCGTCGAGCTGCTCCGCGCCCGCACCTGAGCGAGCGTTTCCATGCGGTCCACCCGCACGGCCCCCGATGTCGAACCCTGCTCCGACGGCACTCGACCCCGCCGCCACGTGTGTCACCGATCGCGCCGTCAGGCTCGGCGCCGCGGTGCTCACGCCCGACGGACGCGTCGTCTTCTGGTGCATCGACTGGTCTATGCCCGCGAAGGTCGCGGCATAGTCGGACCTCGCTCCGAGAGCCTGTCGGTCGTCGCGGCTCACGCGTGCGAGCGCATCGCCGAACGGCGAGAACTCCACGGGAGCCGCAGCCCGGGATTCGGTGACAAGCTCGCGCCATGCCACGGACCGATGCCCGCCCGCCGCGCCGTCCCGACGGGTGGCAGGCGCCCGGCCCGCGTCCCCTCGCGCCAGCGGGGCTGCAGCCGACCGACGGTGAGGAAATGGTCGCGCTCACCGGCGACTTCCGGCTGTTCCAGCGACGCGGCGGGCACCGCTGGTCGCTCGACGATCTGGTGACCGCATGGCTCGCCGGCGTGATGCGCCGCGCGCGCCCGCCGTCGCGCTGCCTCGATCTTGGCTGCGGCGTCGGCTCGGTCCTGCTGATGGTCGCGTGGCAGTTCCCCGACGCGACGCTCGTCGGTGTGGAGGCGCAACCGGAGAGCCTCGAGCTCGCGCGGCGCTCGGTGGCGTGGAACGGCGTCACCGACCGCGTGACGCTCATGGAGGGCGACCTGCGCGATGCCGCTCTCACCGGCGGGCCGTTCGATCTCATCACCGGAACGCCGCCGTACTTTCCACCCGGCGGCAGCACCGAGTCGGCCGACGCGCAGCGAAGGCAGTGCCGGTTCGAGCACCGGGGCGGCGTGCCCGACTACGTCGCGGCCGGCGCACGTCACCTCGCCGACGACGGCACGCTGGTGCTCTGCGCCGCTGCGCGCGATCACGCGCGAGTCGACGCCGCTGCGCGCGCCGCTGGCCTCGTTGTCACGCGGCGCCTCGAGGTGATCCCACGCGCAGGCAAGCTGCCGCTCGTCGGCGTGCATGCGCTCGAGCACGGCGTGCGCCCGTCCGCCATACCGACGACGCTCGTTGTGCGTGACGCAGCAGGGCACTTCACGGCGGAGTGCTCCGCGCTGCGCGACGTGATGGGCTTCCCACCGCAACGCTGACGCAACGACGACGACGCATGGGGAGCCCACGCGAGTCTGCTACCCTGCGCCGATGCCGCGCTGCCCCAGCCTTCGCACCACCGTCGCAAGCCTCACCGCTCTCACCGTCGCCACCCTTGCCGCCGCGTGCGGCGAAGACCCGACCGCGCCGGGCCAGTACGACGACCTTCCGATCGCCGAGACCCTCGCCGCGCCGAGCCTCTCGGCACCGGTCGACGTCGTGCGCGACGAGTACGGCATCCCGCACATCCACGCCACGACGATCGAGGACGCTGCCTACGCCAACGGCTGGATCATGGCGTCGGACCGGCTGCCGCAGATGCAGCTCTTCCGCTACACCGCCGCTGGCCGCATCGCCGAGCTGTTCGGCGGGCTGCAGCAGAACCAGATCGACAACGACATCAAGATGCGGCTGCACCGCATGGGGCCGCTCGCGCAGGCCTCGTTCAACGAGCTCGCCGCGTCGAACGATTCGAACGACCGCGAGCTGGTGCGCTACCTCGAGCGCTTCTCCGACGGCATCAACGCGTTTGCCGACGAGCTCGCGGACGGGCGTCGCCAGCTCGATCCGACGGTAACGCTCTTCTTCGACCCGACCCGCTTCCAGCCCTGGACGCCGGTCGACTCGCTCGCGCTCGGCCGCCTGCAGACCTACGCGCTCTCGCACAGCGACCACGACGTGCGCATCACGCGCGTCTACCAGCGCGCCCGCGAGGTCTTCTCGCCCGACGCCACCGATCCCGCGCTCGCACGAAGGGCCGGCCTTGGCTACGACATGTTCAGCCCGCGGCCGCTCGACACCGTCGCCACCATCGACGGCTGGCCCAATCTCGACCCCGACAGCGGCTCGCGCGCCAAGCCGCGCAGCCCACGCTCGACCACGCGCCGACCGACGCTGCCAAATGAGCTGCTCGAGCGCGCACTCATCGCCGCCGCGCCGCCGTCGATCCCCGGCGTGCTCACGCCCGGCCGCCCCAACGGCTCCAACAACTGGATCGTCGGGCCGTCGCTCGCCGGCGGCAAGGCGCTGCTCGCCAACGACACGCACCTGCCGCTCACGAACCCCTCGATCTGGTACCCGCTCCACGTCACCGTGCCCGGCGTGACCGACTTCGCCGGCATCGCGTTCCCGGGGCTGCCGGCGATCCAGCTCGGCCACAACGGGCACCTCGCGTGGGGCGGCACCGTCGTCGTGCACGACGTGACCGACTACTACCACGAGCAGATCCACGCCTGCGCCGACGGTGCCGGCGACTGCGTCACCTTCAAGGGCGCCGAGGTGAAGCTCGAGACGCGCGAAGAGGTGATCCAGTACGGCGCGCTCGGCACGATCCTCGGCGAGGTCCGCGTGACCTACGAGACCGTGCCCCACCACGGGCCGATTCTCCCCGACATCGCCAACCACGACGTCGTGCCGCGTACCGGCGGCGATGCCATCTCGGTCCGCTTCACCGGGCACGAGCCGACCTTCGAGGTGCGCGCGATGTACCTGCTCACCAAGGCGCAGACCGTCGAGGAGGGCGTCGCCGCGCTCGATCATTGGGCGCACGGCGCGCAGAACTGGGTGCTCGTCGATGACGCGGGGAACTTCGGCTGGACCAGCACCGCGCGCGTGCCGCTGCGCAGCCCCGGCTGCACCTCGTTTCACGCGACCGACAACCCCGACGGTGTCGCGCCCTTCCTGATCGCGCCCGGCGACGGCAGCTGCGAGTGGGAGGGATGGATGGACCCGCGCTACATCCCGCACGCCTACAATCCCGAGCAGGGCTACCTCGCGACCGCGAACTCCGACCCCGTCGGCGAGACGTTTGATGGCGACGCGCTAAACGGTCCCGAGGTCGACGGCCGCCCGCTCTTCGTCAGCGCGCTCTACGACCCGGGCTTTCGCACCGGTCGCATCACGCGCCGGCTCGAGACGCTCAAGGCGGCCGGCGCGCCGATCACGCTCGAGGACCTCGGCTCGATCCAAGCCGACGGGCACTCCAACTTCGGCGAGCTCATCGCGCCGCGCATCGTCACTGCGGCGACCGCGCTCGCCGACGAACGGGCCACACCCGGAACACACGCCGATCTCGCCGCGTTCGCCACCGCGCTCGCGCCAGCCCACGCCAACCGCCTCGCAAGCGCGGCCGAGCTGCTCAGTTCGTGGAGCTATGAGGCAGCGGCCGGCGTCGAGGGCAACCCGTCGGCTGCGGAGATCGCCGACGCGGCCGCGACCTCGCTCTTCAACGCGTTCGCCGTCGAGTACCTCCGCCTCGTCTTCGGCGACGAGGTCGCGCTCGTCGGCGAGTCGATCGAGAGCAACATGCACCCGCGCATGCTGCGTGAAATGTTCGAGCACCCGGAGAAGCTGCACTCCGGCATCGCCATCGAGACCGGCGATCCGGTGGTCTGCGACGACCTCACCACCAACGGCACGATCGAGAGCTGCCGCGTGCTCATGCTCGTCGCGCTCAACGCCGCGCTCGACTGGCTCGAGACCGACGGATTTGGCAGCGCCGATCCGAACGACTGGCGCTGGGGCCGTCTGCACACGGTCACGCTCGACCCGCTCACGCCGCAGGACGAGCTCAACGTCCCGAGCGCGACCGAGACCAACCCCGACTGGATCGGCGGCTACCCGCGACACGGCGACCAGTTCTCCGTCGACAGCCCCGACCCCGACTACGACGACCACGACTTCCGCTACGGCCACGGTCCGGCGATGCGCCACCTCACCGAGTTCCCCGTCGGTGGCCCGCCGCGCACGCTGTTCGCGCTCCCCGGCGGC
This sequence comes from Myxococcales bacterium, assembly GCA_009692535.1. Classification (GTDB taxonomy): domain Bacteria; phylum Myxococcota_A; class Polyangia; order Haliangiales; family SHYZ01; genus SHYZ01. The sequence continues at coordinate 5,749 of SHYZ01000211.1, forward strand.
GCCACGTTCGACACCACCTCGCCGCACTACCGCGACCTGATGGATCGCTACTGGCACCCGAACACCTACTTCGAGTTCCCCTGGTCGGTCGCGCAGGTAAAGGAGCACGCCGAGACGCGCGTGCGCTTCACGCAGTAACCGCAAGGAACCGCGAGCCGCCGCAATGACCGAAGCGTTCCTGCGCGGGCATCGGCGCTTCCGCCACGACTACGTCGCCGGCGAGCGGGCCTTCCTCGAGAACCTCGCGAGCACGGGCCAGAGCCCCGACGCGCTCTACATCGGCTGCTCCGACTCGCGCGTGGTGCCCGAGCTCCTCACCGGCTCGTCGCCCGGCGCGCTCTTCGTGGTGCGCAACATCGCCAACCTCGTGCCGCCGCTCGCCGACCCCGACTCCAGCGTCGGCGCCGCCCTCGACTACGCCGTCGGCCACCTGCACGTCGAGCAC
>SHYZ01000212.1 GCA_009692535.1 Myxococcales bacterium
GCTCACGCGCACGCCGAGCCCCTCCTCGAGCGCCAACGCCATCGCTAGCCCGCTCTCGCGCTCGCTGTCGACGAGCGTCCCGTCGAGGTCAAAGAGGACCGCGTGGAACACGTGCGGGTTCTAGCACCGTCGGTGGCGAGGCGACAAGCGAGCCCGCAGCCTGCTAGCATCGCCGCGTCGCTGGAGTGGTGGAACGGTATACACGCGGGACTTAAAATCCTGCGCCCTCGGGCATGCGGGTTCGACTCCCGCCTCCGGCACCCATCGAGTCCACGCCGTTCGGCGAGCCATCGCGCTCCAAAACCGAGATGCTAGCTTCCGGCCGCATGAGCTTCCACGTGCGGCCGCTCCTCGTCGAGGCGTTTCGGCTTTGCTGGTGCTCGGCGGTGTCGGCGCCGACGTGCCGCTCGCAGACGCCGAGCGGCCGCTCCAGCGTGTCGAAGACGTCGTGAGCCTCGCGGTGGTGCGGCCGGTGCTGCCCGGCGCGAGCGTCATCATTGCCGCGTGGGTCGATGCGGCGGGCATGATGTCGCGGACAGCAAGCAGCGCGAGGTGTCCCGCGTGACGCTCTGCGCGACTACCTCCGCGCGGTAGTCGGCATCCCCGGCGGACACACGCGGACAGGCGCGCCGCTTGGCCCTGCTGTGCCCCCCGCTACCGCTGCCGCCCGCTACCGCTGCCGCCCGCTACCGCTGCCGCCCGCTACCGCTCGACGGGCTCCGCCGAATCGCCAACGCTCATGCGACCGCCGACGAGGATTCGGCCATGCACGCCGCCACGCCACTCCGGCTCGAGCGCCGCGCGCAGCCCCGGCACGAGCTCGTCCATCCGCTTGCATGGCGCGGTCTCGCCGAGCACCTCGAGCACGACGTCGCCGAGCCGAAGGCGCCGGCCGACTAGCGCGGAGAGCTCGACGCCCTCGACGACCACGTTGGCGCGGCGCGTCTCGGGCGGTGCCGCCACGCCCGCGACGGCGAGCGCGTCTCGCCAGCGCTCGAGGCCGAGGACGGTCACCTGCCGCGTCTCGCCGCGTGCGCGGTCGCCATCGAGCCCGTGCCCGACGACGGCGAGCGCCTCGGACACCGAGCACGCTTCCGCCTTCTTTGCAGCGTAGAGATGAAGCGCGACGATTCTGCCCACGGCTCCATCCTGCCTGCGCCTGAACGCGCGTGCTACCGTCGCCACATGCCACTGCTCGATGTAGGCGCGACCGCGCCCGACTTCACGCTCGCCGCGCACACCGGCGAGACGGTGCGCCTCGCCGACCTCCGGGGTCGGTGGGTGCTGCTCTGGTTCTACCCAAAGGCCGACACCCCTGGCTGAACGATCCAGGGTTGCGGGTTCCGCGACCAAATCGACTCGTTCCGACGGAAGAACGCGGTGGTGCTCGGCGTTTCGTTCGACACCGTCGAGGAGAATGCCGCGTTCGCGAAGAAGTTCGACTTCCCGTACCAGCTCCTGTGCGACACGACGCGGGCGATGGGACTCGTCTACGGCGCGGCCGACGACGCAGCGAGCCAGCACGCCAAGCGCATCGGGTATCTCATCGATCCCGAGCAGCAGATCGCAGCGGTCTGGACCAAGGCGAACCCGACGTCTCACGCTGCCGAGGCGCTGGCGAAGATCGGCTAACGATCGGCGAGTTGCTCGGCGAGTTGCTCGGCGAGCAGCTCGGCGAGCAGCTCCGGTTTCACATTGCCGCCGCTCAGCACGACCGCGGTGGGGGCCGCATGGGGTGCAACGACGCCGGCCAGCAGCCCCGCGAGCCCGACCGCGCCGGTCGGCTCGAGTTGCTGCCCGAGTCGCTCCCACGCGAAGCGGATCGCGTGCCGGATCGCCGCCTCGGAGACGAGCACCACGCGCACGCCGTGATCGCGGCAGAGGCCGAACGTCCGCTCAGCGACCGCGCCATCGCACCCTTCGGCGAGCGTGGTGCCGCCGTCGTAGGTGGTGAGCGCCGCGCCGCGCGCGAGCGAGTCGTGCATGGCCGAGTTCACTGCCGGCTGCACGCCGATGACCTCGATGCCGCGCGGCGCGAGCGCCTGCGCGAGCCCGCCGATCATGCCGCCGCCACCGACCGGGACGACCACGCGCGCGAGCCCGGGCGCCTGCGTGAGGAGCTCCGCGCCGAGTCGCGCGCCGTTCCCTTCGATTACGTGCGGATCGTCGAACGCCGAGACGAACAGCATGCCGCTCTCTGCCGCGCGCGCGCGCGCCGCCTGCTCCGCCTCGTCATAGGTCGCGCCGACCACGCGCACGGTCGCGCCAAGCTCGGCGATCGCGCGGCGCTTCACGTCGGGCGAGCTCGCCGGCACCAGCACCTCGACGCGCACGCCGAGCGCGCGCCCCGCGAGTGCCGCGCCGATGCCGTGGTTGCCCGCTGACGCGACAACGACGCCGCGCGCACGCTCCGCAGCATCGAGCGCGTCGAAGCGCACCGCCGCGCCACGCAGCTTGAACGAGCCGCCGCGCTGGAGGTTCTCGAGCTTGAGCAGCACGCCCTCGCCGAGCGCGGGCGCCGGCACGAGCGGCGTGCGCCGGACCAGCGACGCCCACGCGACGCCGACGGTCGCGCCCACGGCTACGCCCACGGCTACGCCAGAACCGGCAGCTTGACGCCGATCACCCGCGTCCGCGGATCCGACACGCCGATGATCGACGCCGCAAGATCGTAGTCGGCAAACGAGGTCACACGCGCGCGCACGAAGTCCCCCGGCCGCGCCGTGCCGTCAGCGAGGTAGACGACGCCATCGACCTCTGGCGCCTGCCCCGCCCAGCGTCCGGCGAGCAGGTACTCGCTCTCGCGCGAGACGCCCTCGACCAACACCTCGAGCTCGCGCCCGACGAGCGCCTTTTGCCGCTGGCGCGAGAGCCGACGTTGCAACCGCATGAGGCGGTTCTTGCGCGCCTTCGCCACCCTCGTGGGTACCTCGCCGTCGAGCTCTGCCGACGCGGTCCCGTCCTCCTTGGAGAAGACGAACGCGCCGACATGATCGAGCTCGGCCGTCCGCACGAACTCCTCGAGGCGCATGAACGCCTCCTCGGTCTCGCCCGGATGCCCGACGAGGAACGTGGTGCGGATCACGATTCCAGGCACCCGCACGCGCAGCTTCTCGACCAGCTCGTAGAGCGTCCGCGCGGTGTGACCGCGTCGCATCCGCTTGAGCACGAGGTCGTCGACGTGCTGGAACGGCACGTCGAGGTACTTCACCACCGCCGGCTCGGACGCGATGACGTCGATGAGCTCGTCGGTGACCGCGGTCGGATAGGCGTAGTGAAGGCGCACCCAGCGCAGTCCCGGCACGCGCGCGACGGCGCGGAGCAGCCCGGCGAGATTGGGGCGATCCCCGGGGAGATCGTCACCGTACTTGGTGAGGTCCTGTGCGACGAGGTTCACCTCGCGGGTGCCGCGCGCGACGAGATCCTCGACCTCGCGCACGACGTCGTCGAGTTGGCGTGAGCGCTGCGGGCCGCGCAGCTTGGGGATGATGCAGAACGCGCAGGGCCGGTCGCACCCCTCGGCGATCTTCACGTAGGTCGAGTACGCCGGTCCGGCCAGCTCGCGCGCCGTCCGTGCGTCGTAGAGGTAGCTCGGCTCGGCGGCGACATCGATCCGCGCGTCGGCAGCGACGGGGCCGAGGTGAAGCGCGGCCGCGACCTTTACGACCTCGCCTGAGCCGAAGATCTGATCGACCTCGGGCATGTTGTCGGCGACGTCTTGCGGATAGCGCTGCGACAGACAGCCGGTGACGATCAGCTTCTTGCAGCTCCCGGTCGCCTTGAGCCGCGCCATCTCGAGGATGGTGTTGACCGACTCCTCCTTCGCCTCGCCGATGAAGCCGCAGGTGTTCACGACGATCACCTCGGCCTCCGACGCCTCGGCGACAATCTCGTGGCCACCGGCGCGCGTCGCGCCGAGCATCACCTCGGTGTCGACGAGGTTCTTCGGACAGCCGAGCGAGACGAAATGGACGCGAGGACGCGCTGGGGGACTCATGCTGCGCTCACCGTCGGTCGAGTCTCACTCGGCGGAGCCGAAGTGGTCAACCCGGGCAGCCGCCACGCGCTACCGTCGCGTCCACTCGTCGCTCGAGACCACCGGGAGCTGCAACGCACGCTCGCGATCGAGATCGAGATTGCCGACGTGGATCCCGAGCGGGGCCTGCACCCACTTGTAGATCGACCGAGTGAACAGCTCGAAAAATCGCCGCACGTCGCGCTCGAGCCTTGCGCGCTCGAGGCTGGGGAACATGGCCGCGAGGACCTCGAGCACCTCGTCGGGCGCGAGCTTCTCGCCGGCGTAGAGCGCGAAGCAGGCATCGAGGACGGGGAACGGCATCAGCTCCTTCTCCCCCTCCTGATTCGCCGCGAGCTCGGGGCCGGCGGGGTGGGAGAGCACGAGGCGGATCCCCTCGTGCCCGGTGGTGTCACGCAGGTACTCGAGCAGGTGGATGACGACGGTCTTTGGCAGGTTCGAGATCACCGAGAACGCGCCCTCGAGATCGCCGCCGATCGTGGTGTAGCCGACCGACCGCTCGCTCATGTTGCCGGTCTGCACGAAGAGACCGCCGGTGGAGTTGGCCCAGTTCCACATCCGCGCGGCGCGCACCCGCGCTTGAATGTTCTGGAGGGTGACCGGCGTCGGCGTCTCGCCCGGCCCGAGCAGCTCGCCGAGCGCGGTGAGCTCACGAGCGCAGGCGTCGTCGATCGGTGAGATCGCGAGCGGCACGCCCACGTCGAGCGCGATCCGCTCGGCGGCGCGGCGCGGGACGTCGGACGAGAAACGCGACGGCATGTAGAAGGTGCGGACCAGCTCGCTCGGCTCGCGCCCGAGGCGGCGCGCGGTGCGGCACGCGAGCAGCAGCGCCAGCAAGCTGTCGCGACCACCGGAGAGCGCGATGCCGATCTGCGAAAAGCCGCACTTGGTGAAGTAGTCGCCGAGGCCGAGCGCGAGCGCATCGAGGAGCTCTTCGCAGAACGGCGCGCGCGGATCGGCGGGCGTCGTCGGTGTGGGCGGCGGCAGGAAGAAGTTCGCGCCCGACGGAACCGGGTACTTCAGGCGCGAGCGGTCGGCGCCCTGAGCAGGAGCGACGAGCTCATGCACGCGCGGCGCGACCTCGAGGTGGTGCAGGGCGTCTGCACGCCAGGTGGTGTTCTCGGAGCGGAGGCGTGCGGTCCGATCGAGATCGACCACCGCCCCGCTCCACCCCGCGCGAAAACGCTCGGCCTCGAGAACCACGCGGCCGTTCTGGCAGACGAACCCGCCGCCGTCGAAGACCAGCCCGTCCTGTCCCCCGACCGCGTTGGCGTATGCGACTACGCACTGGTTGTCGCCGGAGCGGGTGGCGAGCATCTCGCGGCGGGTCTCCTGCACGCCGATCCGAAATGGCGAGGCCGAGAGGTTCGCGACCAGCTCGGCGCCGGAGTAGCAGCGACGACGCATCGGACCGTCGGGCGACCACGCGTCCTCACAAACCTCGACGGCGAGCACACCCCAGTCGAAGCGGAAGATGAGATCTCCGAACGGTACGTCGCCAAAGAGCGTGGCGAACAAGTCGGCTCGCCCCTGCGAGAGCGTGCGCGCCTCGTAGAAAACGTTGTAGGTCGGCAGCTTCTCTTTGGGCACGATGCCGAGCACGCGCCCCCGATGCACGACCGCTGCAGCGTTGTAGCGATGCACCTCGTGCTCGACGGTGAGCCCGACGGCGAAGACGGTGCCGAGCGCCTGGGTCTCCGCCGCGAAACGCAGCAGGCCGAGGCGCTGAGCGTCGACGAAGGCCCGCCACTGCACGAGGTCCTCCGCAGGGTAGCCACCGAGCAGCTGCTCCTGGAAGACGCCGAGCGTCACGTCGGCGGCAGCCATCTCACGCCCAATCGCGACCGCGCGGTCGACATGAGAGCGGACAGCGCCGACGGTGGTGTTCACCTGGGCGATCGCAACGTGGACGAGGCGCATGGCGGAGCCGGCGAGGGCTGGGCGAGCTTACCACCGCCCCCTTGGCGCCCGGACTTGCAGCTCGCTATCGATCACACGGCGCGGCGCATTTATACTCTGCGGCTCGGAGCCGATACCCATGACAAACGTGCCCATGCTCGCTCGCTGCCTTGCCGACAACCCTGGACTGTTCGCAGCCGCGCCGAAAAAGCCCGCGCCCCCGGCGAAGAAGAAGGACGACGAGGACGA
>SHYZ01000016.1 GCA_009692535.1 Myxococcales bacterium
CGGTAGACGGGCGCCAGTTAGCCGACGCCGAAGTCGATTACGGTGATGCCGCGGGGGCCCTCGGTGTCGGGAGCCGTGGCCGGACGGCCCTGCTCTTCGGCGCGGTCACGGCGCGGCTCACTGAGTGGCAGCTCGATCACCAGCGGCTGCTGGTCTCGGCGGCGCTGCTCTTCTCTTCGCTTGATCTCCTCGATGATCCACGGGTCGAGCATGATGGCTCCTCCAGGTCGGGTGCTGCTTGCGTACCCACCGCGCCTACCTCTCCCCTACTCCCCTAGTGGCTCCCTTGGTCCTTGAGCGTTACCGCTGAAGCCTTCTCTGTGCAAGTAGTACGCCCTCATCAGGTGATTCGGCCTTTACGCAGCTAACTGTAGCAAACGCGTCCTCAGCGCGCGCGTTTCGGCCGGACGGCGGCAGCAGGTGGGTACGAAGCGCCACGATCGCTGCGTCATGGCGGTGACACTCCTTGCGCTGCGCCGGTTCAACTGCGCCGGTTCAACTGCGCCGGTTCAACTGCGCCGGTCGCCGAGCCGATCAATCGAAGTCTTCGATTTTCCAGATTCCCTCTTCGCGAACGAAGCGCACCTCGAAGCGCTCTCCATACGACATCCGCGCCTGTTCACCGACCTCCTCGATCGGCGCATCGGTCGCCGAACGGAGCGCACGCACCACGTCTTCGAGTTCCTGGCGCTTTGGGCCGATGAGCTCCGCCGTGAGCTTCTCGACCGTCATTTCCTTGGCCCACACGGCGGGGACAAAGCGAAGGAGCACGTCGAAGCGTCCCAGCTCTGCAGCAAGCAGGAACGAGCGCAGCGTCTGCCGCGGCGTGCCCTGGGGATAGAACTCCAGCGGATTGTTCGCGAGGCGCCAGTCTGTCCCCTCATGGACGAGCAGGAGCTCCGCGCCGAGGTCGCCGTAAGGGAGCGAGGCCGTAAGCTCCACGCGGCGCTTCGCTTGCCGCAGCCGGCGCACGGTCTCACGCACATCGGCCGGGTGCTCCGCGAGCAGGCGGCCAAAGTCCTCGACCGTGTGCTCGCGCCGGTAGCTCGCCGACATGAGGCGGTACGCACCCGCGGGATCCTTGCGCTCGAGCGCGGCGGCGTAGGCGTCGATCGCGGCGAGCGGCTGACTGCGCTCGCGGGCGGCGCAGCCGAGGAGGCCACCGGCAACACCGGCAACAACGGCGACGACGACGAGGTGCATGCGCATCAGCCTCCTCGCCTATACCACACGCGCGAGTGCGGTCCGGGCGGCGATGGCCGCAGCTGCGACCGCGCGCGCCTCACGCGCATCCATGTCGCGAGCGACGGTGCGCGCGGCCGGGATGCAGACGAGGCCAGCGAGAAAGATCGTCACGGTCGGGAGCAGCAGCGCGCGCTCGAGGCCCCACGACGAGGAGAGCACCCCGATCACCGCAGCCGCGGGCCCGGTGCCGACGAGGTGCAGCACCAGCGACGACGAGGCCTGCGCGGTGGTGGCCCGGTGGTCATCGACCACGTCGTCGATCACCGCGGCGATCGGCCCGTTGTACCAAGGGATGAAGAACATCACGAGCGACGAGCAGACATAGAACGCTGGGCCCGCCGGGAGCAGGATCGAGCCGACGGCGAACGGCGCGGCGAGCACCATGCCGAGCCCCACAGCGATCACGCGACCGCTGCGATACCGGCGCTTGAGCCGATCGGCCACGATGCCGCCCACGATCACGCCACAGCCACCGCCGACGACCGTGATCAGGCCGAAGATCACCGTGGCCTGGCCGCGCGGAATCTTCTTGAGCGTGACGACAAAGTCGACGAACCACGCGATGTAGCCGCCCGCGGTGAAGCTCACGAGCACGCCGACGACCACGAGCAGGCGAACGGTCGGCACGTCGAGCGCGGTCCAGCCGTCCTTGAGCATCTGGAGCGGCGTGGCGCGGGTGGTGTGAAGGGTGCCCGAGCGCACCGGCGTGATGTTGAGCCGAAGCGACATGATGCCCATGACGAGGCCCGGGATCGCGACGACCCAGAACGCGGTCGGGAATCCGAGGTAGCCGCCGGCGATCACGCCGACGCAGGCACCCGCGAACATGCCGCCGTTGAAGATGCCGATGGTGCGCGCCTTCTGGTCGGCGGGGAATACCTCGCAGAGGATCGAGTTGGCGACCGGCAAGTAGGCCGCTTCGCCGATGCCGATCGCGGCGCGGAGCATCAGCAGCGAGAGAAACCCGACCGCCCATCCCGACGCGAGCGTCGCGAGCGACCAGGTGATCACGCCGATGGCGATGATCTTGCGCCGGTCGAAACGGTCAGCCGCCCAGCCGAACGGGAGCGTGGTCAGCGCGTGCACGGCGAAGAAGCCGGTGGTGAGCAGGCCGAGCTGCGCGTCGGTCATGTGGAAGCGCGTGCGGAACTCGCCGTACATCGACACGATCACGAGCCGGTCGACGTAGTTCACGAAGTTGATCGCCGTGAGCAACCCGAGGACGTACCAGGCGTGGTTGCGCGCGCGGGACGTCATCGCGGCGGTTCGGGCACGGCCGGTGCGGCCGGTGCGGCCGGCGCGACGGGCGTGGTCGGCGTGGTGCCGAGCGCCCAAGTCATCCGGTAGCGCCCTTCAGACTCGCCACCGCCCACGACGCGCACAAAGTGCTGGGCGTCTGCGGCCAGTGGCACGCCCTCGAGCGCGAGCTTGCGCCCGTCGCCAGTCACACGGGCCGGACCGCCGAGCACCTTGCCGGCGGCATCGACGACCGACAGCGTCGCGCCCTCCGTAGCGCCCGACAGCGTGAATGACATCATCCGCGCCAGCGCCGCAGGCGGCACCACGAAATGGTCCACATCGGAGCTCGCGGAGTCGCCAACGCGCACACCGGCCTCGGCCAGCGGCACTTCGGTCAGCGGATTGGCGATGGCCGGCGTGTCGTTCGGTTCCTCCTCGGAGTCGAGCGCGAAGCGACGCGCTGCGGCTCGAAGCTGGTAGTGCTCGACAAAGCTCGACCGCGTCGGTGCGCTCGTGACCACGACGTAGACCTGCTCCCAGTCGGCGTGAAGCGCGACGTTGCGCAGCGCGACCGCCTCGCCGGCAGCGGCACTGCGCACGGCGAGCGGCGTGCCCATCGGGTCGAGCAGCGTCATGGTGAGCGGCAGCTCCGCGACACCATCGAGCTCGACGGCCAGACCCACGTCGTCGCCCGCGCCGGCCAGCAACACCCGCCATGCATCACGGTCGCCGGCCCAGCCGATGTGGCCGACGACGCCACCGCCAAGCGGCAGCGTGCGCGCCAGCTCGAGCGCCTCGTTTGGCTCACCCTCCTCCGCATCGCCAGGCGAGGGCGCGGGCGCTACCTCCAGCGTGTAGCGCGCCGCTGCCGACGGTGGCGCTGCGTCGGCGCGTGCCCGTCGGCGGCCGCTCTTTGGGGCCGGTCTGCCCGCGCCGTGGCGGACCACGAGACGGTATTCGCCTGCCGCGAGCGCGAACGCCGGGATCCCCTCGGGCGCCCCCGGACCGGCAGCGTCGCTGGTTGCGAGCAGCGCGCCGTCGGGAGCGCGCAGCTCGAGCGCGAGATCGGCGCCGGCTGCCGGGGCCAACCGGAGCGCCACCCGCAGCGGCGTGGCGACGGCGAGCGGCCATGCGTCGACGTCGGCGGCATCCGCGAGCGCACCGCGTGCCTCGCCGGGCAGCGCGAGGCCGGGGAGCGCGTCGTCATCGGGGGTCCGCTCGATCACCACCGGCGCCCCACCGCTGCCGCGCTCGGCAACGACCACCGACGGCCCGGCATCCCGCGCCCGGCCGAACCGTACGCGGCCGTCGCTGCAACCGACGCTGGCAACGGCACAGCCGACGCTCACGACCGCGAAGGCACGTGCGCCCGCACCGGCAACAGCCGCCGCGCGTCGGACGTTGTTACCGCGCTGCATCCCGCGCGACGATAGACGCCAAGAACTCAGCCTCAGCCACCACCCGCCCGTCAACCTTGGCCTCGCCGCGCATCTTCCAGATCGAGCCGCCCCGACGGAGCGGCACCACCTCGAGGCGCAGCTCGTCACCCGGCACGACCGGCTTGCGGAACTTCGCCTTGTCGATCGCCATGAAGTAGATCACCTGCTTCGCGGGGTCGAAGCTCACCGCCTTGCACGCGAAGAGCGCCCCAGTCTGCGCGAGCGCCTCGATGATCAGCACGCCCGGCATCACCGGGTGCCCAGGGAAGTGTCCCGCGAAGAACGGCTCGTTCACCGTCACACATTTGCGCGCGACGATGTGGTCGTTGTCGTGCTCGAGCACGCGGTCAACGAGCAGGAACGGGTAGCGGTGCGGCAGGATTTCCTGAATCGCGCGAATGTCCATCGCTGAGCCTCGCCTTGCCTACTTGCCCGCTTCGCCGGCGTCCATCCGACGATTCACTTCGTCGGTGATGTCGTAGGCCTTGTCGGCCCAGAGCACCGCCGACTCGTTGCGCTCCAGCATGATCGTGTAGGCGTCGCGCCGCGCGATGTCCTCGATCACCTTCGCCGCCGCCTTGAAAATATCCTGCGTGAGCTGGGCCTCACGCCGCGCCAGCTCCTGCTGGAGCTGCATGAACGTCTCCTGCAGCGCGACCACGCGCTCCTGCAGATCGCGTTGCTTCTGGCGCAGGACCTCCGGCTTGAGCACCGCCGCCTGCTTGTCGAGGTCGTCCTTGTACTTTTTGAGTTCCTCTTGCTGCTGATCGAGCTGTGCCTGCTTCTTCTTCTTGTCCGACTCGAGCCGACCGCGCGCCGCCTTGCCGGACTTGGTCTCGTTCAGCGTGCGCTGCAGGTCGACGTAGCCGACCTTGGTCGGCGGCGGAGCGGCCGCGTGCGCACGGGAGCCGAAGGTTCCAAAGGTGACCACCGCCGCCAGTAGTGCCAGTGCCGCCGTGCTGAGCAGGTTCCGCATCGCATCGTCTCCCGTGTCCTAGAAGAAGTTACCGATCGTGAATTCGAACACCAACGGTTCCTCGTCGGCCTGACGGTCGAGTGGGATACCCCATTCAAAGCGCAGCGGGCCGATCGGCGAGAACCATCGGAAGCCGAACCCGACCGAGCTTCGGATGCCCTCGGTGAGCGAACGCTGCAAATCGAAGCAGGGGTCCACCTTGGGCGAGACCGCGACGCCGCCGCCGCCCTCGCGGCTGCACCACTTGTCCTCGAGGTTGTAGGCGTTGCCGGCGTCAAAGAAGACCACGCCCGAGATGCCGATCTTTTCGAACAGCGGGAACTCGATCTCGCTGTTCCAGATCAGCTGGAGGTTGCCGCCGAGCGGCAGCGGCGCGAGCGCGTTCGGTTCGCCCGGCGCCTGGATTACGATCTCCGGCCCGAGCGTGCGTGGCCGAAATCCGCGGACGTCGTTGATGCCGCCGACAAAGTAGCGCTCGGTGATCGGCACGCCGTCGGGACTGCGGCTGGTGACAGCGCCGATCTCGGCGTTCAGCTTGAGCACGAAGGGGCCGATGATCGGGCGGTAGTAGCGAGCGAAGCCGCCGTACCGGGCGAACACGTTCTGCGAGCCGGTGACCTCGTCGGCCACCTCGAGGAAGGCGCTGTTGTAGAAACCGCGCGTCGGGAACAGCCGGTTGTTTCGAGAGTCGAAGGTTACCGAGCCGCGCAGCGACGAGGTCAGGCCGCCCTTGAAGAGGTTGGCCACCGAGGCCGGCGCGACCTGCTGCGAGACCGCGCCGAACGAGACCAGTCCGCGCCCCGACGTCGACACGTCGACCTGCTCGAGCTTGTAGGTGAGGAAGGCGCGCGCCTCGTACGAGAGCGGGTAGCCCCACGAGAGATCGCCGCCGACCGAGTTGCGCGCGAAGGTGGTGAATACGCGCGTCGAGTTGAAGATGTCGAACGCGAAGGTCCAGCGCGTGTCGAAGAAGTACGGCTCGACGAAGCGCACGGCAAAGAGCTGCCGCAGGCCCGAGAGTTGCGCCTGCAGCGAGAGCGTCTGGCCGCGACCAAAGAGGTTGTTCTGCGAGACCTGCGCCTGCGCGATGAAGTTCTCCACCGACGAGAAACCCGCGCCGATCTGGAACGTGCCGGTAGCCCGCTCGCTCACCTCGACGTTGACCTCGATGAACTCGTCGGACGAGCCACGCCGCGTCGAGACGTCGACCTTCTCGAAGAAGCCGAGCGCCTCGACCCGTCGGCGCGAGACATCGAGCCCGCCCTGGCTGAAGAGCTCGCCCTCCGAGATCTTCATCTCGCGGCGGATTACCTTGTCGCGCGTGCGTGAGTTGCCGCGGATGTTGATGCGCTCGAAGTAGACCTTGCGGCCCTGATCGACCTCGAAGACGAGGCTGATGGTCCGCTTGTCGGCATCGATGTCGGTGAGTGGCGTGACGTTGACGTACGCGTAGCCGCGGTCCTTGTAGAGATCGTTCAGGCGGACGATGTCCTGCCCGAGCCGCGTGCGGTTGAAGACGTCCCCCTGCTTCACGGTGAGTCGCGCGAAGTAGTCGGCGCGGGGCCCGAACAGGTCGCCCTTGAAGTCGACCTTGCCGATGCGGAAGATCGGCCCCTCCTCGATCGGCACCGCGAGGTACAGGTGCCTGCGGTCCGCCGACAGCGTGATCCGCGGCGTGCCGACCTTCACGTTGATGTAGCCGCGGTCGTAGTAGGTGGCCTGCAGCAGCGCGAGATCGCGCTCGAACGCCTCTTCCTGGTAGGTCCCGGCGTCGGTGAGGAAACTGAAGAAGCTCCCCTCCTGCGTCGCCATGACCGAGCGCAGCTCCTCGTCGGTGATCGACCTGTTGCCGAGAAAGCTGACCCGACGGATCTCGACCTTCTGGCGCTCGTCGACGAAGAACCAGACGTCGACCTCGGCGTCACCGTCGGCTTCAGCCCCTTCGACCGGGCGCACCTCGTGTGTCACCGACGCGAGGTAGTGCCCCTTCGAGACGTAGAGCTCCTGGATCTTCTCGACGTTGCGCTTGATCTTGGTGAGATCGAGCACCGCGTCGCGACGCAGGTCGATCACCTCGTTGATCTTGTCGAGCCCAACGGCGCGCGAGCCGGAGACGAGGATCTTGCGCACCGAGGGCTTCTCGACCACGACGAAGGTGAGCACCACGCCGCCCGCGCTCTCGGTGGCCTCGACGCGGACATCCTCGAAGTAGCCCATGCGCCAGAGCGCACGAACGTCCTCGCGGAGGCGCTCGGGGTCGAGTGGGGCGCGCGGCTGCGTGATCAGCGTTGCGCGCATCGCGTCGCTCTCGACCTTGCGGTTGCCGCGGAAGTCGACGCGGACGACAGGTGGGAGCGCACCGGGATCGCCTGGGGCGTCGTCGAGGACGGCGGGCGTGGCCGGCGCATCGGCGGGCGTGGCCGGCGCACCTTGGGCGTACGCGACGCTGGATGCACCTGCCGACGCGACCGTGGCAGCGACGAGCAGCAGCAGCCGAACCAGCCGACTCACCGCTCCTCCATCAGACCGTCCACCATTTGCAGACGGCGCGGCATCCGCGCAGCGAGTTGGGGATTGTGCGTGACGATCAGCATCGTCGTGCCGCGCTCGCGGTTCAGCTCGAAGAAGAGTTCGTGCACCCCGTCCCCGGTGTGGCTGTCGAGGTTCCCGGTCGGTTCATCGGCGAGGAGCAGTCGCGGCGAGAGCACGAGCGCGCGTGCGAGCGCGACCCGCTGCTGCTCGCCGCCGGAGAGCTCGCCGGGCCGGTGGGTCAACCGCTGGCCGAGACCGACGCGCAGGAGCACCTCGCGGGCCTGCCGCTGAGCGTCGGCACGCGACACGCGCTGGATCAGCGCGGGCATCATCACGTTCTCGAGCGCGGTGAACTCAGGGAGCAGGTGGTGAAACTGAAACACGAACCCGATCGACCGATTGCGGAAGGCGGCGAGCTCCGCTGCACCGAACCGACCGAGGTCCTGGCCGTCGAAGAGGATCTGGCCGGCGGTCGGCAGATCGAGCGTGCCGAGTAGCTGCAGCAGCGTCGACTTGCCGACGCCGGAAGCGCCGACGACCGCGACCATCTCGCCCGGCTCGAGCACGAGATCGATGGCCCGCAAGATCTCGAGCGTCTGCCCGCCATGCTCGAACGACTTGGACAGTCCCCGCACCTCGACCTTGGCGCCGGCGGGCACAGGAACTGTCACTCCGTCGGGGTTCGGCACCATGGTCTCGAAAAATGTGCGCGACCGTAACTGCCGTGGTGTCGGGAGTCAACGCGAGGAACGGCTGATTTCCCGACGCACGGCGGTCCTTCACGACGTGGGGTTCGACCGGTATTTTCGGCAACGGTTGCCCGTGCGCCGAACCGGCCAAGCAACTGGCCAGACAACCGGCTACAGGTCGAGCCGGTAGCCGACCCAGTCATCCTGTCGGTGCGCGCTCAGATGCTCGTAGAGGCGAATCGCCCCCTCGTTCCAGCGCAGCACCTGCCACTCGAGCCGCGCGCAACCACGCTCGCGCCCGAGTTCGACGAGCCGGTCGAGCATCGCATGGGCGATCCCGAGCCTGCGGGCGCGCGGGTGGACGAAGAGGTCCTCCAGGTAGATCCCGGGGCGCGCCCGGAAGGTCGAGTAGCTGGCGAAGAAGACCGCATACGCGACGACCGCGCCGTCCTGCTCGGCGACCAAGGCTTCGCAGGGAGCTGGCGAGCGAGCGAGATCGTCAGCGAACCGGGCGGCGGCCGCATCGTCGGGACCGGGGAGCCGCTCGAACTCGGCCAGCAGACGGCAGAGCAGCACGATCGCCGCAGCGTCATTGGCGGTCGCAGCCCGCAGTGTGTAAAGCGCACTCATTCGTAGCGCAGCCCGTCGACCGGTCGCATGCGCGCGGCCACCAGCGCCGGGTAGATCGTCGCGAGGAAGGAGATCGCCACGCCGGCGCCGCCCACCGCCACTAGCGCGAGCGGCTCCATCGCGACCGGCATTTGGTCAATGTAGTAGACCTTTGGATCGAGTGGGAAGCCGAACTGCTCGAGCACGACGCAGGTGACGACGCCAAACGCGATGCCAAAGAGCGTCCCGACCAGCCCGATGTAGAGCCCCTCGATCATGAAGATGCGCATGATGCCGCGATTGGTTGCGCCCATCGATTTGAGGATCGCCACCTCACGAGCCTTCTCGACGACGATCATGATCAGGTTGGAGACGATCGAGAATGACGCGACCAGGATGATGATCGCGAGCACGAGGAACATCGCGATCTTCTCCAGCTTGAGCGCGGAGAAGAGGTTGCGATTGAGCTCCTTCCAGTCCTGCACGCGGTAGCCAGCGCCGAGCCGCGCGCGAACTGCCGCAGCGACCGACTCGGGCTCGTCCACGTCGGCGACGCGAATCTCGAGGCCGTTCACCTCGTCGCCGAGCGAGAGGAAGCGCTGCAGCGCCGGCAGCGCGACGTAGACCGACTTGGTGTCGTACTCATACATGCCGCTGTAGAAGATGCCGGCCACGCGGAACGAGCGTGTGCGCGGCACCGCGCCGGCGGGCGTGATCTGCTCGAGCGGCGAGACGATCTGCACCTCCTTGCCCGGGTGCAGGTGCAGGTTGGCGGCGAGCTCGCGCCCCACCAGGATGCCGTCGAGGCCGAGCAGGCGCGGGTCGGTCACACGGCGCAGGCGGTCGGGAATCGGGAACTCGCGAGGCGCGGCGTCGCCGGAGAGATCAGGGGGCGGTGTCTCGTCGTCGAGAACGTCGGGCGCGGCGGCCACCACTGCGCCATCGGTTTCGCCTGAGAGGTCGGGGGGCGGCGTTTCGTCGTCGGGGTCGGCGCCAAGTGGCGCGGCGAGCGTCGCATCAGCGGGGGCCACAATGCCCGCGTCGGGCAGAAGCGAGCCGAGTCGACCCATCGCCGTGGGATCCTCGAGGTTGCGCTCGAGGTCGGTGACCTTGCCGACGGTCTTGGGATCGATCCCCTTGATGATCGCGCCGCCGTAGTTTGAGCTGGCGACGACCACCACCTCGCTCGTGACGTACGGCGTATGCGCGACGATGCCCGGCACCCGCGCGAGCCGCTCGCTCACGTCACGCCACTCGGTGAACGAACCCTCCTCGCGCGTGACGAGCAGGTGCGCATTCGAGCCGAGGATCTTCTCGCGCAGGTCGACCTCGAAACCGTTCATTACCGAGAGCGCGATCACGAGCGCCCAGGTGCCGACGAACACGCCGAAGGTGGAGATCGTGGTGAACACCGTCTGCACGAGGTGCAGGTAGCCGAACACCGTGGCCAGCTGGCCGAGCACCAAGGTGGCGAGCGCGCTCATGTGGAAGGTGGTGCGCCAGTCGAACTCGCCGGAGAGCCGCGCCGAGAGCGAGAGCGGAGCCGTGCGATCGGCGAGATAGAAGAGGGCGGCGGCGGCGGCGAGGAGCAAGAGCCCCACTGCCAGCGTCGCCGGGCTCGCGCGCCGACCACGCTCCCGCAGGTAGCGCCACGCGACGAACCACTCGAACCCGCCGCGCACTACTCGCCGGGCCGAAGCAGCGGGAAGGCGATCACGTCGCGGATCGACGACTGCCCGGTGAGCAGCATGACCAGGCGATCGATGCCGATCCCCTCCCCCGCCGTCGGTGGCATGCCGATCTCGAGCGCGCGGCAGTAGTCCTCGTCGTACTCCATTGTCTCGTCGGCGCCGGCGGCCTTGGCGGCGAGCTGCGCGGCAAAGCGCGCGCGCTGGTCATCGGGATCGTTGAGCTCGGAGAAGGCGTTCGCGATCTCGCGGCCGGCGATGTAGAGCTCGAAGCGATCGCAGAACGCGGGGTCGGCGTCCTTCTTGCGCGCCAGCGGCGAGACCGCCAGCGGAAAATCGGTAAGGAACGTCGGCTGGATGAGCGACTGCTCGGCGGTGGCCTCGAAGATCGCCATGCCGAGCTGCCCCGCCTGCACGCGCAGCTCATCGCCCGATGCGAGTACGCGCGCGATCGCGTCAGGCGAGATCCCCACGGTGCGCGCCACGTCGGCCGCCACGCGCGGATCGTCGAAAACCGCCGCGGAGTGCCCACCGATCCCGATCACCGCGTCCTTCACCGAGAGGCGACGCCAGGGCGGTGCGAGATCGATCGTCTGCCCGTCCACCTCGAGCACCAGCCCGCCGGTGATCTCCTGCGCGAGCCCGCGGACCAGCTCTTCCGTGAGGAGCATGAGGTCCTCGTGCGTCGCCCACGCTTGGTAGAACTCGAGCATCGTGAACTCCGGGTTGTGCTGGCGTGAGAGCCCCTCGTTGCGGAAGTTTCGCCCGATTTCGTAGACCCGCTCGAGGCCGCCGACGACGAGGCGCTTGAGGTAGAGCTCGGGCGCGATGCGGAGGTAGAGGTCGAGATCGAGCGCGTTGTGGTGCGTGCGAAACGGCCGTGCCGCCGCGCCGCCGAGCGTGTGGTGCATCATCGGCGTCTCGACCTCGAGGAAACCGCGCTCGTCGAGGAAGTGCCGGATCGCGCGCACGATTCGCGAGCGCTTGCGGAAGGTCTCCGCCACACCGGGGGTGGCGATGAGGTCGACGTAGCGCTGGCGGTAGCGGAGCTCGACGTCGCCGAGGCCATGCCACTTGTCGGGCAGCGGACGCAGCGACTTGGTGACGACGCGCAGCTTCTCGACGAGCAGCGAGAGCTCGCCCTTCTGCGTCCAGAAGACTCGCCCCTCGGCGCCGACGACATCGCCGACGTCGAGCCACGAGATCACCTGCACGAAATCGGCGCAGCGATCGATGTTCACATAGAGCTGGAGCTCGCCTGAGTCGTCGCGGATCGGCGCGAAGACCGTCTTGCCGAAGCCGCGCTTGACGAGCACACGCCCACCGACCTTGTGGCGCACGTCGTCGACCGGCGTGATCTCGCGCGTCGACTCGGTGGGACGCGTGCCGCCATAGCGCGCACGCAGCGCGCCGAGCGTGATGTCGGGGCGAAAATCGTTGGCGTACGGGTTCTGCCCGGCCGCGCGCATCGCGGCGACTTTCCCGCGGCGCTCCCCGATGATCCGCTCCAGCGTGACCTGCGGTTGCTCGTCGCGCTTGACGTCGTCTCGTGACACTGGGGGGCCTCCTCGGCGGTGGACTCTAGCCGATTTCACGCGGAGACTGCGCGCATGCGCCGCCCGTTGTTCCTCGTCGCCATCCTGCTCGCAGCTGCGTGTCGCGGCGACGATCGCCCCGCGCCCGCCGCGCCCGCCGCGCCCGCCGCGCCCGCCGCGCCCGCCGCGCCCGCCGCGCCCGCTGCCGCGCACGGCTTGTGGCTCACCAGCTATCCCGACGCGCTCGCGTTGGCGCGCACGCGCGGCGTGCCGCTCGTCGTCGACCTCTGGGCGCCCTGGTGCCACACCTGCCTCTCGATGCAGCGCGTCGTGCTCACCGCCGAGCGACTCGCACCGGTGGCAGCCCGCTTCGTCTTCGTCGCCGTCGACACCGAGCGCGCCGAAAACGCGCCGGTGCTCGAGCGCCTCGCTGTCACCATCTGGCCCACCTTCTACGTCGTCGATCCCGCAGGTGAGTTGGTCGCCGGCCGTTGGCTGGGCGCTGCCTCGCTCGAGGAGTTCACCCGCTTCCTCGACGACGGCGAGCGCGCCCTGCTCGCGTCCCGCACTGCCGGGCTGTCCGCCGACGACCCACTGCGCGCACTCGTCGAGGGCGACCGTGCGCTCGCCGCGAAGGACCTCACCGCCGCGGCACAGCGCTACCGCACCGCGCTCGCCGGCGCCCCCGCAGACTGGCCGCGCCGCGCCGACGCCGAGGTCGCACTCGCCACCGCGCTCGCACGCGCAGGCCAGGCCGGCCCCTGTGTCGACCTCGCGCTCGACGCGCTGCCCCGCTCGATCGACAGCGCGAGCACTGCCGATCTCGCGTCGTGGGCGCTCGACTGCGCCGGTGATCTCCCCGCGAACGACCCACGTGTGCGCCGCGTGCGCGAGGCCGTACGCGAGCGGGTCGCCCGCCTCGCCGACACGCCCGCCGCGCCGCTCTCCACCGACGACCGCGCCGACGCGTGGCGTGTCGCCGCCGACGCCACGCTCGCCCTCGGCGACGCCGCGCTCGCCCGCGCGCAGTCCGAACGCCGACTCGCCGTGATCGACGACGCGCAGCGCGGCCTCCCCGACGACGCCGCCGCGACCTACGACTGGGCGCGCGTCGACACGCTGCTCGCGCTTGGCCGTGGCGCCGACGCGCTGCCGATGCTTGCGGCCCGC
Source organism: Myxococcales bacterium (assembly GCA_009692535.1). Taxonomy (GTDB): domain Bacteria; phylum Myxococcota_A; class Polyangia; order Haliangiales; family SHYZ01; genus SHYZ01. The sequence continues at coordinate 13,123 of SHYZ01000016.1, forward strand.
GCCCGCGCGCTCCCCGCCGACTACAACCCGCCCCGCCTCGCCGCCCGCGTGCTGCTCGCCCTCGCCCGCCCCGACGAGGCCCGCGTTCACGCCGAGCGCGCCATCACCCTCACCGACGGCCCGATGCGCGCACGCCTGCACGAGCTCCTCGCCGACATCCACACTGCCGCTGGCCGCCCTGCCCTCGCCCGCGCCGCCCTCACCGCCGCGCTCGCCGCGTACCACGCGCTCCCCGCGGGCCAGCGTCGCGCCGAACGCGAAGCCGCCCTCGCCGCCCGCCTCGCACGTCCGGAACAGAAATAGGCTCGCCGCGACATGGGCGTCGGGGCGGGCGAGGGCGAGCAGCACGCCGCGGTCCCCGGCCTCACGCCGCTGTCGCAAGGCGCGCTCGCCGAGATCGACATCCTGCCCGGTGAGCAGGTCGTCTACGCGCTCTAGGCCGACGGCTTCTTCCTCGGCACCCACCCGATCCTAAAGCTCCTTGAAGGACACGCAGGCCTGCTGCTTCCACTCGCGCGCGATCATGATTCAGTCGATGACGCAGTCGATGACGCAGTCGATCAGCGTCATCGTGAAGAAGCTCTTCGACCACGAGGTCCGCGCCTTCGTGACCAACCTCTCGGGCGTAATCGTCGCCCACACGACCCGCGCCGGCGTCTAGCCGCCAAGAGCTACCGTCCCCCGGCCTAGGCCGGGCAATCGTCGAGTCGGCGACTCGGGCGTGAAATCGTTCTCATGCGCCAAGACCCGCCGGCCGTGCGATCAGGCCCACACGCTCTTGGCGACGCTGAGGACCACCGCGGTCGGATCGTTCAGCTCCAGCCGTCCGCTCAGCTCAAGCTCCTGCGCCGAACCGTTGCCGCCCCGGCTCGCAACGCTCGATCGTCGCCCGCCGGAGCGCGAGGATCGCCTGGTCGGCGCTCGCGAGACGCTGATCCAACTCGACTCGGTCCACGGCGTCAGTAAAGGACGCCGCGCGCAGCGACAACAACTGCCGCGCGCCCGCTACTCGGCAGCCTGCGACAGCAGATAGACGCGGATGAACTGATCCAAATCCCCGTCGAGCACCGCGTCCACGTTGCCCACCTTCAGGTCGGTGCGGTGGTCGGCCACCTGCCGGTACGGCGCGAGCACGTACGAGCGGATCTGGCTGCCCCACTCGATCTTCTTCTTGTCCTTCTCGAACAGCGCCGTTTTCGCCTGCTCTTCGCGCAGCCGCATGTCGTAGAGGCGCGACTTGAGCACGCGCATCGCCTGCGCCTTGTTCTTGTGCTGCGAGCGCTCGTTCTGGCACTGCACCACGATGCCCGACGGCAGGTGCGTGAGCCGCACCGCCGACTCGGTCTTGTTCACGTGCTGCCCGCCCGCGCCGCCGGCGCGAAACACGTCGATGCGAAGATCCTCATCCTTCACCTCGACGTCGAGATCCGCCTCCACATCGGGCGACACGCTCACCGCGGCGAACGAGGTCTGCCGGCGCGCGTTGGCGTCGAACGGCGAGATTCGCACCAGCCGATGCACGCCCATCTCGGCGCGCAGCAGGCCATAGGCGTAGTCGCCGCTGATCGCCAGCGTCACGCTCTTGATGCCCGCCTCGTCGGCCATCTGCTCGTCGAGCAGCTCGACCGTCCAGCCGCGCCGCTCGGCGTAGCGCGAGAGCATCCGCTGGAGCATCTGCGCCCAGTCCTGCGCGTCGATGCCGCCAGCGCCGGCGTTCACGCAGACGATCGCATTCATCGAGTCCTGGGCGCCCGAGAGCATCCGGCGAAACTCCATCTCGGCGAGCGCGGCCTCGATCTGCTGCGCGGCGGCGTCGGCTTCCTTCGTCACGCCGTCGTCGCCCATCTCCTCGGCGAGCTCGCCGAGCACCTTCGCGTCGTCGAGCGCGCGCGCCTGCCGATCAAATGCGACCAGCGCCGCCTCGATCCGCTTCTTCTCGCGCGACACGGCGTCCGCCTCGGTGCGCCGCTCCCAGAAGCCCGGCTCCGCCAGTCGATCCGCGAGCTCGGCTATGCGCCGGCGCTTGCTGTCGACGTCAAAGATGCCCCGCGAGCTCGACGAGCTTGCCGTCGAGCTGCGCGAGGTGGTTCCTCACGGCCTTGATGTCGAGCAGCAGCGTGGCCATCTACGCGCGCCCCCCGGTCGTCGCGCCGAGGCGGACGAGGTTGCCCTGGTGCGACTCGATCCGCACCGGATAGCTCCCGGTGAAGCACGCGTCGCAAAACCGCTGCGCCCCCTTGGGACCGGCCTCGACCGCGGCCATCAACCCCTCCTGCGAGAGGTAGCCGAGCGAGTCGCAGCTGAGGTAGCGCTTGATCTCCTCGACCGTGTGCGACGCCGCGATCAGCTCGGAGCGCGTCGGTGTGTCGATGCCGAAGAAGCAGGGGAACAGCGTCGGCGGCGAGCTGATCCTGACATGGACCTCGCGCGCGCCCGCGCCCCGCAGCAGCGTCACGATCTTGCGCGACGTGGTGCCGCGCACGATCGAGTCGTCGATCACGACCACGCGCTTGCCGTCGAGCACCTCGCGCACCGCGTTCAGCTTCAGCTTCACGCCGAAGTGGCGAATCGACTGCTGCGGCTCGATGAAGGTCCGCCCTACGTAGTGCGAGCGGATCATCCCCATGTCGTACGGGATGCCGCTTGCGCGCGCGTAGCCGATCGCCGCCGCGATGCCGCTGTCGGGCACCGGGATCACCACGTCAGCGTCGATCGGGTGCTCCTCGGCCAGCCTTCGGCCGAGCCGCTCGCGCACGCGGTAGACCGACTGGCCGTTCACGCGACTGTCGGGGCGCGCAAAGTAGACATGCTCGAACACGCAGAACGACTCGGGCGGCACGCCGGGCAGATCGAACGGCCGCGAGGAGTGCAGCCCCTCGGAGTCGACGACGATCATCTCGCCCGGCGCGACCTCGCGCACGAACGCCGCCTCGACGAGGTCGAACGCGCAAGTCTCCGATGCGAACGCCCAGCCATCGTGCAGCTTTCCGAGCGCGAGCGGTCGAAAGCCGTGTGGGTCGCGCACCGCGATCAACTTGTCGCCGGTCACGAAGAGCACTGAGTACGCGCCCTCGACCTGCCGGAGCGCGGCGATGATCCTTGCGACCGGATCGGCCTCACGCGCGTGCGCCACGAGGTGGACGATCACCTCGGTGTCAGCGTTGGTCTGAAAGATCGCGCCCGCCGCCTCGAGTCGCGCGCGCAGCTCCACCGCGTTCACCAGGTTGCCGTTGTGCGCGACCGCGATCACCCCCGCCACGTACTCCACGGCGAACGGCTGCGCGTTCCGAACGTCGGAGGTGCCGGCGGTCGAATAGCGCACATGGCCGATCGCCGCAGTCCCGGGCAGCCCGGCGAGCGTGCGGGTGTCGAACACGTCGGCGATATGCCCCATCGCGCGGTGGGAGTGCAGCCGGCCGCCGTCGACCGACACAATCCCGCCTGACTCCTGCCCGCGGTGCTGGAGCGCGTGAAGGCCCAAGTACGCGAGATTGGCGGCCTCAGGGTGGCCGAAGATGCCGAATATCCCGCACATCGAAGGGGGCCGGTTCTATCACGCAGCGACTCGTCCGGCTACCCGCGGTTGGCCTTGGCGAAGGCCTGTCGATGACCTAGCGACGGTCTGGCACCATGTCCAACAGTGGCTACACTTGTAAGCATGGCGCGACAATTGACCATGCGGTTGTCCGGGTCGAAACGACGACTCTCCCCTGAAATCCTCTGGACCGCGGTGCCAGCGCTCGTCGCTGCGGTCGCCGCGCTCGTCGTGGCAGCCGCCGGCTCGCCGGCCCCGGCAGAGGGCGCGATGCTCGCGGTCGGCGCGCTCGCGCTGCTTGCCGGCCACACGTGGGGCAACCTGGTCGTCGTCGCCGCCCACGTCCCGCTCGTCGGCCACCTCACCTTCTCAACGCTGCCGAGCGCAGGCGGCGCGCTGCCCGAGCATCCACTGATCGCGGCGGTCGCGCTCGGCCTCGCGGCGGTCGCGCTCCTGCCGACGTTGGTCTTCGCCGGCCCGGCCGCGCCCGCCACGCTCGCGCAGCTCTCGGGCGGCGCGCTCTCGCACACGCGTGCCACCGTCGCGGTCGGCCTCGTCTTCGTCGCCCCGCTGCTCGCCGTCGCGGCCTGAGTCCGCGCGCTACTCGGCGACCAACACGAGCGCGCTCCGCGGTGCGAGCGAGAGTGGCGCGACCAGCGGCACATCCTCGACGAGATCGCGATAACGCCCTGCCGGGACTCCACCCGCCGCCGCGCCTGAGTCGCCGCGGTTGAGCGCGACGATCACGCGGTCGCCATCGTGCGTCGCCTCGAACACGTAGGTGTCGGCGGTCACCGCAAGCACCCGACGCGCACCACGGCGCAGCGCCGGATGGGCCGCGCGTGCCGCCGCGAGTCGGCCGAGTCGCTCGCGCAGCCGCTCCTGATCCGCCGAGACCGCGCCCCAGGGCATCGGGCGCCGATTGTCGGGATCGCCCGCGCCGGCCAGTCCGACCTCATCGCCGTAGTAGAGCACCGGGATCCCTGGCGTCGTGTAAAGCGCCGCGAACCCGACGCCGAGTCGCTCATAGGCACGCGGTCCCTCCGGCTGCGTCGGTTGGCCTGACCACGCGCGCGACTTGCCCGAGTCCCACTCGCCAAACTGCGGCGTCTCCTCGGCGAGGTGGATCGCACGCGGTAGATCGTGGTTGCCGAGGAACGTGCTCATCACCGCGCCAGGCCCGTAGTAGCCGTCGTTGGTGGCGAGGAACGCGTCGAGGTCACCCATCACGCCCTGCCGTGCGAGCAGCGTGCGCGCGAGCTGAGCGCGCAGCGGAAAGTCGAACTGCCCGTCGAGCTTGGTCGCCGGATCCACGTACGCGCGAATGAGCTCGCGGTCGCCCGAGTAGGTCTCGCCGACGAGATAGAACGGCTGGCCGCCCCACTCCACCTCGAGCGCGAGTCGCTGGCGCAGGTCGGTGAGCCACGAGGTCTCGACATGCTTTATCGCGTCGAGCCGAAATCCGTCGACGCCGGCGCGCTGGGCCCAGCGGACCGCGTTGCCGACGGAGAACGTGCGCGCGTACTCATTGGTGAAGTCGAAGTCGGGAAGGTAGGAGCGGAACCAGCAGCGCAGCCGATCCGGCTCGGCGTCCCACGAGCAGCCGTCGCCGCAGATGCAGCCAGCCTCGGGCCAGAACCACTCGGGGTGCGCCGCGTAGGTCGGGCTCTCGGCGTGGACGTGGTTCATCACGTAGTCGAGCACGACGCGGATCCCGCGCGCGTGTGCAGCGGCGACCACTGCGCGGAGCAGCTCTTCATCGCCGATCCTGGACTCGACGCGCTCGAGGTCGCTCGGCCAGTAGCCGTGGTAGCCGGAGTAGGCGTGCCCGTCGTCGCCCGCTCCAGCACCGTCGGCGTTGTCGAGCGGCGAGCTGAGCCAGAGCACGTTCACGCCGAGCGTGTCGAAGTAGCCCTCGTCGATCGCCTGGCGCACGCCCTCGAGATCTCCGCCCGCGTAGTTCGCCGGATCCTCGACGCCACCGAGCGGCGCGTCGTTGACCGGATCGCCGTTGCGAAAACGATCGACCAGCACGAAGTACATGACCCCGTCGCGCCAGTCGAAGACCTCGCGTGCGCAGCCGCCGCAGTCGACGCGCGCGACCGAGTTCACGCCGCCGAAACCATCGGGCACCGCCGTGGGGTTCGCGGGATCGGCCACCCAGCGCGCGCCGTCGATGAGAAACTTGTACTGGATCGAGCTGTGGTTCGGCCGCTCGAGCGTGACCGCCCAGCGGTCGCCGGCAGCGACGAGCGGCACGCCCACGTCCCAGCCGTCGGGCGCGAAGCTGCCGCGCAGCTCGACCGAGGTCTCGCCGGCGTTCGGATAGCCAAGCTCGAGCGAACAGGTCGTCGGCTCGACGCAGCCGGCGTCGGGCGTGCCGGCGTCGACTACGGTCGTCGGGCCGTCGGCGGCGAGTGCGCCGCTGTCACCAGCGGGCGTGCCAGCGTCGCCGGCCGGCTTGGACGTACCCGAGGCGCAGGCGGCGAGCGAGAACAGGAGTGCCGCGAACGCGCGTGGCCGGCTGAGCATGGGCCGACGCTAGCAGCAGCAGGTCACCCTGTGCGAGCACCGGCCGCAGCTCGCCGTACACGACGCACTACTCAGCTTCCACCCGCGAGAGCCCATGCTCGCGCAGCAGTTGGTGCAGGTATTTGCGATCCATCTTCGCGGTCCGCGCCGCGAGCGAGATGTTGCCGCGCGCCTCCGCGAGCAGCCAGACCAAATAGCGGCGCTCGAACGCCTGCGACCAGCGCTCCTTCTGCTCGCGAAACGGCAGGTCGGTCGCGAACGCCGGCGCGGCCTCAACCGCCGTGAGCTGCGTGTGGCCGGGCGCGAGCGCGCGCAGCACCACCTGCTCGAGCTCACGCACGTTGCCCGGCCAGTCGTGCCCGACGAGGAGCTCGAGCAGCGCCGACGGCAGCGGCGCGCGCTCCCCACCACCCGCGCGTGCGAGCAGCTCGGTCACCAGCAGCGGGATGTCGTCGCGACGCTCGCGCAGTGGCGGCAGCCGAACCACCACCGAGGCGAGGCGCGCGAGCAGGTCGTCGCGAAACTTCTCGCGCTCCACCTCGGTCGCCAGCGATCGCCGCGCTCCACCGAGCACGCGCGCGTCGATGCGCAGCTTCCGTGTGCTCCCGGTCGGACGAAGCTCGCGCGCCTCGAGCACGCTCGCGAGTCGCGCCTGCAGCTCGAGCGAGAGCTCGTCGAGGCCATCGAGGAACACCGAGCCACCACGCGCGCGCTCCCAGACGCAGGGCCGGCTGGCACCACCACGCCCGCGCCCGAACAGCTCGACCTCGAGCTCGGCGGTCGACGCCGCGCCGCAGTCGAGCGCAACGAACGCCCCGCCCTGCCGCGCCGAGCGCTCATGCAGCGTCCGCGCGGCGAGCTCGCGACCGCTGCCACCCTCCCCCTCGATCAACACGGCCAACCCGGTGTTGGCGACCTCGGCGAGAAGCCCAAGCACCACGCGCATCCCCTGGCTCGCGCCCACCATCCCGCCGAGCCGCTCGCCCTCGAACGGCGCGAGGACGATCCGCTCCTCCAGCACCTCGAAGCGGAGTCGCGCCGCGCCCGCGCCGACCTCCACGCCGTGAACGAGGTAGCCCTCCTTGACGCGTGCGCCCTGGAGAAACGTGCCGTTGGTCGAGCGGAGATCGCGCAGCAGCCAGCCCCGTCCGTCGCGCACGATCTCGAGGTGCGCGCGCGAGACCGTCTCGTCGCAGAGCACGAGGTCGTTCTCGGGCGCCTTACCGACGCGCACCACGTCGGCGGAGAAAATCGCCTCCTGCCCTGCCGTCAAGCCCTGCACGACAACGAGCCGACACTTCTCGACGCGGATCGCCAAGCCGCTCATCGACGAGGGCCAGCGTAACACGCTGCGGCGCACGGACGACGTTGCTGTCACGACGTGGCTGTCGCGGTGGCCCGGCACGCGCGAGCCGCGTACACTCCGCGCGTGACCTCACCGAAGTTCCGTGTCGCTCAAGTTTGGCAGGGTGACGTCCTCGACGAGCGGAGCTTCCCGGACCGGACCGCCCCCGGCGTCTCCACGCGCGCCCTGCTGCTCACGCCGCTGCTCGCGCTCGCGATGCCGGCGACCGTGGTGCTGCTCTGGGACACACTCGGCCACGCGCTCGCGCGCATCGACCGCACGCTCGCGCCGGTCACGCCGTTCTTCTCGGTGCTCTACTCGGTCGCGTTCCTCGCTGCGGTCGCGCTGCTCACCGCCGTACCGGTGGTCTGGTACGCGAGGACACGCGCCTTCGTCACTCGGCCACGCGCCGCGCTGGCGCTCGCGGCGACGGCGCCTGCGGTGACGATCGTCTACCTCTACCGCTTCTTCGCGCACGCAGGGCGCGGTGCATGGACCGCCGCGCTCGCCGAGCTCGGGCTCGTCGCGCTGCCGTTCGTCGCGCTCGCGCTCTGGCAACGCGCCGTCGAGCGTGCTCGCACAGCCGCCGGCACGACCGTCACCTACGGCCCCGCGGGTGCGACCTTCACTGCCTATGCGCCCGATCCCGACGCGGCGGCGACCGTGGTGCCACTTTGCCTCGTCGCGCAGCACGAGGGACGCGCCCTAACGCTCACGCTGCGTAGCGGCATGGCCGGCTCGGTCGGTGTCGCTGGCACCGAGCGGGAGATCGCCACGATCCTCGCCGACGCCAGCGAGTCGTCCGTGTCGCTCGCACCCGGCGATTGGGCCGTCGTGCATCTCGACGGCGAAAAGGAGCAGACCTTCTTCGTGCAGGTGGCCGGCCCCGAGGAGCCGCTGCCGCGCGCCAAGGGCGATCGCGAAGAGCTGCTCGTGCCGGCGCTCGGCTTCGGTCTGTTCGCCCACGGCGCGCTGCTCACCCTCGTGCTCACGCTCTTTGGCGCCGCCGGCGGGCGCACCGTGTTCGCCGGACAGGACGTGCTCACCAGCTTCCTCCTGCGCGCGCGCGTCGAGGCCCAGCCGCAGCCCGACAAAAAGCCCGAGCAGAAGCGCGTCGAGACCATCGACAAGGTCGCCAAGAAGCAGGAAGCGCGCGCCAAGGCCGGCGGCGAGGGACAAAAGCGCCAGCGCGCACCGATGGACGCACGACAGCAGGCGCGCGCCGCCGTGCGCAACAAGGGCCTCCTCCCCGCGCTCCGCAACACCGAGCGCTTCGCCGCCGTCGTCCGCCGACCGATGCCGCAGCTGCGCGGCTACGAAGGTGGCGATGCCGGCGCCGGCGCGGGCTCCGGCAGCGGCGTCGGCGACGACTGGAACGGCACCGGCTCGAGCACCGGCACGCGCGGCTGGGAAGGCGGCGGCAATGGCGAAGAGGGCCCGATCGAGAGCGTGAAGACCGACGCTGTCAAAGTGAAGCGCACCCCGGGCCGCGCCGTCACCGAGGTCAGGGTCGAGGTCGAGGTCGGCGAACCCGACGGTGATTTCGGCGACCTCACGCCAGAACAAATCCGCAAAACCGTCGCGTCACGAGCCCGCTCCTATCAGGCGTGCTTCGAGGCCCAGCTCTCCCGCGACCCCAAGCTCGCCGGCACCATCAAGATCGCGTGGCGCGTCGACAGCCAGGGCGCAGTCGCGGGCGCCAAGATCAAGTCGACCACGATGGCGAACACCGCCGTGGAGAACTGCCTGCTCCGCCGCATCAAGGAACTCCGCTTCCCCCCGCCGGCCAATGGCGGCGAGGCGGCGATCACGTTCCCGTTCACCTTCGCCTCCTCCGCTCGGTAGCGCGCCGCGAGTCGAGAGCGGCGCTGCGCGCAGTTGCTCGATCGTGTAGGCGTGCGCAAAGCCGCGCTTGCGGGGTTCGTCAGCCACAGCGACGCTCCTCCAGCAGCCGGCGCAGGTTGGCCGGCTCGAGGTCGACTACGAGCTCGAGGTCGGCGGTGGTGAGGACACGCCGACTGGCGCGAGGATCAGCGCACACCGACCGGCGCGAGGCTCAGCGCGCGGCGACTGGCGCGAGGGCGGTCGCGGGGAGCCAGCCGGTGGCGCCGTCGGCGAGACGGAGACGGCGCCACGAATCGCGCGCCTCGATAATCTCGACCTCGAGACCGGGGGGGAGCACGCCGCCCTGCGCGGCGGGCGCGCCGATGCTGTCGGCGGCGAGGAGGACTGCGTTGTCGGCGGTGACCACGGCGTCGCGACCGGCATCGCGCGCGACGGCGAGTGACAGGCCCATGGCGACTGCGCAGCCGAGCGGCGCGAGGGCGACGAGTCGGAGCGCGCGGGTGCGGCGCGGGGCGACGGCGAGGGAGGCGGCGATGAGCAGCGCGGCGAGGGCGACTGCGGCGGCGAGCGCGAGGTGGCGCGTCGCTGCGGAGAGGGTGTGGTGCCAGAAGAAGAGTGAGGAGACGGCGCCGGCGCTGCGAGGGCGCGGCGCGGACGGTGGGAGTTGGGCGCGCACCCAGTGGAGGTTCTTCTGCGCGCGCACGTCGCCGGGGCTGAGCGCGAGGGCACGGCGGTAGGCGAGTACGGCGTGGCCGGCGTCGCCGGCGCCGAGGTGCGCGTTGCCGAGATCGACGAGCAGCGCGGGGCGGTCGGGCTGCTCACGCACCGCGGCAGCGAGCAGCGTGGCGGCGTGGGCGAAACGCTCGGCACGGAGAGCGCGATCGATCTCGGCGAGCGCGGCGGCGTACTCGCTGCGGCCGGCGGTGAGCATGGCACTCGTGGACGTCGGCGCGGCGGCAGGGGTCGCGTGCGCAGTGCCGGCGGCGAGGCCCAGGATGAGAAGCGCGAGCACCGCCGGCCCCTGCCCCGCCGAGTGCGACGCCGAGTGTGACGCCGAGTGCGACGCCGAGTGTGACGCCGAGTGCGACGCTGTGAGTCGCTGCTCTTCGGCGCGCACCTCGGCGACGAGCGCCTCGGGGAGTGGCGTCGCTGAGCGTGCGGGATCGAACGCGATGGTCTCGAGTCGCGCGAGCAGCTCGGACTGCGCGCCTGAGCCGGCCGCGCGGCCAAGCTGGGCCAAAGCGCGCGCGAGTGGCGGGCCGGCGGCGCGCGCGGGCGAGTGGGTTGCCAGCGCGAGCGCGTCAGCGACGGCGCGGCGGGCTTCGCGCAGCGCCCCGTTCGCACCGCGACGACGACGCAGGCTCGCGAGCGCGGCGCCGATGATCAGCGCGGCCGCGCCGCCGCCGTAGAGCGACAGCAGCAGGGGCATAAGGTCGGCGGGCGACCGAGTGCGAGCCGCGGTGGCGTCGGGCGCGGAGAGTGAGAGGTCTGCGCCAGAGAGCGAGAGCGCGGCGCGGCGCGAGGCAGCGGTCGCCGGTGCATCGAGTGCGCGCGCACCGCTTTCGACCTCGGCCGCGCCGACCCGCGCCGAGCCGCTCACCGAGAGTGCGATCGGCTGCGAACGGACGGTGCGGTAAGCGCCGGCCACCGGGTCGAAGTAGGAGAAGGCGAGCGGCGGCAGCTCGCGCACGTCGGCGGATTTGAGCCGCAGCGCGACTCGAAAGCGACGCGCACCGTCGGCCTCCTCACCAGTCGGCGACTCGGTGGGCAGCACGAACGCGCTTGGGTTCGGCCCGCCATCTGCATCGAGTGGCGGCAACGCGAGTCCGGCGAGCCGGCCATGTCCCTTGACCACGACCTGGAGCAGCAGCGGATCGCCGACGCGCACGACGGTACGATCCGCGACCACCGAAATGGTGAAGTCGGTGCCCACCGCGCCAGCGAAGCTCGCCGGGCGCCGGGCGGTCGGCGGCTCGCGCACCTCGACTCGGCGCGGGACATCCTCGACCGAGAAGAGGCGCGAGCGCGGCACGCGGAAGCCGAAGCCATCGCGTCCCGAGCCGACCTGCAGCGCGGCCACGACCCGTGCGGGTGCGAACTCGTGGACGCCAGCGCGCAGCGGCGTTACCCGCGCGGTGAGCCGGAAGCGGACGTAGGAGACGCCGCCCACAGTCACGCTGCTGCGCACGTAGGGCAGCTCGATCTTGGTGTCGCCGGCATCAATCGCGAGGCGCTCCCCGGCTGCGCCGTCGGGGGCGTGCGCCTCGAAGTCGTCCTTCGCGTCGAGCAGCGGGATCGCGAAGGTGTGCTCGCTGACATCGCGCGCGACGTACCAGTCGATGAAACAGTCGAACGCCTCGCCGACCCAGACCGGCCGGTCGGGCACGATCAGCTCGAGGCGCATGTCGCGCGTCGGCTCGAGCGCCTCGGTGCGAAACGACGCGGCCTGCGAGGAGCTACGCCGCCCGGTCTGCTCGACGATGATCGGGTTCACCGAGTAGCTGCCGGCGCGCGGCGCGACCACGCGGAAGCGGTGCACGAAGATCACGTCGCGCCGCTCGGTGCGGCGGCCGTTCACGACCTGGATCATCTGCGTGACCTGCGGCTGCACGCCAAGCGCAGTCACGGTCGCGCCAGGAATCGACGGCAGCGTCGCGACCGGCTCGGGGCTCTCGGCAAAACCACGCGACTCGACCAGCAGCACGAACGGGATGCCGGCGTGGAGCGGACCCTCCTCCACGCGCAGCGTGACGCTCTGTGCATGCGCGCGGCCCGAGTGCGCCACGACGACGCACGCCACCAGCAGCGCGAAGGTGACGCTGCGGGCGCTCACCAATCCCGCTCCACCGGCTCGTCCTGCGTGCGACGCCGCTCGCGCTTCTGGTTCTCACGCGCGGCTTCGCGCTCACGGATCTCGCGCAACTTTCGCTCGGCCTCCTGCTGCTCCTGCTTCGGCTGCTGCTCTTGCTGCTGCTGCTCCTGCTGCTCTGGCGGCGCGAGCAGTCGGATCGCGTTGGCGAGCCGCTCGAGCGCCTCGGCCTGCGCCGCCAGCGTCAGCGCAAAGTCGGGCGACGACGTGGCCGCCTGCAGCGCTGCCTCCGCCAACGTCTGCGCCGCGGTGTGCATGCCGCTCTCAGCCCCGCGCACCTCGACCGCCGCAGCGTCGAGCTGCTTGCCGGCCTCCGCCGCCTCGGCGCCCTGCTCGACCTGCGCGGCCGCGCCCTGCTCCTCGAGCGCCTGCGCGATCGCCGACACCATCGCCAGGTGTCGCGCCTGCGCTTCGCCGAGCGGTCCCACGCGTTCGGCCTCCTTCGCCTCCGCCTGCGCCGCAGCGCTCTCGTCGTGGGTCTCGGTCTGGTGCGCGTGCAGCTCCTTCAAATGCTCCACGATCGAAAAGAAGAGTCGCCGCAACTCCTCGAGCTGCGCATTCACCTCGCGCGCCGCCGGCAGCGGCTCGCCGCGACGAGCCGCAAGCGCGATCTCGGTCCGAGCGAGCGCCGTGAGCGCGGCGACACGGAGTTCCTCGGCGCGACGGAAGAGCTCCGCCTGCCCAGCATCGTCAGCGGCCGGCGCTGGCTGCCCCGGCGCGCCCGGCTGCGCCGCCTGCGCCGCCTGCGCTGCCCGCGCCGCGGCCGCCTGCTGTTCGTCGATGAGCAGCCGCTCCAGCCGCACGAGCCGGCCCCGGTTTCGCGCCAGCCCCGCGAGGAGCTGCGCCGTGCGCTCCTCCGTGCTCAACGGCGCGCTCGGCTTCGCGCCGGGCGGACTGGCCTCGCCCGACGGTTCGGCCAGCGGGTCGAGCAGCGTCACGACAGCGCGCTGCTCCGCCGCGGTCAGCTCGATCACTTGTCGCAGCTCGGCAAACAGCTCGGCCGCCGCCGCAAGCTGCTCGAGCGCGCGCAGCTCAGCCGCACCCGCACGGTCGAGCGTACCGGCGACGATCGATTCCTTCGCCTCGCCCATCGCGGCCTCGGCCAGCCGCAGGTGCGGCACGGCACCACGCGCTGCCTCGATCATACGGGTCGCTGCCGGATCACCGCCCGCCGCCGGGTCCGCGGGCGGCGCAGCGCTGCCCGCATCGAGTCGCGCGAGCAACTCGCCGGTGCGTCGAGCGATCTCCGCCTCCTCCTCAGCGACGAGGTCAGCCGTCAGCCACACCGGTGCGCGCGCCGCCGGCCCACCCGGCGTGACCGACACCGCGCCCTTGCCAAACGCCTCGAGCGCCGAAGTTGCAGCCAGCGTCTGCGCCTGCTCCTCGCCGATCCCGGCGAGCACCGCGACCGGATCGAGCAACTGCTCGCGGGCACGCTTGAGCGCCGACAGCGCACGGCTCGCTGCACGCTGCGCCCGCTCGCCGACGAGCCGCGCGAGCTGCCTCCGTGCATCGGCGTCCTGCGTGCGCGCCTCGCCGAGGTGACGTTCAAGCGCGCCGAGCTGCGCGAGCCGGACGCGCTCCTTGGCGCTGCGCTCTGCCTCCTTCTTCTGCTCAAGTCCAGTCGCCTCGTCGACGGCGAGGTCGGCCACCGTTCCAAGCTCAGCGAGCAGCGCACGCGCGGCTGCTTCTGCCTGGCGGAACTCCTCTGCGAATGCCTGCGGGTCGCTCTGCTGCCCGACGCCAATCCGCGCGACCAGCTCACGCAGCCGATCACGCAGCGCGCGTTGCTCCTCGAGCAGCCGATCGAGCCGCGCCTCCAGCCCGTTCTGGCCGTGGTTGATCTTGTCGGCGAGATCCTGCGCGCGCAGCAGCACCAACTCGAGGTTGGCGCGCGCGTCCTCGTCGCCGGCGCGCAGCCTGAGCGCGTCACGAAACCACGCCGCCGCCTGTCGGAGCGCCGCCAGCGCCTCTTCCGGCTTCTCACCGAGCCCCTCGGCGCGGCGCGCAAATGTCATCCCAAGGTTGAACGCCGCCGCCGACCGAAGCTCGCCATCGCCACGCGCGCTGTCACGCGCCGCGAGGAATCCCCGCTCAGCCTCGTCGAGCTCGCCCTTTTCGTACGCTGCGCGCGCGCTGTTGTAGCCGCTGCGCGGTGAGCCGGCGTCGGCGAACGCGAGCCCCGCGCCGACGAGCAGCAGCAGCAATGCAACGCGCCGACTCACGTCGCCCCCGCTACGCGCGGCACGAGTCCGGCGAGACCCGCGCCAAGGACCGAGAGCAACGCGCCAAGCACGAACCACGGGTGAAGCTCGTCGGGGACCCGCCGCGTCGGCGCCGCTGCGCCCGCACGCGCGAGCGGCTCCACATGCTCGCGCACGATGGCGTCGAGATCGAGCGCCGAGATGCCCGCCGGCACGTACGCCCCCTCGGTCGCGAGCGCGATGCGCCGCAACAACTCGCCGTCGAGCCGCGAGCGCACCTGCGCGCCGTTTCCGTCGAGCAGCGCGCGTCGGGAGCCGGTCTCACGATCGCGCACGAAGAGCTCGCTCCCCTGCTCGGCGCCGAAGCCGATGGTCACGACGCGCACGCCCGCTGCCTTGGCCTCGCGCGCCGCGTCATCAGGATGCGATTCGTGGTCCTCGCCATCGGTGACCAGCAGGATCAACCGCCCGGCCGCGCCCCCCTCGCCGAATGCACGCACAGCGGTCCGCAGCGCGTCGCCGATCCGCGTTCCACCGCGCGACACGCTCCGCTCGTCTGCGCTGCCGAGGATCGTGCGCAAGAAGGCGTGATCGGTGGTGAGCGGACAGAGCACCACCGCGCGCCCGGCGAACGCCACCAGCCCGAGTCGGTGTGCATGAAGCCGATCCACAAGATCGAGCGCGTCGGCCCGCGCCCGCTCGAGCCGCGACGGTGCTGCGTCCTCGGCGAGCATGCTCTTTGACACGTCGAGCACGAGCATCACATCGGCCGACGCCCGCGCCGCCACGCCGCTCTCCATGTGCCCCGGCCCCTGCGGCCGCATCAGCGCGAGCACACCGAGCAGCAGCGCCGCGCCCGAGAACGCGACCTTCGCGCCCCTGCGCGCGCGCGACGGCCGCGCCGCAAGCCGGGCCTCCATCACCGGCGAGAGGAAGCGCGCGAGCGCAGCTTTCGCGCCGGCCTCGCCGAGCGCGAGCACCACGATCACGGCGAGCGCGGCCCACGCGAGGTGAACCCGCTCGGGATGCAGAAACTCGTAGCCGCTCACGGCCCCCTCCGCAGCAGCGTCCCGGCGAGCAGCCAGCCCGACGCGAGCAACCCGAGCGCGAGCGCCACACAGGTGGCGTAGTGCTCGTGCCAGGTCGAGAACTCCACCTTCATGATCCGGCTGCGCTCGAGTCGATCGATCTCCTGGTAGACGGCGCGCAGGGCGTCGGCGTCGGTCGCACGGAAGTAGCGCCCGCCGGTCTCGGCCGCGAGCTCACGCAGCAGCGCCTCGTCGATCTCCACCGGCACGCCGCGCAGTGCGCTGCGCCCGCTCAGCGGATCGGTGACCCGCACCGGCGCCACGCCGTTGGTCCCGGCACCGATGGCGTAGACCTTGACCCCAAGGCTCTTGGCCAGCTTCGCGGCGGCGGTCGGATCGGTCTCGCCGGCGTTGTTGACACCATCGGTGAGCAGGATCGCCACCTTCGAGGCGGTCGTAGCCTCGCGCAGTCGCTCCACCGCGAGTCCGAGGCCCTCGCCGATCGCGGTGCCGTCCTCGCTCCGATCGGTCACGAGCGTGAGCGACTCGACCACGCGCGCGAGGCTGTCGTGATCGAGCGTGAGCGGGGATCGGGTGTCGGCGTAGCGCGCGAAGCTCACGACGCCGATCGCGTCGTCGGGGCGACCGCGCAGCCCACCCTTCCCGCCGACGAAGTCCGAAAATACCCGCTTGGTCGCGTCGAGACGCGTGCGCTCTTCGTCTGGCTCCGACAGATCGAGCGCCTGCATCGAGCCCGAGATGTCGACCACCATCATGATCGAGATGCCGCGCCGCTCACGCCGCGCCCGCTCGGCGCCGGTGCGTGGCCCGGCGAGGGCGACCGCGAGCGCGATCACCGCGAGCGCGATGAAGAGGTCGGGCACGAACGCGAGGCGCATCCGCAGCGTCTGCGCGCGCGCCGGGAACAGCGCGAGCGACGAGAAGCGCACCCGCCCCGCCGACCGCCGGGCGATCAGGTAGACCGGCACCGCGAGCAGCGCGAGCAGCAGCCAGCGCGGCTCGCGCAGCGCGAGACTGTCGAAGAGCGCGTGGATCACGCAGCCACCGTCCCTGAGCCGGGCGGTTCGTCCGCGGCGCCTGGCTCCTGCTGTTCATCACGCTCGAGGCGCGTCTCGTCGACAAAGCGCCGCGCCGCCGTCAACGCAGCCTGCGTCTCGGCGTCGCCGGGGCGGTAGCCGGCAAACTTCACGCGGTCGCACTGGACAAGAAAGTCACCGAGGAGCGCGCTGTGGATGGCGGTGAGCCCGCTCGAGCGCCGCGCGACGCCGAGGAATTCTTCGGTGGTCAGCTCGGGCGCGCGGATCGTAAAGCGGTCCTCGAGGTAGCGACGGATCGCGGCCGACAGCTCGACATACCAAGCGTCCGCCTCGTCGCCCGAAGGGAGGCGCCCGCCGAGCGCGCCCAGCCGTCGCAGCGCGGCGTCGAACGCCGATTCCCGCCGACGCCGTGTGCGCCGCCCCGCGAGCGCACGCAGGAGCAGCCCGGCGACAATGACGAGCCCCCCACCTGCCACCCACCACGGCCAACGCGCACCATCGGCCCGCAGCTCGGCGAGCGCGCCACGAAGCGGTCGCAGCTCGCGCGCGGCGTCCTCGGCGAGCACCGACGCGATCTCGAGCGGAATCTCCTCGGTCAGCAATTCCTCGACGGCACCGGCTGCGCCCGCGTCCTGCGCAGTCCTGCCCGCGCCTCGGCGGTCATCTGTCACCTCGATGCGAAACGCCGGGATCCGGTGACGCCCCGAGAGCGGCGAGTCGAGCACGTAGCGCTGGCTCGCGCGCAGGCGACCATCGGCCGCGCGCTCTTCGCGTGGGACAAACTCGACGACCGCGAACCGCCCGAGCGCGTCGCCAAATGGCGGCAGCGTCACCGTCACACCCGGCTCGGCCTCGACCACGAGCTCGACGGTGAGCCGGTCGCCGACGCGCGCCTGCCCGGGCGTCACCGTGACCGTCGCGCGCACCGGCCCGCTCTCGCTCACGCGCGAGACGCCGGCTGCCGCCGCAGGCACCGACGGCGCGGGAATCTCTGGCGCGGACGAGCCCGAGCACGCGGCGAGCCCCAACGCGATCACCAACAGGCGCCAGCCGCTCATCGCCGATGCCTGCGCTCGCGCGCGCGAAAGAACGCCAGCAGCGGCGCCACGACTGACTCGCCCGCCTCGATCTGCACGAGGTCGACCCGCGAGGCGCGCAGCTCCGACTCGAGCCGAGCCGACCGCGCCGAGGCCGCACTCGCTGCCGCCGCGCGGAACGCCGCCGACGCCGTGTCGACCAGCCGCAGCTCGCCAGTCTCAGCGTCCTCGAGCCGCAGCAGCCCGGCAGGAACCAGCTCGCGCTCGCGTAGATCTGACACCTCCACCGCCACCACATCGTGCCGCTTGGTCGCCGCGCGCAGCGCCGGCAGATAGCCCTCGTCGAGAAAGTCCGACACCAGGAACACCACCGCCCGCCGTGGCAGCGCGCGCCGCAGGTGCTCGAGCGCGGCGCGGATGCTGGTGCCCCGCCCCGCCGCGCCGGTCGTCTGCTCGGCACGCCGCACCCGCGCCAGCCGCGCGAGGCTCTCGAGCAGCGCACGCACCGGCCGCCGCCGCTCGGGCGCGCGCGGCTGCGCCCCGTCCTGCAGCACCTCGCGAATCACGCGCAGCGCGTGCTTCTGCCCCTTACGCGGCGGCACCCAGCTCTCGGTCTGGGCACCAAAGAGCAGCAGCCCCACCTTGTCGCCGTTCTGCGTCGCCGAGAACGCCACCACTGCAGCGAGCTCCGCCGCGGCCTCACGCTTGGAGCGCCGCCCCGAGCCAAAGTCCTGCGACGCGCTCACGTCAACCAGCAGCATCACGGTCAGCTCGCGCTCCTCCATGAACCGCTTCACGAACGGCTCGCCGGTCCGCGCCGTCACGTTCCAGTCGATCGTGCGCACGTCGTCGCCCGGCACGTACGGGCGCACCTCGTCGAACTCCATGCCGCGCCCGCGAAAGACCGACAGGTACGCGCCCGATAACAGGTCGGCGACATGCCGTCCGGTCGCGAACCGGATCCGCCTGACCTGTCGTGCGACCTCCGCGGGGATCATCGTGACAGAACCGCCCAGCCGCTACGGAACTTCCACGTTCTCCAGCACCGCCGAGATCACGTCGTCGCTGGACTTGCCCTGCGCCTCCGCCTCATAGGTGCAGATGATCCGGTGGCGCAGCACGTCGTGCGCCAGCGACTTCACGTCGTGCGGGCTCACGTAGGTGCGCCCCGCGAGCAACGCGTGCGCGCGCGCGACCTTCACGAGATCGATCGAGCCGCGCACCGACGCGCCGTTCTCGATAAGCGGCGCTAGCGCCGGCAGCCCGGCGCGGCGTGGATCGCGCGTGGCATCGACGACCGCCACCACATAGCGCTTCACCTTGTCGTCGACGAACACCTGCCGCAGCGACTCGCGCGCGGCGCGCAGTTCGTCGAGCGAGGTCACACGGCTCGCGGTCGGCTCCAGCCCGGAGCCGGCCATGCGGTCGAGGATCTTCACCTCCTCGTCGCGCGATGGGTAGCCAACCTTCACCTTCATCATGAACCGATCGAGCTGCGCCTCGGGCAGCGGGTAGGTCCCCTCCTGCTCGATCGGGTTCTGCGTGGCCATCACGAGGAACGGCTCGGGCAGCCGCAGCGTCTGATCGCCGAGCGTCACCTGCCGCTCCTGCATCGCCTCGAGCAGCGCGGCCTGCACCTTGGCCGGCGCGCGGTTCACCTCGTCGGCGAGAATCAGGTTGCCGAAGATCGGCCCCTGCTTCACCGAGTAGGTGCCGTCGCGCGGGCTGTAGACCTGCGTGCCGGTGATGTCGCCCGGCAGCATGTCGGGCGTGAACTGGATGCGCGAGAAGGTCCCCGACACGCAGTCGGCCAGCGTGCGCACCGCCAGCGTCTTGGCGAGCCCGGGGACACCCTCGACGAGCACATGGCCGCCGGCGAGGAGCCCGATGAGCAGCCGGTGGACCAGCGCCTCCTGGCCCACGAGCACCTTGCCGATTTCGGCCTCGAGCGCGCTCACGCGCTGCCTGAAACGAGTGACCTCTTCGTCGAGCAGCGTCGCCATCGGAGGGAAGGACTAACGTAGCCCCGGCCACGATGCAAGAGGAGGCCTACGGCGGATCGATGCGCTCATGGCGACCGGTCTCGTTGCCCCAGAGCATCTCGACGCGGTCCTTCCCCGCGGCCTTCGCGCGGTAGAGCGCCATGTCGGCGCGCTCGACCAGCGCTGCCGCGTCGCCCTCGCCGCTCT
>SHYZ01000213.1 GCA_009692535.1 Myxococcales bacterium
CACTGCACGACGGTGATCACCTTTGCCGGCTCCGAGATCGAGGAGGCCGACATGGACCTCGGGCAGTTCTCCGCCGACCTCGTGGACGACAGCGTGCCGCTCACGAGCTACCTCGAGAGCGCGCAGGCAGACGAAGACCTCGAGTAGCAGCGGGAGCCGCGGGAGCAGCGGGAGCCGCGGGAGCAGCGGGCCGAATTCGGTCCGCGCGCGGCGCAGTCCCCGCCGTATCATCGCCGCTCGTGACGCCCTCGCCGCCAGAGTCCGAACTCGACCTGCCCCCGTCGGCGCCGACGCGATTTTCGCCGGCCGGGGGCGCGTGGCCGCTGGTCGGGCGGGACGACGAGCTCGCGGCGCTGGCAGCGGCGGTGCGGCGCGCGGCGTACTACCAGTCGCCGCAGGTGGTCACGCTGATCGGCGCGCAGGGCACCGGCAAGTCGCGGCTGTTGTCGGAGTGGCTCGGCGCGCTCGAGCCCGAGGTGCGCGTGCTGCGCGCGCGGGCGCAACAGGGAGACGTGCGCTTCGCGCCGATCGCACGGCTGCTTGCCGAGCGCTTCGGCGTGCGTGAAGGGGAGGATACCGAGGAGGGGCGAGCGCGCTTCCACGCCGGGGTGCAGCAGGCGTTTGGCGATCGGCGCGTTGGCGAGGTGGCGCACCTGCTCGGCACGTTCCTCGGGCTGCGCTTTCCGGACTCGCCGCTGCTCGGCGCGCTCGACGATGATGCGGAGCGACACGACACGATCCGACGGAGCGTGTTGCGCCGGTTCTTCGAGGTTGACGCCGCGCTCGGGCCGATCGTGCTCGTGCTCGACGATCTCGAGCAGGCCGACGATGACACGCTCGCGTTGATGGAGGAACTCGGCTCGTCGCTCTCGGGCGCGCCGATCGTGCTCGCGGTCTCAGCGACGTACGAGCTGCGCGCACGCCGGCCGCGCTGGGGCGACCGCTTCGTCGATCATGTGCGGCTCGAGCTCGGCAACCTTGGGCCCGCCGCCGCAGCCGAGCTGGTGCGTGCCCTGCTCGCACACTGCCAAGAAGTGCCGGACGAGCTCGTGGCCGACGCGGTGGCGCAGACCGCGGGGAACCCGCTCTTCCTCGAGGAGCTGGTACGGCTCTTCGCCGAGAACGGCACGATCAAGTGGCACGAGGGCAGGTTTTGCATCGACGCCGCCCGTGCTGCCCAGACCGCGCTGCCGCTGAGCGTCGAGGAGGCGATCGAGGCCCGGATCGCCGCGCTCGCCCCCGAGGAGCGCGACCTCCTCGCGCGCGGAGCGATCTTCGGCAGCGTGTTCTGGCTCTCGGGGCTCGTCGCGATGAGTCGGCGTGAGCGTCCGGAGCAGGGCGGTTGGCTGGACGATGGTCTCGCCGGTCAGCTCGCGTCTCGGATCGCGGTCCTCTGTGAACGTGACTATCTGCTCGAGCTGCCGCCCGAGCTGTCGACCGTGCCGGGCGATGTCGAGATCGTGTTCAAGCACGCACGCGAGCGCGAGCTGGTGGGACGCCTGCTCGACGACGATCGCCGGCGCCGGCTGCACCATGTGGCCGCGCAGTGGATGGAGGCGCGGATGCCGGAGCGCACCGCCGACCACCTCGACGCCATCGCGCAGCACTACGCGCACGCCGGGGACGGGCCGCGCGCGGCTGCGCTCTTCCTCGCGGCCGGGGAAGAGGCGCGGCGCCGGTACGCAAACGAGCAAGCGCTCGGGTTGTTCGAGCGCGCGCTCATGCTGCTCTCGGGCGACGACGCGCTGTTACGCATGGAGGCGCTGCACAGCCTCGGCGATGTGCTCGCGCTCACCGGGCGTGCGCAGGCGGCCGCGGCGCGATTTGGCGAGATGCTGTCGCTCGCGTGGCGACTCGATCACCGCGCCAAGGGGGGCGCGGCGTTTGGCCGGATCGGGCGGCTGCATCGGCAGCGCGGCGAGCTCCAGCCGGCGCGTGAGGCGCTCGAGCGGGCGCGCGCGCTCTTCGAGTCGGCGGGCGATCGACGGGGCGTGGCCGGCGCGACCGATGATCTCGGCGGCCTGCTTCGGCAGCGTGGCGAGCATGCGGCCGCGCTCGAGCACCATCGGCGCGCACTCGCGCTTCGTCGTGCGCTCGGTGATCGGCGGTCGATCGCGCTGTCGCTCGCCAACATCGGCCGCGTCTACCGTGAGTCAGGCGCGAGCCGTGAGGCGCTCGAGCCGACGCGCGAGGCGCTCGAGATCCGCCGCCAGATCGGCGACAAGGTCGGCGTCGTGAGCTCGCTGGTCGAGCTCGGCGCGGTCCATGAAGCCGGCGCGAACGTCGATGCAGCGATGGGCGAATACGCCGAAGCGCTAAAGCTCGCGCGAGAGATCGGCGACCGCGTGGGGCAGGGGAGCGCGCTCGGGCGGCTCGCCGACGTCGAGCTGCGCGCCGAGCGGCCGGGCGTGGCACTCGAGCATGCGCTCGAGGCGCTCGAGGTGGCCACCGCGCTCGGTGACGCGCTGGGCGAGGCCGACGGTGCGCGTCGCGTGGCTGACGCAAGGCTGGCAGTGGACGATGTAGCCGGCGCGCTCGAGGCAGCGCGACGCGCACAGACGCTGGCGGCGCGGCTCGGAGCGGCACCGGTCGAGGGGGCGGCGCTGCGCGTGCTGGCCCAGGCGGAGTCGCGCGCCGCGAAGACTCCGGCTGAACAGACGCGCGTCGAGGCCACCTTTCGCCAGGCGATCGATCTCTGCGCGGCGGCGCGCGCCGAGTCCGAGCTCGCCCGCTGCTTCCGTGCGCTCGCCGCCCACCGCGAGGCCGCCGGCCGCACCGCCGATGGCACCGCGCTCCGGCTGCGCGCCTCCGAGCTCGAGGCGCGGCTCCTCGAGGCCGCGCGGCCGCGACGATGACGGCCCCGCGCGCCAGCGACGTCCCCGCCCCGATGCGGCGGATCTGCCAGCGCCTCCGCGCCGCTGGGCACGGGGCGTACGTCGTCGGCGGCTGCGTGCGTGATCTCCTGCTCGGCCGCAGCGCCGCCGACTGGGACGTCGCGACCAGCGCGCTTCCCGAGGCGGTGCAGGCGCTCTTCCCCCGCAGCATCCCGACCGGCCTCAAGCACGGCACCATCACCGTGCTCGACGGTGACACGCAGGTGGAGGTCACGACGTTCCGCAGCGAGGGCGCCTACGCCGACGGCCGTCACCCCGACCGCGTCACCTTCGGTGTGACCCTCGACGAGGATCTCGCGCGGCGCGACTTCACCGTAAACGCGCTCGCGTTCGACCCCGAGACCGAGCGGCTCGTCGATCCCCACGGCGGCCAGCGCGATCTCGCCGCACGGTTGCTCCGCGCCGTCGGCGACCCGGTGGCGCGCCTGTGTGAGGACGGCCTCCGCGTGATGCGCGCGGCCCGCTTCGCTGCGACCCTCGAGTTCGAGCTCGACCCCGCGACCGAGGCGGCGATTCCTGCCGCGCTCGGCTCCCTCGCGCGCGTGTCGCAGGAGCGCGTGCGCGACGAGCTCGTGAAGCTGCTCGGTGCACGCACGCCGTCGCGCGGCCTCGGGATCCTTGCGCGGAGCGGCGCGCTCGCCGTGATCCTCCCCGAGCTCGCCGAGGGCATCGGCCAGGTGCAGAACCGCTACCACCACCACGACGTCTGGACCCACACCATGGCCACCGTCGACGCAACGCCGGCCGGCGACCCACCCGATCCGGTGCGCCGACTCAGCGCGCTGCTCCACGACGTCGCCAAACCGCGCACCGCCGCGCCACGCGAGGATGCGCCTGGTGAGTTCACCTTCTACCGACACGACCTCGTCGGTGCCGAGCTCTCGGAGACCATCCTCCGTCGTCTGCGCGTGTCGAACCGCGATCGCGAGCGCGTCGTCGCCGTCGTCGCGCACCACATGTTCTGGTACACGCCCGAGTGGACCGACTCGGCCGTGCGCCGCTTCGTCGCCAAGGTCGGCGAAGGCCTACTGCCCGATCTCTTCGCGCTCCGCGAGGGCGATGTCGTCGGCCGCGGTCGCGGCGAGGACCCCGACGTCGAGCTCGGCGAGCTGCGCGCACGGATCGGCCGCGTGCTCGAGGAGGACCAAGCACTCACCGTCGGCGACCTCGCGATCAAAGGCGGCGACGTGATCACCGCGCTCGCGCTTCGCCCCGGCCCGGTCGTCGGCGAACTCCTGCGCGCGCTGCTCGAGTTGGTACTCGAAGACCCGTCGCTCAACGACCGCGACCGGCTCCTCGCGCTGCTCCCCGAGGTGCATGCCAACGGGCTTACAAACCTCCATGCCACGCGCGCGAAAAACCTGCCTTGACACCCAAGAACCCTGCCAGTAAAAACTCTGCTCGTCAGAGTGCTCGGGGATCGTCTAACGGCAGGACGTATGACTCTGACTCATACTATCTAGGTTCGAATCCTAGTCCCCGAACCAACCCAAGCAGCAGCACGGCCCCATGGTCTAGCGGTTAGGACGTCAGCCTCTCACGTTGAAATCCCGGGTTCAATTCCCGGTGGGGTCACAAATCAATTTGGACACGGCGAGCTTGGCCTTCCCACGGATGGCAAAGACTCGCCGTTGTTCGTTTTCGGGCGCAAGTTCGAAGACGAGGCCGTCCGGGAACAGCGTGCGGAAGACCTCGCGCGCAGGAGGATGGACAGGCGGCCACGAACCCGTTCTACAGGGGCTCGCCGGTCACGACATGACACAGGGCGCGGAAGTATGTCGGCTGATGCCGTCCGGGCGAGATGGTATGTTCCCGCCATGTTCGGCTCGGGCTACTGGTCGAAGACGGTCGCCATCGGCGGCGCGGCGTACGTTGCCATCCTTGGCTGGGGCGCACTGGGCAAGGTGTCGAATCGGGCGACGGCAGAGAAGCCTCCGCTCGACGCTGGCCCTGCGGGCAAGGTGTCATGGCTTGAAGGCGGCGAAGCACGGCATGCAGTCAGCCCTTGGTCCGCGTGCGATGGACTCAGCGATGTGACCGCGGCTGACGATCCGGAACTCGGCGGAGGGGGGGACAAGTTGAGAGTTCGCTTGTTGCCGACCGGTATCGTCGTGAACCGGTACATCGCGGGTTCGGGTCGGGAGGCGTACGCAAGCGAGACCACTGTGCGCCTTGCACAGGGTCGCTGCGATGGAACAGGCTTCTCGGTCGAGGGCGGCAAGGAGTCGATCATCGCCGGTTTCAAGATCCTTGCCTTCGGAGCAGCCTCCAAGCCAACCCTCGCCGACGTGGCTGACCTTGCCGAGGCTGC
This sequence comes from Myxococcales bacterium, assembly GCA_009692535.1. Lineage (GTDB taxonomy): Bacteria > Myxococcota_A > Polyangia > Haliangiales > SHYZ01 > SHYZ01. The sequence continues at coordinate 5,206 of SHYZ01000213.1, forward strand.
GGTTGTCTCTTCTGCAGACGATGAGGATCTGGCTGCCGCCCGCATGCTCGCTCAGCTCGCGAAGGGCGATGACGGCGAGCCCGTCGGGCCAACGTCGGGCGACGGAGTCCTTGGACCAGCTTGGCCCATCCAACCGGAGCACCCCGGCAAGCCGCGCGGCAGTCCGCCGTCCTTGTGGTCGCCTGCTGCACTGGCTGCAGCAGGGGTGGCGAATCCGTGGCTCAAGAACGAACAAGGAGAGCAGTTCGACGCCATCTCCCTATGGCGCGTCCGTGAACCGCTTCCGCTCGCACCCATCGCGTCACAAGGGCGATGGCAGCTCTGGGAAATGCGGTTTCGAGCGCGGTTGGGCGGAGGTCTGATTGCGGTCTACGACCGCCAGACCGACCGTCATCGTTGGCTCTGGGCAACTGAATACGACAACGGTGGTGACTTCCGGAAGCCGGGCAAGGGCCACTTCGATATCCTCCTTTTCAAGGATGACCTCGTGTTGCTGCGCAGCCGATTCGATACGGACGAGTACCTGTGGGCCATGGACCTCTCGCGTGGCATCGTGCGACCGGTGAGAGCGAGCGGGCCTTTTGGTGCCCTAAGGGCAGGGGTGGCCGCCCGCGCCGAAGACGGCACGAAAAAGGTTCTCAAGCTCTCCGAGTTGCGTCCCTGAGTGGCTTGCATCGACGGACTCCGCCGCACGCTGTCCGTCAAGTTGCCCTGACGGGGGCGGACGCTACACCGCTCGCCTGAGCACCAGATCGAGCGGCTCCTCGATGTCCAAATTGGTGAAAGCTCCGGTGGGGTCACCAGTCGTGTAGTGGGAAGGGTTCGAGACCGTGAGATCTCGGGCCCTTCGCATTCTTGGGCAGCGGTCGTCAGCTTCCGAGCGATGGCAGCAGCGTCGCGAGCCGGGTGCGCCATGCGGGCGACTCCCACCGGTCGG
>SHYZ01000214.1 GCA_009692535.1 Myxococcales bacterium
CGCCGTCGAGATCGCCGACCGCTGCGCCGGTGCCGCCACCCCAAGAGTAGTCCACGCTGCGGCCGGGCCAGACGTTGCCGAGCCACGCGGGGGTCACGTCGACGAGCCGGATGTCGTAGGGATCGTCGGGGTCGGCGTCGGGCGGCGGAACGTCGGGCGGCGCAGCGTCGGGCGGTGGAGCGTCGGGCAGCGCAGCGTCGGGCGGCGCAGCATCTGGCGGTGGGGCATCGGGGACGGGGCGGGGGGCGTCGCGCGGACTCGCATCGCGCGGGGAGGCGTCGAGGGCCGGCGCGCCGTCGGGGAGCGAGCTTTGAGGAGGGCCGGCGCACGCGGCCGCGAGTGCGCAGCTCGTGTAGAGCGCGCGCAGACCCATCGAGGGAAAGGCGCGACTCATGCGACTGGATATTGGGGCATCGTCGAGGAGCCTCGGGTCGAGCCTCCTCAAGTTAGCTCTCGCGCCGGTTGGGCGCCATAGGGCCAACACTGCCGCGGGCGCAGGTCACAGCCGCAGCAGCGACGGGCGACGCGTGATCGACGCGAGCGCAGCGCTCCGGTCGGCGCCGCTGCGGTCATGCTAGGGTGCACTTGGCATGCGGAGCATGACGGGCCACGGTCGGGGCACCGCGGAGTCGCAGGAACGTCGGGTCACCGTCGAGATCCGGTCGGTGAACCACCGCTTCTTCGAGCTGAAGCTTCGAGCCGCGCGCATCCACCCGTCGGTCGAGGACCGAATCGTCAAGGCGGTGCGCGCGCGGGTGGAGCGGGGCGCGTTCGTCGTCACGCTGCACGACGAGGGCGGGGTGGGCGCGGCGCGGGCGCGGGCCGATCTGCCGCTCGCCAGGAGCATCGCCGCAGCGCTCGAGGAGCTTCGCGTCGGCCTCGGGCTCACCGCCCCGGTGGAGCTCGCGCTCATCGCCGCACAGTCCGGGGTGCTCGCGGTCGGCGACGCTGACGACGATCCCGACGCGGTGTTCACCGCCATCGCGCCCGCGCTCGACCGTGCGCTTGACCAGCTCGTGAAGATGCGTTGCGCCGAGGGCGCTGCGCTCGCGCGTGAGCTCGCTTCGCGGGCCGACCGCTTGCGCGACCTGGCAGGCTCGCTATTTGTCGCTGCAGCCGGTGCGCCCGCCGAGCACTCGGCGCGCTTGCGTGAGCGACTCGACCGGCTGCTCGCGAGCGCGGGCGTCACGAGCGACGAAGCGCGGCTCCAGCAAGAGGTCGCGATCCTCTGTGACCGCGGCGACGTGACCGAGGAGTTGGTCCGGCTCGGCAGCCACCTCGATCAGGTCGATACGCTGCTCGTCGCAACGGAACCGGTCGGTCGCCGGCTCGACTTCCTCGTCCAAGAACTCGGACGCGAGGTGAACACCGTCGGCTCCAAGTCGTCGTCGGCCGCGCTCACGCGGCTCGTCGTCGAGGCCAAGAGCGAGCTCGAGAAACTGCGTGAGCAGCTCCAAAACGTGGAGTAGCCGAGCATGGGCGCACGCGGACTCCTCCTCATCGTGTCGTCACCCTCGGGCGCCGGGAAGACCACGCTCTGCCGGCTGCTCATGGCCGACTTTCCGGCCATCCGCTTCTCGGTGTCGGTCACGACCCGCGCGCCGCGCGTCGGCGAGGTGGACGGCGTCGACTACCGCTTCGTCTCGGCGACCGAGTTCCAGGCGATGATCGATCGCAGCGAGTTCGCTGAGTGGGCCGAGGTGCATGGCCACCGCTACGGCACGACGCTCGCGACGGTCACGCTCGCGCTCGAGCAGGGCGTAGACGTCCTCTTCGACATCGACTGGCAGGGGGGACGCCAGCTCAAGCAGCAGTTCCCCACCGACGCCGTGATGGTGTGGGTGCTGCCGCCGTCGCTGCATGAGCTCGCGCTGCGGCTCCGTCGTCGCGCCACCGACGACGACGCGGTGATCGAGCGGCGCCTCGAGGCCGCCAAGCTCGAGCTCCAGCAGTATGGCAACTATCGCTACCTCGTGGTGAACGACGATCTCGCCGTTGCCTACGAGAAGGTCCGCGCGATCTACGTCGCGTCGCACTGCGAGATCGAGCGGGGCAGCGCCGAGGCCGAGGCGCTGGTGCGGCAGGTGCGCGACGGCGTCCGTCCGGTGCGTGAGTAGCGCCTAGCGCGAGTTGAGCGCCCGCGGAGTTGGGCAGCCGCGGAGTTGGGCAGCCGCGAGTTGCGCGCCCGCGGAGTTGGGCAGCTGCGCCGGGGCGCGTTACACTCGCTGACCAGCCCCCGCATGCTTCGTCTGGAAACCCTCGTTGACAAGGTAGCCGCGTACCACCCGGCTGCCGATCGCGCACTGATTGAGAAGGCCTTCGCGTTCTCCGAGCGTGCGCATGCCGGTCAGCGCCGCCGCTCCGGTGAGCCGTACTTTGTGCACCCGCTCTCGGTGGCGTCGATCATCGCCGACCTTCGGCTCGACGTGGCGAGCATCTGCGCCGGGCTGCTGCACGACTGTGTCGAGGACACCGCAGCGACGGTCGAAGAACTCCAGGCCGAGTTCTCGCCGGAGGTCGCGTTCCTCGTCGACGGCGTCACCAAGCTCGGCAAGATCGCCTGGCACACCCGCGAGGAACGGCAGGCGGAGAACTTTCGCAAGATGCTGCTCGCGATGGCGCGCGACATCCGCGTGATCCTCGTCAAGCTCGCCGACCGCCTCGACAACATGCGGACGCTCGGTCACATGCCGCCGGAGAAGCAGGAGCGGATCGCGCGCGAGACGATGGACATCTACGCGCCGCTCGCGCACCGGCTCGGCATCATGTGGGTCAAGTGCGAGCTTGAGGATCTCGCGTTCCGCTACCTCTTTCCGGCCGAGTTCGAGGCGCTGCGTGCGCAGGTGGATCAGACCGAGGAGGAGCGACTGCGGCGCACCCTCGAGGTCGAGGCGCTGGTCGCGCAGGAGCTCGCCGCGGGGGGCGTGGTCTGCCGCGTGAAGGGGCGCGCCAAGCATCTCTGGTCGATCCACCAAAAGATGAAGCGGACCGGACGCGAGCTTTCGCAGATCCAGGACGCGGTTGGATTTCGCGTGATCACCGGCTCGGTCGGCGAGTGTTACCAGGCGCTCGGTATCGCGCACTCGCGCTGGACGCCGGTGCCTGGCCGCTTCAAGGACTACCTCGCGCTGCCCAAGGCGAACCTTTACCAGTCGCTCCACACCACGCTGGTCGGGCCGGGTGCGGAGCGGATGGAGCTGCAGATTCGCACCGAGGAGATGCATCGCGTCGCCGAGGAGGGGATCGCAGCGCACTGGAAGTACAAGGAGGGGCGCCCCGGCGGCCCTGGCCGTGAGGGCCCTGGTGGGGACGCGCAGACGTTTGCGTGGCTCCGGCAGCTGATGGAGTGGCAGCAGGATTTGCAGGACCCCGCCGAGTTCATCCAGTCGGTGAAGATCGATCTCTTCGCCGACGAGGTCTACGTCTTCACGCCGAAGGGGGACGTGAAGGCGTTGCCGAAGGGCTCCTGTCCGATCGACTTCGCCTACGCGGTGCACACCAAGGTCGGCGACCACTGCTCGGGCGCGCGCGTGAACGGCGCGATCGTGCCGCTGCGCTACCGGCTGCGGAACGGCGACATGCTGGAGATCATCACCAGCCCGAACCGGAGGCCGAACAAGGACTGGATCAAATTTGTCGCGACCTCGCGCGCGAAGACCAAAATCCGGCACCTGCTCCGCGAAGAGCAGCGCGAGAAGGCGAAGACGCTCGGTCGTGAGCTGCTCGACCGTGAGCTGCGGCGCTGGCGCACCTCGCTGCCGAAGTCCGAGAAGGACGGCACGATCGAGCGCGCGATCACCGCGTTCAAGCTGAACTCGATTGAGGACCTGATCGCGCTCATCGGCTACGGCAAGCTGGTGGCGGCGCAGGTGGCGCAAGCGATCGTCCCCGACGAGCGGCGCGAGGGTGGGCCGATCGAGCCGTCGCCAGACGCGGAAACACCGATCAAGGGGCTGGTGAAGAAGGCGCCTCGCCGCGGCGCGCCAAGCGGCATCACGGTTGCCGGCGAGACCGACGTGCTGGTGCGTTTCGCCAAGTGCTGCACGCCGCTGCCCGGGGACTCGATCGTCGGCTTCATCACGCGTGGGCGTGGGGTCACCGTGCATACGCGTGAGTGTGAGGACTCGCTCGACCTGGAGCCGGAGCGTCGCGTTGACGTGGAGTGGGACGGCCAGAGCAAGGCGCCGCGCCCGGTCGCGCTGAAGGTGGTCTGCGCCGACAAGCCCGGGCTGCTCGCGCACATCTCGCAGTCCTTCACCGACGCCGGCGTGAACATCTCGCAGGCGAACTGTCGCGCCACCGATGACAACCGCGCGGAGAACACGTTCCACTTTCAAGTGCAGGACCTCGAGCAGCTAAAGGGCGTGATGCGCGCGCTGTTGCGGATCAGCGGCGTCCAGAGCGTGGACCGCGTTGTGCTGGGCACTGTTGTGCCGGGTACTTGACGCACTCGGTCCGGTTCGGCTAAAGAAGCGCTCGGTCGGAAGCCCGGTTGTCCGGGGTCCCGGGTCGCGCGAACGAGGAGCAACGTCATGGCGTCGAATACCAAAGCTTCGGAGAACAAGCGGAAGCGCAACCACCGGAACGCGGGCCATCGCCGCAAGGCCTTGCAGTCGAAGAACTCGACGCCGTCGTACGCCGCCCAGTTCGCCGGTTGCGGCGAGCCCGGCAAGACGGTTGCGGCGGCTGCTGGCAAGACGGTTGCTGCGGCTGCTGCCAAGTCGGCTGCCAAGTAGTCTGCTGTGTCGGCCGGTGTGTCGGCCGGTGTGTCGGCTACGTCCTCTGCAGGGCCCATGCAGCCTCGGCAGGAATGCATGCAAGCTCTTGTTCCCCATGCCGCAGTCCACTAGGATGGCCGCCACATGATGGCCCGTGACGTCGCCCTCACAATGGTGGGGAGTACGCGATGAAGGTCTGCCCGAAGTGCCGCACCATCTATCCGGCCGACGCGAATTTCTGTCCGACCGACGCCGGTCGATTGGATGACGTGCCCGACGCGGCGCAGGTGACGGTCGGCGGGCGCTTTGCGCTCGGCAGCAGCCTCGGTGGTCATCGCACAGGCGAGGTCTTTGCCGCGACCGACCGCACGACGGGGCAGGAGTGCGTCGTCAAGCTCGTGGCGCCCGCGCTCTCGGCCACGCCCGCGCTCGCGCAGCGGCTCGAGCGGGAGCTCAAGCAACTGCAGCGGATCGCCGCGGAGCGGGTTGCGCGCGTCCTGGATTCGGGCAAGCACGAGGGGCGGACGTATGTCGCGCAGGAGCTCGTCCACGGCACCACGCTGGCAGAGCGGGTGCTCGCCAATGGGCCGATGCTGGCGGCTGACGCGCTTGCGATTGCGAGCCAGGTGGGCGACGCGCTCGCCGAGGCGGCAAAGCTCGGCGTGATTCACCGCGATGTAGCGCCCAAGAACATCTACCTCCTCGCGGACGGTCGCGTGAAGGTGACGAACTACTGCCTGCCGGTGCCGACCTCGGACAAGGTGTTCGGCGTGCCGGAGTTCCTCTCGCCCGAGCAGGCGGAGGGGAAGCCGGTCGATCAGCGCTCGAGCATTTACGGCCTCGGCGCGTTGCTCTACTTCATGCTGACCGGGGAGCCGCCGTTCGTCGGCGGGGATCTGCTCGAGCAGGTGCTGCGTGCCGAGCCGGTGCCGCCGTCGCGCAAGGTGCCGGGACTCTCCGCCGACGTGGAGAAGCTGACGCTCAAGGCGCTCGAGAAGCACTCGAGCAAGCGGCACCTCACGCTGCGCCAACTGCTCGGTGAGCTTGACGTGCTTGCGAAGGCGGCTGGCGCGACGCTGCCGCTCGGTCGGCTGAGTGGGGCGATGCCGGCGGCCGCCGTGGTGCCGGTCGCGGTGCCGGTCGCGGTGCCGGTCGCGGTGCCGGTGGCAGCGTCGGTCGCGGTCACCGTGCCGGTGGCAGCGCCGGTTGCTGCCGTCGCGGCGCCGGTGGAAGCGCCGGTCGTGGTCGCGGCGCCGGTTGCTGCCGTCGCGGCGCCGATGGTGATTCAGGATCGCACGCTCCTTGGCCATCCAGAAATGTCGAAGGCGATCATCGAGTCGCTGCAGCAGACGCTTGGACAGCAGACGGGTGTGCCGGTCG
>SHYZ01000215.1 GCA_009692535.1 Myxococcales bacterium
GCGTCGCGCGCAAGACTAACTCGCCGCAGCCGCCTGCGAGGAGCGTGAGGAGTGCGGCGTGTGAAAACCCGGCGCGGGTCATCTACGGCGTCGTCGACATTATGTATTCCAGCACGCCGCCCGGCGCGAGCTGTGCGTGAACCAGCTCGCTGGTCGTCCATGGCATGCCGTTGAGGCGCACTTCGCGCACGTAGCGCCGCTCGGCGGAGATGCCCTCGGCGAGGATGGTGAACGTGCCGCCGGTGACCGCGAGCGTCGCCTTGGGGAAGCGGGGCGCGACGAGGACGTAGCGATCGCTGCCGACGATCGGGTAGAGGCCGATCGCGGCGAAGACCCACCACGCCGACATGGTGCCGCCGTCGTCGTTGCCCGGCAGCCCGGCGGGGCCGTCGGAGTAGAGCTCGTCCATGATCCAGCGCGTCCAGTCGGCGGCGAGATCGGGGCGGCCGGCCATCGCGAACAGGCTCGCGGCGTGGATGTCGGGCTCGTTGCCGTGCCAGTAGTAGGGGCGTGGCGCCGAGCTGGCGCCGAGGTTGTCGATCGGGGCGCGCAGGAGATCCTCGGCGGCGCCGACGAAGAACGCCTCGAGCTTGGCGACCAGCGCGGCCTCACCGCCGAGCAACTCGGCGAGACCGTCGACGTCGTCGGTGATCATCCAGAGGCTCTGCCACGCGTTGGCCTCGACGTAGTCCTCGGAGAAGAGCTGCGGATCGAAGTCGCGCGCGGCGCCGTTCCAGCCACCGTCGGCGAATCGCCCGCGGAGAAATCCGGCGTCGGGGTCAAAGAGGTTCTTCCAGTTGCGGCTGCGTGCGTGGAGCAACTCCGCGTCGTCGGTCTCGCCGAGCGCGCGGGCGAACTCACCGAGCGCGAAGTCGTTCTGGGCGTACTCGGTGGTCATCGAGACCGACGAGCCTGACTCGACCGGCACGTAGCCGAGCGCGTTGTAGCTGACCACCTGATCGCGCGCGCCGCGGCCACCGGGCGGCTCGGTCTCGCCGAGCGCGGCGGCGCGAAGCAGCGCGTAGGTCGCGGGCGCGTCGAAGTCGGTCACGCCCTTGAGGTAGGCGTCGGCGATCACGATCTCGGCGCTGGCACCGAGCATCGAGCCGGAGTCGCCGGTGGCGAGTGGCCATTTGGGAAAGCGGCCCGACGCGACGGCCATCTGGTGGAGCGAGCGCACCGAGTCGCGCGCGAGGTCGGGCGCGAGCAGCGAGTAGAGCGGGTGCAGCGTGCGGTACGTGTCCCAGAGCGAGAGGTCCGACACGAAGCGCCAGCCGTCGGTGCGGCCGACCTGCCCGGCGTAGGTCCACGCGCCGTCGCTGTCAGAGGTGACGCTCGGCATGAGGAACGCCTTGTAGAGCGAGCTGTAGAGGATGCGGCGCTCGCGTGCGTTGCCACCTTCGACGAGGACGGTGGAGAGGCGTGCGCGCCACGCGGCTTCGGTCGCGGCGGCGAGGGCGTCGTGCTCGTTGCCGTCGAGCTCCTCGGCGAGGTGGCGCGCTGCGCCCTCGGCCGAGACTATCGACACGCCGACGGCAAGCTCGACCGGATCGGCTCCGGGCGCGAACACGAGCGCGCAGCCGACGCCGGTGCCGCTCGCACGGTTGCCCGCCGCGGGGGGCGCAGCGTCGGAGAAGACCTGCGCGCTCTGCCATGGGGTCTTGGCGCGTGCGGCGAAGAAGACGTCGTAGCCGCCGAAGCCGCCGGTCATCTGGCCGATGCTGCGAAGGCGGCCGTGCAGCGTGCCGGTCGTGCCCTCGAGCTCGAGCTCTGCATCGGGGATGGTGCCTTCGTGGAGATGCGCTGCGAGGTCGACGACGATCGTACGCGGCGCTGCTGCGTCGGCGAAGGTGTAGCGATGGTGCGCGCCGTGCGGCGTGGCGACGAGGTCGACGTCGACGCCGGCGCCAGTCTCGTCGAGCGTGACGCGGTAGCGCCCCGGCGTCGCGTGCTCGGTCTCCTTGCGGAAACGCGACGGGTAGTCGCGGCTGCGGGGCCTGGTGGGATCGAACGCGCCGACCGGCATGACGCCGAGCACGCCGTAGTCAGTGAGGCCGGTGCCGTGGAGATGCAGGTGCGTGAAGCGCAGCACGGTGTCGTCGCCGGCCCAGTAGCCGGCGTAGTGGATGAAGCTGAGCTCGCCAAACACCGGGCCCTTGGTGTCGGGGCCGACCTTCACGAGGCCGTTCGGCGCGGCGGCGCCGGGGAACGCGCTGCCGGCGGCGAAGCCGAAGCCGCCCGCGCCGATGATCGGATCGACATAGGGGATCGGATCGGTGACCGGCGGCAGTGGGCTGGGCGCAGCGTCGGGCGCAGCGTCGGGCCCTGCGCTGCAGGCAGCGAGCGTGGCGATGGCTGCGAGGGTGCCGGGGAGCAATCGCGTGCGGCGCATGACGCGGCGAAGATCAGACGAGACGCACATGCCGGCATGGTATCCGGTTTGCGCGCGCACTCGACGCTCTGGCATGATTCCACCGGTCGCTCATCAGGTTTCGGAGGTCACATGCGTAGCTCCCTCGCGCCAATTCTTCTCATCGCGGCGTGTTCGTTTGATGTTCCTTCGGCAGTCGACGCGGGAGCCGCCGGTGCCGCCGATGCCTCCGGTGCCTCCGGTGCCCCCGATGCGTACACCGGGCCGATCACCTACTACCGCCACGTAAAGCCGATCCTCGACGCGAAGTGTCTGCAGTGCCACATCGACAGCGGCATCGCGCCGTTCGGGCTCGGCTCGGCCGACGAGGCGGTGCAGTTCGCCGGGATGGTCAAGGACGCGGTGGTCTCGCGCGAGATGCCGCCGTGGCTCGCGGTCAAGGACTGCGATGACTACATCGGTGACCGCTCGCTCTCCGACGAGCAGATCGCGACGCTCGCCGCGTGGGCCGACGGTGGCCGTGCGGTCGGCGATCCGACCGACGTCGGCACGCCGCTCCCTCACGACCAGCCGCGCCTCACGCGCGTTGACCGCGAGTTCGGGATGCCGATCGCGTACACGCCGACGCAGGAGCCCGACGACTACCGCTGCTTCCTCATTCCCTGGGAGGAGACGGAGGCCCGCTACGTGACCGGCTTCCGCGCCGTGCCGGGCAACCCGCAGGTCGTGCACCACGTGATCGCGTTCCTCGCCACGCCCGATCAGGATCTCGCCGAGTACGAAGCGCTCGACGCTGCCGAGGAAGGCCCTGGCTACACCTGCTTTGGCGGCACCGGCGGTTCGGCGCGGCAGTGGATCGGCAGCTGGGCGCCCGGCTCGATGGGGACCGACATGCCGCCGGGCATCGGCATCGAGGTGCCGGTCGGCTCGCTCGTGATCCTGCAGGTGCACTACAACACCCTCGTCGCTGGCGCGATGCCGGATCGCACGATGGTGCAGGTGAAGCTCGACGACACGGTCGACAAGGTCGCCACGGTGCAGCCGTGGACCAACCCGCAGTGGGTGTTCAACGCGGACATGCCGATCGCCGCGGGCGACGCCGACGCGACGCACTCGTGGGACTTCGACCCGACCGGATTTATTTCGGGCGGGCACCCGATGCGGCTCTACGGAGCCGGGCTCCACATGCACCAACTCGGGCAACGCGCGTCGTTCCGCATCGACCGCGCCGATGGCACGAGCGACTGCTTGCTCGCGATCGACGACTGGGATTTCCACTGGCAGGGCTCGTATGGGTTTCGTGAGTCCAAGGTGCTCGCGCCCGGCGACAGCCTCCATATGGAGTGCCACTGGGACAACAGCCAGGCGAACCAACCGTGGGTGGACGGCGTGCAGCTGCCGCCGCGCGACGTGAACTGGGGCGAGGGGACCGGCGACGAGATGTGTCTGGCCGGGTTCATCTGGACGAGGGAGTAGGCGCGCGCTAGCGCCAGCGCTGCCTTTAGTTCTCGAAGCTCAGCAGCCACCCGTCGGGCAGCGTCTCGGCCTAGATGGTGGTCGGCGAGTAGTCCGCGGTGGCCTCGGCCTTCGCCTCATCGAGCGTCTGCGCCTTGGTGGCCAGCACGACCTGCATCGCGCCGCGGCGGCCGGCTACCAGACGTCGCAGCGGTCCTTCGGGCTCATCGGCGACTCGGCGGGGCAGGAGAAGGCCGTGGCGAACTCGCCGAGATTGACGAGCGGGCCGCGCACGCGGAACTCCGCGGGTGAGTGCGGGTCGCGCTGCACGAGCTGGCGCGTCATCTCCTCGCGCGACTTTGAGCACCACGCCTGGCCGACACCGAGGAAGAAGAGCTGATCCTCGGTGAAGCCTTCGGCGATGATCGGATCGGTGGCGCCGGCGCGCATCGTGCGGTAAGCGGCGAAGGCGAGCTTGACGCCGCCGAGGTCGGCGATGTTCTCGCCGAGCGTGAGCTTGCCGTTGAGCTTGAGGCCGGGGAGCGGCTCGTAGCGCTCGTACTGCGCGGCGACGCAGGAGGTCTTCTCGTCGAAGCGGGTGCGCACTTCGGGCGTCCACCACGCGGTCAGGTTGCCGTCGGCGGCGAACTGCGAGCCCTCGTCGTCGAAGCCGTGCGTCAGCTCGTGGCCGACGACCATGCCCATGCCGCCGAGGTTCACCGCCACCGAGAAGCGCGGGTCGTAGAACGGCGGCTGCAGGATGCCGGCGGGGAAGACCATCTCGTTGAGCAACGGGTTGTAGTAGGCGTTCACCGTCGGCGGGCTCATGCCCCACTCGGCACGGTCGACCGGCTTGCCCATCTTGGCGAGGTCGCGCTGCACTTCGAACGCACGCGAGGTGAGCAGGTTGGCGAGGTGCCCCTTGGGCGCGACGGCGAAGTCGTAGGCGCGCCACGCGTTGGGGTAGCCGATCTTGAAGTTCATGCCGGCGAGCTTCTCTTTGGCCTTGGTCCGGGTCGCGTCGTCCATCCACGCGAGCCCCTCGAGCTGGCGGCCGAAGGCGGCGCCGATTTGCTTCACCATCTCCTCGGCGTCGCTGCGCGCGGCGCCGGCAAAGTGGCGCGCGACGTACGGCTGTGCGAGCAGCTCGCCGAGCGCCTCGTCGGTGGCGCTGATGCAGCGCTTCCAGCGGTCCTCGAGCTTCGGCTGGCCGGTGAGCGCCTGCGAGAGCGCGAAGGCCTCGTCGACGAAGCGCTTCGGGCCCGACATCGCCAAGCCGTGAGCGAGCTGCCACGAGAGGTAGTTCCGCCACGCCTTCGGCTGCTCAGCGCCGAGCAGCACGGAGAGGCCCGCGAAGAACGGCAGCGAGGTGACGCTCGCCTCGGTGAGGTCGCCGCGTCCCATGCTGGTGAAGTAGGCGGCCCAGTCGAAGGCCGGCGCGAGCTTGGTGAGTGCGGCGCGGTCGACGAGGTTGTAGAGGCCCGCCGGATCGCGGCGCTCGGTCTGCGACTTGGAGATCTTCGCGAGCGCGGTCTCGATGCGGAGCACGTCCTCGGCGGCGGCGCGGGCGACCTTGGGCGCGCGCAGCAGCAGCGCGAACATCCGCTCGACGTGCGCGACGTACGCCTTGCGCTGGGTCTCGAACTTGGCCTCGAGGTAGTAGTCGCGATCGGGCATGCCGAGGCCGGCCTGATCGAGGTAGGCGATCACGCGGCGCGCGTCCTTGAAGTCCTGCTCGGCGTCGAGGCTGAAGAGGGGGTGGAGGCCCACGCGATGAAGCTGGGTGATCGCCGCGCCGAGCGAGGCCGCGTCCTTGACCTTCGCGATCGCGGCGACGAGCGGATCGATCGCGGCGAACCCAGCGGTCTCGATCCCCGCCTCGTCCATGCACGCGCCGTAGTAGGCGGCGAGCTTGGCGGAGGCGGCGTCGGACGCCGGCGCGGCGGCCGCCTCGTCGAGGATCTTCTTGAGCGCCTGCTCGTTCTTGTCGTCGATCACCGAGAAGCTGCGACTCCAGCGCGACCGGTCGGCGGGGATTTCGGTGGCGGCGAGCCAGCCGCCGCAGGCGAACTGATAGAAGTCGTCGCATGGCGCGACCGAGCGATCGAGCGCGCTCGCGTCGAGCCCGACCTCGGCGAGGCTGCGCGCGACCGGCGTCGGCGTGATGGGCGGCGCGGCCAGCGCTGGCGCGACCGGTGCAGCCGGCGGCGGCG
>SHYZ01000216.1 GCA_009692535.1 Myxococcales bacterium
CGCGCGCTCCCCGCGCCGTCTGCCCCCGCTCGCACTCGCGCTCGCGCTCCTACTTCTCCTCGGCTCGCTCGCCCGCGCGCAAGCCCCCACCTCCGCCGTCGCGCTCGACGCTGAGCGCGCCCGTCTCACCGCCACGCTCGGCGAGACCGCGTCGGGCCTCGAGTCCGCGCTCCGCACCGACGATGTCGTTGTCGCCGAACGGCTCTACCTCATGGAGCGCCGCGCCGTCGAGCTGCTCGAGGCGAGCGCCCAAGTAAAATACCCGACCGCCGCTGCACGCACCACCGCGCAGGCCGGCCTCCGCTCGCTCGTCGGTCGCGTCCTCGGACTTCAGGAGCGCGTGCAGCGCCACGCGATGGCGGAGCTCGACCGGGTCCTCCCCGGCGAACCACCCGCGCAGCGCTGGACGCGCGACGGCAAGGATCTCTACCGCCCACTCTTCCGCCTCGGCACGCCGACGCCGGGCCAGGCGCCCAAGACCTCCAAGCAGGCCTTCTCCGAGATGCTGCAGAAGTTCTCTGACAAGGGTGGCAGCTCCGCCGACCTCCACTACCTCGGCGTCGACACGCTCGCAAAACTCCCCTCGGGCAAGCTCGCCGAGTGGACGCAGTTCGGCTCCGACAAAATCCGCTTCACCACCGCCGGCGCCAAGCACCCGGTGATCGGCCTCGGCCGCAGCGTGCGCGGCGCCGGCAGCATGAAGGTCTATCGCGACGCACGCGGCGAGATACTCCTCGCTGTCGTCTCGAACTCGTCGGGCAACTACAAGCCCGGCGCCGGCGCGACCGAGGGGCTCGCGCAGAAGCTCGCCGCGCTCGGCGTCCCCGAGGCGCACATCCTCACCACGTCGATCATCCCCGGCGAGCCCGAGCTCGTGAAGCTCGTACTCAAGAGCAAGACCCGCTTTACCGACGACCAGATCAAGGACCACGTGAAGGCCCTCGGCGCGCGCCCCGCGAGCAGCGTCACCACGCGCGCGCTCACCGCGAAGCCGGCCAAGCCGCTCGTCCGACTCGGCACCGGTTCACCCGCCGCTCGCTCCACGCGCGCACTCGCGCCCCGCCCCGCACGCGCCCCCATCGCGCCGCACGCGCGCGTGCGGAACTAAGCCGCGACCTCCTCGTGGGCACGCGCGTCGCGATCGGTCTCCTCGCGGGGGCCTTGCTCTTGGCCCCCGCCCGCACCAGCGTCGCCCGCACCAGCGTCGCCCGCACCGTCGTCGAGCCGGTCCCATCAATCCGCCCGGGCCCCTACTCCGCGCTCACCGTCGACCCGGTCGACCCGCGCCGCCTCGCGGTCGGCACCGCCAACGGCTACGTCCTCTTCTCCGAGGACGGCGCGCGCACCTCGCACGAGCAGCTCGTCATCCCACCGCGCCGCTACGACGTGATGGTGATGCGCGGCCAGACCCGCTGGGCCGCCTACTCGCAGCCGATCGAGGCGGGGCGCGCGATCCGCCTGCAAATCGCGCTCGGCACGCTCGGCCTGCCGACGATGCGCTGGGCATTCTGGAAAGTGTTGCTCGATCCGATCACCGAAATCTCCGACGTCGCGCTCCCCTCCGGCGCCGGCGCGATGGCCGCTGCCAGTCCGTTCGGCGTGCTGGTCACCGACCCGATGCGCGGCGCGTGGTCCCGTCGCGTCGGGGGCCCCGGCCCGATGCACCAGACCGTGTGGGGCCGCTCGGCCGGCATCGATCCCAACGAGCCGCGCCACATCTTCGCCGGCACCGCGACCGGCCTCTACGTCTCACGCGACGGCGGCCACAACTTCGCGCTCCACTCCGACAGCGCGCTCGCACAAGAAGACGTCCAGCGCATCGCGTTCGATCAATCCCAGCCCGGCGTCGTGCTCGTCGTCGGCGCCGGCACCGTCTACCAATCCGAGGACGGCGGCGTCACCTTCACCGCCGCGTTCAGCGTCGATGGCGTCATTCACGCCGTCGCGCTCGCCCCTGACGGCGTGTGGGTGTCGACCTCGGACGGCCTCTACGTCACCGGCGGCGAGACCCCGCGGCGCCTGTTTGCCGGCGAGACCGTCGTCGGCGCGATCCCGCAAGGCAACGGCCGCGCGATCATCGCCACCGACCTCGCGATCCTACAGCTCGAGGACGACGACTCCACCACGCCGCTCTTTCGCACCACGCCTGACGACCCGCTGCTCCGCCTCGGCGGCAACGCCGAGCTCGGCTGGGCGATCACGCGCCGCACGCTCTTCCGCGTCGGCGCACGCGAGCCACGCGCACGCCGCCAGCGCGCCCCCGAGATGCTGCTCTCCGCGCTCGAGGTCGAGCACGCCGTCGCGGTGCGCGCCGGCATCACCGACCCCGAGTCCACGCGCCTCCACGATCGCTGGTGGGCCAAGATGCTGCCGCGGCTGTCGGTCGAAGCCTCCGGCTGGCTCCAAGGCGGCGACCACCTGCGCTTCGACGGCATCTTCCCGATCGGCTTCCGTCACTCCGACGCCAGCGCCGAGGACGAAGCCCAACTCCTCGTCTGGGCGCACTGGGATTTCTCCAAGTTCATCTTCGGCGATCAGAACGTCACCAACCACGTCCTCTTCCTTGAGTCGAACCTGCGCACCATGCAGAAGACCCTCCTCGAGGAGGCACGCTGGCGCTACCGCGAGTGCGCGAGCCTCGCCGCCCGCCTCGCGCGCCCGCCCGCCGACCCCGTCGTCGCACTCTCGTGGCGCATGCGCCTCGAGGAGTACTCCGCCTACCTGTCGGCCGTCACCGGCCGTGATGTTGTCGACCTTCCCCCGCTGGAGTGAACCCGATGAAACGCACCCTCGTCGTCTCGCTGTGCCTCCTCGCCCTCGGGCCCGCCGCGCACGCGCAGGAGCCGACGCCCCCCGACCGCCAGGCCGCCGTGCAGCGACTGCTCGAGATCCTCAAGTCCGAGCCGACCATCACCGAGGTCCAGCGCGCCGCGGTGCGGCACTACCGCCTTGAGACCAGCCGCATCCACTCGATGGCCACCGCCGCGCGCCTCAAGGGCCTGGTCCCCGAAATCGAGGCCAGCATCGACAACAGCCTCGGCCACAGCTTCTCGAACACGCGCGACGGCCTCTACCCGATCCTGCCGAACCCCGACGCGAGCCCCAACCCGCTCAACCTCAAGGAGCGCGTCGAGGGCACGAACGACAACCTCACCTGGCGCGTACGCGCGGTCTGGAACTTTGACCGTCTAGTCTTCAACGCCGAAGCGCTCGACGCCAAGTCGCTCACCAGCCTGCAGGAGAATTTGCTCCGCGAAATCACCACCGTCTTCTTCGCGCGCCGCCGCGTGCTCGCGAACGTCGTGCTCTCCCCGCCCGGCGACGATCAGGAACTCTTCTACGAGCTCATGCGCCTCGACGAGCTGACCGCGAACCTCGACTCGCTCACCGGCGGCATGTTCGGCCGCCGCGCGTGGCAGTGGGCCGACGCCGACGGTGCCGACGGGTCCGGCAGCGCCGGCAGCACCGACGCGGCTCCAGTCGCGCCGAAGCCCGACCGGACCCAATAGCGCGGCGCTGCGCCCACGCGCAAGATCCTCTGCTGAATCGAGTAACTTCTCGCATGCTCCGCCCCGCTCGGGCAGCCTGCGCTGCGTCCGCACTCTGACCGTCCCGTTCCTCTTCTCCTGCTCCACGCTCCTCTTCTCTGCCTGCGCCGACGACGACGTCGCCACCAGCGACGCCGCCCCCGCGCCGTTCGCCGCCCCCGCGCCGTTCGCCGCCCCCGCGCCGTTCGCCGCCCCCGCGCCGTTCGCCGCCCCCGCGCCGTTCGCCGCCCCCGGCACCGAGTGCGTCGCGAGCGCGACCTGCACCCCGGGCGCCGCGTCGCTCTGCGCCTGCCCCGCCGGCACCGACGGCGACGGCTCCGCCACCGGCACCGGCTGCGCCATCGTCCCCGAGCTCCTCTGATACCGCTTCGATGGCTCGGGCACCTCAGTGCCCAACCTCGCCGCCGCGCCGCCAGCGGGAACCGCGCAACACAAGCGTCGGCCTTCCCGCCGGCGGCCTGCTCGACGAGTTCCGCGTTTTCTCGCGCGCGCTCACCGCCGACGAGGTGGGCGACTTGGTGACCGAGCCCTGTCGATAACCGCAAGCGCGGCTACGCGACCCGTCCTCCTGCGGCGCTCAACCGGCCAAGCTCCGCGAAACTCCGATTGACGACCGGAGTTTCCCGGCCTAGCATTGTGGAGATGCCGAAGCCCCCCCCGTCGCTGCCAGCGCTAGGCGAGCTCGAACTCGCGCTGCTCGAGCACCTGTGGCGCACCGGTGAGAGCGACGTGACGCTGGCGCATACCGCGATCGGCAAGCGCCGCGGCATCACGCTGAACACGATCGGCTCGACGCTGGAGCGGCTGTTCAAGAAGGGCCTCGTCGCGCGCACCAAGGTGTCGCACGCCTATCGCTACGTGCCGCGCATGGGGCGGGACGAGTTCGCGGCGCGGCGGGTCCTCACCGCTGCGGGCGGCATGCAGTCGCTCGCGCAGACCGGACTGCTCTCCGCCTTCGTGGATCTCGTCGCCGACGTGGACGACGCCGCGCTCGATCGCCTGGAGGCGCTCATCGCCGACAAGCGCGGCAGCGACAAGCGCGGCAGCGACAAGCGCAGCAGCGACAAGCGCGGCAGCGACAAGCGCGGCAGCGACAACCGCAGCAGCGACAAGCGCGGCAGCGACAACCGCAGCAGCGACAAGCGCGGCAGCGACAACCGCGGCCTCGACAAGCGTGGCAGCGCATGATGCTGAGCCTGCTCTGCCTCTTCGCCGCGGCGAGCGCGATGATCGCGTTTACGACCTCGGCCCTCGTCGGCGTCGGGCTCGCGGCGCTGCGCCAGCGCCTAGCAGGCCTTACGCCCACCGCCGAGGCGCGCGTGCTGCTCGGCGCCGCGCTGCTGCCGATGCTCACCTGCGCCGCCACGATGGCCGCCGCGCTCGCCCCCTCCTTCGGCTGGATCGTCGACCACTGTGTCCGTGGCCTCGACAGCCACGCGCATCCCCACATTTGTGTCGACCACCACGTAAGCGCGCTGCCGGCCCCGATGCTGGTGCTGCTCGCCGGGCTCATCGTGGTGCGGCTCGCGATGGGCGGGGCGCGGCTCATGCACGGCGCCGTCACGACCGCGCTAACCGGCCGCGCACTCGCGCGCGTGGCGACCACGGCGGGCGCGTCTGGCCTGCGGGTGCTGCCCCTCGACGAACCGCAGGCGTTCGTCGTCGGTGTCCTGCGGCCGATGCTCTTCGTCACACGCGGCCTCGTCTCCGACGCGCACCGTGAGCACCTCACGGCGGTGGTCGCGCACGAGCACTCGCACCTGCGCCGCCGCGATCCGCTGCGCCGCGCCGTGGCCACGCTCGCGCTCGCGTTCCACCTGCCCGGGCTGGCCGGCTGGCTCGACCGCCGCCTCGCGCGGGCCCACGAGCTGGCCGCCGATGCCGACGCCGCGCACGAGCTCGGCAGCCGCACGCTCGTCGCGCGCGCGCTCGTGCGTCTGACCCGCGCCCACCTGCAGGCCCCGCGCATGGCGCTCGCTTTCGCCGAGTCCGACGTCGAGGCACGCGTCGCCGCGCTGCTCGACAACCGTCCCCGACACGATCAGCCACACCGGCTGGTACTCCTCGCCGGACTCGGCACGCTGTTCATCGTCGTGGGCTCGAGCGCCGACACCGTGCACCACGGCGTCGAGATCGTCCTCGGCCTGCTCGGCGGCTGAAAGGAACCTAGCCCTCGTGACGCCGCATCGCACTGCAAGTCGTTCACGCACAACTCCGACCGCAACTCGGATTCTCCTCCTCGTTGCCCTGCTCGGCGCGAGCGACGTGGCCATTGCCGAGCCACTTGCCGAGCCGGTCACCGAGCCGGTCACCGAGCCACTTGCCACGCCGGTCACCGAGCCACTTGCCACGCCGGTCACCGAGCCGGTCACCGAGGCCGCAGTGATCCGCCTCGCTCGGCAAAACGATCCCGCGCTGCTCGCAGCCCAAGCGTCGATCGCCCTCGCCGAGGCCGACGAGCTGAGCGCGTCGCTCCGCGAAGCC
>SHYZ01000217.1 GCA_009692535.1 Myxococcales bacterium
TCGAGCTGCGGACCGGGCGCCGGTAGCCAGCCGCCCCGTCACGCAGCCTAGAACAGCCCGACCACGCGGCCGTCGTCGGTCAGGTCGATCTTCTCCGCCGACGGCACCTTGGGTAGGCCCGGCATCGTCATGACGTCGCCGCAGACCATCACGATGAACTCCGCGCCGGCCGCGAGGCGCACCTCGCGCACATTGATGACATGGCCGCTCGGCGCGCCGCGCAGCTGCGGGTTGGTCGAGAACGAGTACTGCGTCTTCGCCACGCAGACCGGGTAGTGGCCGTAGCCGTCGGTCTGCAGCTTCGCGATCTTCGTGCGCACCGCAGCGTCGGCCGAGATGTCGCTGGCACCGTAGATCGACGTCGCGATCTTTTTCATCTTGTCCCAGAGCGGCAGTTCGTCCGGGTAGAGCAGCTTGAAACCCGCCGGCGCCTGCTCCACCAATTCCACCACCGCGCGCGCCACCGCCTCGGCGCCCTTGCCGCCATCAGCCCAGTGCGTGGCGAGGATCACCGGCACCCCGTGGTGCGCCATCTTCTGCTGCAGCAGCGCGATCTCCGCCGCTGTATCGAAGTCGAAGCGGTTGATCGCCACCACGCACGGCAGCCCGTAGTGCTTGCGCAGGTTCTCCACGTGCCGCTCGAGGTTAGCGACACCGGCCTCGAGCGCGACGAGGTTCTCGATGCTGAGTTCCTTCAGGTCGACGCCGCCGTGGTACTTGAGCGCGCGGATCGTCGCGACGAGCACCACCGCGTCGGGCGTGAGGCCCGCCTTGCGGCACTTGATGTCGAAGAACTTCTGCGCCCCGAGGTCCGCGCCGAACCCAGCTTCGGTCACGCAGTAGTCGGCGAGCTTGAGCGCGGTCTTCGTCGCGATCACCGAGTTGCAGCCGTGCGCGATGTTGGCGAACGGCCCGCCATGGATGAGCGCCGGCGTGTTCTCGAGCGTCTGCACCAGGTTGGGCGCGAGCGCGTCCTTGAGCAGCACCGTCATCGCGCCGTGCACCTTGAGGTCGCGCGCCCGCACCGGCTGCTGCTCGCGCGTGAAGGCGACGACGATGTTGCCGAGCCGCTCCTTGAGATCCTTGAGCGACGTCGCGAGGCAGAAGATCGCCATCACCTCCGACGCCACGACGATGTCGAAGCCGTCCTCGCGCGGATAGCCGTTGGCCGGCCCACCGAGCGACACCGTGATGTCGCGGAGCGCGCGGTCGTTCATGTCGATCACGCGCTTCCAGGTGATGCGTCGCACGTCGATGCCGAGCTCATTGCCGTGGTGGATGTGGTTGTCGAGTGCGGCCGCGAGCAGGTTGTTGGCCAGCGCGATCGCGTTGAAGTCGCCGGTGAAGTGGAGGTTGATTTCCTCCATCGGCACGACCTGCGCGTAGCCGCCGCCGGCCGCGCCCCCCTTCATGCCGAACACCGGCCCGAGGCTCGGCTCGCGCAGGCAGACGATCGCCTTCTTGCCGATGCGGCCGAGCGCGTCGCCAAGCCCGACGGTGGTGGTGGTCTTCCCCTCGCCCGCCGGCGTCGGCGTGATCGCCGTGACGAGGATCAACTTGCCGTTCGGCTTGTCCGCAAGCGAGTCGACATACGCAAGCGCGACCTTCGCCTTGTAGTGACCGTAGGGGACGAGGTGCTCCTCCGGGATACCGAGCCGCTCGGCGAGCCGGGTGGCTCGCTGCAGCTTCGCCTGCTGTGCGATCGCGATGTCGGAGAGCGCCATGGAGTCGTTCCTCGTCTGCGGTGGCCGAAAGCGTTTGCCGCCCGCGCCGGGTCGGCTCGCGCCAGCCTAGCACCACCCTCCGCGCGCACAGCGACGGAACCGACGCTGCACTTTACAACCGTACATGCGCGCTGCTATCCACGGGGCCGCGTGGATCGCCGCATCTACGAACACCCGCTGCGGACCTTTCGGCGCGGCGCACCGCTGACGGTGGAGTTCGATGGCGAGCGCTACCGCGCGTTTGCCGGCGAGCCCGCGGCGGTCGCGCTCTTCGCGTCAGGCGTCGACGTGCTCTCGCGATCGATCAAGTACCACCGACCGCGCGCGCTCTTCTGCCTGTCGGGACACTGCGGCGCGTGCCTCGTGCGCATCGATGGGATGCCGAACGAGCGCGCCTGCCGCACCCCGTGCAGCGACGGGCAGGTGCTGAAAGGGCAGAACGCGTTCCCGGCGAGCGAGTTCGACCTGCTCAGCGCGGTGGACTGGCTCTACCCGCGCGGCCTCGACCACCACACGATGATGACCGGGTCGCGCACGGTCAACGCGGTGATGCAGAAGGTCGTGCGGCAGCTCTCGGGGCTCGGCCACCTGCCGACGCCAGCGGGCGGACCCGGCGCGCTCCCCGAGGTCACGGGCCGCGATGTCGACGTCGTCATCATCGGCGCCGGACCAGCCGGCCTCGCCGCTGCACGCGCCGCCGCCGCCACCGGTGCGCGCACGCTCTGCCTCGACGAGCAGGACCGTGCGGGCGGCTCGCTGCTCGCCGATCCTCGTCACGGCGAAGCTGACGCCGACGCCCGTGCCCTGCGCGCGACCGACGCTGGCGCTGAGCTCGTCAGCCACGCTACCGCGCTCGCATGGTGCCCCGAGGACGACGGCGGGCTGCTCGCGGTCGCTACGCCGGGCGGACTCTGGCGCGTCACGGCGCGGCGCTACGTCTACGCGACCGGCGGCTACGAGACCAACGCGCTCTTCGAGAACAACGATCGACCGGGGGTGTTCGCGGCGCGTGCGGTCGGGCGTCTCGTCGTCCGCTGGGGCGTGCGTCCCGGCGCACGCGTCGCCGTCGTCGGTGCCGGCGCGTATCCCGACGCGCTCGCCGTCGAGCTCGCGGCGTGCGGCATACCCTTGCTCCGGGTTGGCCGCGACGGCAGCGAGCGCGTCGTCGCCGCGCACGGCAGCCCGGTGCTCACCGCGCTCGACATCGACAGCCCGCGCGGCCGACGGCGCGAACCGTGCGATGCCGTCGCCGTCTGGGAGCTCCCCTCCCCCGCCTCCGAAGCGCCCCGCCAGCACGGCGCGAGCGTCACGCTGGTCGAGCAAAAGGGCGGCTTCGCGGTCGACATCGACGACGACGGCCGCACCACCGCGCCCAGCGTGTTCGCCTGTGGCGACGTCACCGGCTACCTCGGTCCCGACGCTGCTGCGCGCGCCGGCGAGCGTGCCGGCAACGCCGCCGCGCATGAGGCGCTCGGCCGCCCATGAGCAAGGTCATCGTCTGCCGCTGTGAGGACGTGACGCTCGCCGACGTGGAGCACGCGGTCGCGCTCGGCTACTGCGACCTCGAGGAGGTGAAGCGCTACACCGGTTTCGGCACCGGCCCGTGCCAAGGGAAGGAGTGTCTGCGCGTGATCGCCCTCGCGCTCGCCCGCGCCACCGGCGTGCCGCCCGAGTCGATCGCGCCGTTCACCACGCGCCCGCCGCTCGTGCCGACGCCGCTCCGGCTCTTCGCACGCGACCCGTCCGCGGACGACAGCGACGACGACCGCGACGGCGACGGCCAACCCGACGCCGAGGAGCTCGCGTAATGGCATTCGACACCGCCCCGCGCCCCGTGCTCGAGCCGCGCGACGCGCCGCTCCCCGCGCGCGCCGATCTCGTCATCATCGGCGGCGGCGTGATCGGCCTCGCCGTCGCGTACAACCTCGCGCGCCGCGGCCACTCGGACATCGTCGTGCTCGAAAAGGGTTACCTCGCGTCGGGCGCGTCGGGGCGCAACGGCGGCGGCGTCCGACAGCAGTGGGCCACCGAGATCAACATCCGGCTCATGCGCGAGTCGGTCGAGCTCTGCCGCTCGTTCGCGCACGACCTCGGCATCAACGTCTGGTTTCGGCAGGGCGGCTACCTCTTCCTCGCGCGCACGCCCGGCGAGACCGCGCGCCTCACGAAGAACCTCGCGCTCCAGAACCGCTGCGGTGTGCCGACGCGCATGCTCAGCCCCGCCGAGGCGCAGGTCATCGTCCCCGAGCTCGACGTGACCGGCATCCACGCCGCGTGCTTCAACCCCTCCGACGGGATCCTCTTCCCGTGGCCCTTCCTCTGGGGCTACGCGCAGGGCGCGATAAAATACGGCGCGCGCGTCTTCACCTTCGCGACCGTCACAGGCCTCGAGCCCGACGACGGCGGACGCAAAGGCTACTCAGTCGTCACCTCGCGCGGCACGATCCACGCGCGGCGCGTGCTCAACGCCGCCGGCGCCTGGTCCCCCGAGCTCGCGCGCCTGATCGGCGTCGAGCTGCCCAATCGCCCCGTGCGCCACGAAATCTGCTCGAGCGAGCCGCTCAAGCCGTTCCTCGGCCCGATGGTGAGCCTGCTCGCGACCGGGCTCTACGTTAGCCAGTCGATGCGCGGCGAAATCGTCGGCGGCGTCACGCTGCCCCGCGAAGCATCGACCCTCGACATGGGCTCGAGCCTGAAGTTCCTCGCGACCTATTCACGCCAGCTCTGCCGGCTCATGCCCGCGCTCGCCGACCTCAAGATCCTGCGCCAATGGGCCGGCCCCTACGACGTCACCAGCGACGGCAATCCGATCCTCGGCGAGCCGCCGGGGCGACCCAACTTCTACCTCGCGTGCGGCTTCGTGGGGCACGGCTTCATGATGGCGCCGGTGATCGGCAAGCTCTACGCAGAGTGGCTCGCCGGCGGCGACCGCCACGAGATCTTCGATCGCTGTCGGCTCGACCGCTTCGACGCGCCGGGCGGCGTGGAGCCGCTCGCGCGCGAAGACTTCATCATCGGCTGAACCCGCACCTGGCCCCGCGTCGCGTCTGCGCCTGCATCGCGTCTGGTCCTGCATCGCGTCGACAAGCGTGAAGATCTGGCTAGAGTACGCACCATGAAGATCGACGGCACGATCGGCTTCGTAGGCGCGGGGAACATGGCGGAGGCGCTGATCCGTGGCCTGCTGCGCGGCGGCGAAGGCGAGCGGGTCGCGGCTTCCACACCGCGCGCCGAACGGATCGACGAGCTTCGCGCGCGCTACGGCATCGAGGGGACGACCGACAACGTCGCGCTCGCGGCGCGCTCGGACATCGTCGTGCTCTGCGTGAAGCCGCAGATCATGCGCAAGGTGCTCGAGGAACTCGCGCCCAACCTCCGCCCGGACACGCTCGTGATCTCCGTCGCCGCCGGCGTTCCGATCGCCGCGATCGAGTTGCTCCTGCCGCCCGGCGTGCGCGTGATCCGCGCGATGCCGAACATGCCCGCGCTGGTTGACGCTGGCGCCACGGCGATCTCACGCGGCGGCCACGCTTCCGAAGCCGACCTCGCGCTCGCCAAGCGGATCTTCGACTCGGTCGGCATCACCGTGGTGCTCGACGAGCAACTGCTCGACGCCGTGACCGGCCTCTCCGGCTCGGGACCGGCGTACATCTTCCTGGTGCTCGAGGCCCTCGCCGATGCTGGCGTAAAGGTCGGGCTCTCGCGGCGCACCGCGCAGACGCTCGCGGCCCAGACGGTGCTCGGCTCCGCCAAGCTGCTGCTCGAGACCGGCGAACACCCAGGCCAGCTCAAGGATCGGGTCACATCACCGGGCGGCACCGCGATCGCCGGCCTGCACACGCTCGAGGCGGGTGGCCTTCGCACGACGCTCATCGACGCAGTCGAGGCGGCCACGCGCCGCTCGCACGAGCTTGGCCTCGCGATGCTCCGCTCCGTCGAGCTCTAGCGCGACTGCTAGCAGCCTTGGCGACCTGACGCGGCCTCGACCAAGTCCGGGTCAGTCGGCAACGGGTGACGAGCTTTCGGCAGCGATCGGCTCGTCGGTCAGTTCGTCGGTCAGTTCGTCGGTCAGCTCGGCGGTCGCGGCGACCACGAGCGGAGCAGCCACCGCCACCGGGAAGATCTTGGGCGGCGAGAGCGCGCGAGCACTAGACGAGAGCGCGCTGTAGCAGAGTGCGACCACGATCCAGATCAGCGAGATGATCGCGAGGTACTCGGGCAGCATCCGCGAGAAGCCGAACACGAAGCCCGCGAGCATGTTGGCGAGGAGAAATGCCTTGAGCGCCTTGGACCGCGATGCGCCTAGCT
>SHYZ01000218.1 GCA_009692535.1 Myxococcales bacterium
GCAGCGCGATCCGGTCGTCGAGCGAGAGCAGCGCCTGGCCAACGAGGTAGCGCGTGAGGTCGAAGTTCTCGAGGCCCGCGCTCAGCAGCGGGCGCACGTTGCGGATCCCGATCGAGCGCACGAGGTCGAGCCACGAGCCGTGCTTGAGGAACTTGGTGGTGAAGCCGGCGTAGGGACCGAACAGCAGCTCTTGCTTGCCGTCGATCCATCGCGAGTCGAGGTGAGGCACCGACATCGGCGGCGCGCCGACCTCGGCCTTGCCGTACACCTTCGCGTGGTGCCGCGCGATCACGTCGCGGTTGGTGCAGCGCAGCCACTGGCCGCTGACCGGGAATGACCCGTAGCCTGCGGCCTCGGGGATGCCGGTGCGCTCGAGCAGTGGGAGCGTGTAGCCGCCGGCGCCAACAAAGACAAAGCTCGCGCGCACGGTTCGCTCCGCGCAGCCTTCCTTGCTGTCCGAGCGAAGGTCGCGCACGTCGAGGCTCCACGCGCCGTCGTCGCGGCGCAGGTCGGCGACCTCGTGCGAGAAGTGCACTGCGACCCCGGGCTGTCGCGCGAGCGATGCGATCATGCCGCGGGTGAGCGCGCCGAAGTTCACGTCGGTCCCGCGGGCCATGCGCGTGGCGGCGACGGGGACCGTGCGCGACCGGCCCTCCATCACCAACGGGATGAAGTCGGCGAGCTGCGCGTTGTCGTCGCTCCACTCCATGCCTGCGAAGAGCGGCGAGCGAATCAGCTCCGCGTGGCGGGCCTTGAGGAAGGCGACGTCGGCTTCGCCCCACACGAAGCTCACGTGGGGCACGAGGCGCACGAACGACGCTGCGTCGGGCAGCTCGCCGCGCGTGACCAGCGAGCGCCAGAATTCGAGGCTCAACGCGAACTGCGCGGCGATGACGAGCGCCTTTTCGCAGTCGACCTTGCCGGCTTCGCGCTCGGGCGTGTAGTTGAGCTCGCAGTAACCGGAGTGCCCGGTTCCCGCGTTGTTCCATGCGTCGGAGCTCTCGGCGGCGGCGTCGTCGAGGCGCTCGAAGACCGCCACGCGGAGCGTCGGGTCGAGCTGACGCAGGAGCGTGCCGAGGGTCGCGCTCATGATGCCCGCGCCGATCAGCGCTACGTCGACCCGTTCGGCCTCTGCCACGCTGCGAATGTAGCTCCCGTTGTCGGGATTTCGCGGTGGGCCGCAGGCAAAACGCAGCGGTGCTGGTGCGCGGGACGCCAAGGTCGTCCCCATGCGGGGCGCGGTTAGCGAGAGCGGCCTTCGAAGACGAGGGCGAGTGAGCGGGCAGTGTGCAGGTCGTCGGTCGCGAGTGCCCGCTCCTCGAGGCGCAGCAGCGAGCGTGGGCCGGACGCGGCCTGCGTGCCGACGAGGAGGTGGAGGCCGACGGTGGGCTGGAGACAGGCCACGCCGATCGAGGGGACCGGCATGGTCAACGGGGCGTTCGTGCCGCAGCCGTAGCCACCGGTGTAGCCTTCGAGCGAGCCGTCGAGTTGGCCGCCGAGCAGCCACCCGCCGCGCAGCGGTTGGGCGACGTAGAACCCGGTGCCGACGCGCAGCTCGGCGTCGCCGCTGCCGAGGGATTCGCCCACGTCGAGCGCAGCACCGATCACCGGGTCGGCGCCGGCAGCGCGCGGGGCCGCGAGGAGTGCCGCGAGGAGTGCGGTGAGGACGAGTGCCGAATTTGCGAGGAGGCGGCGCATGGCGGCGGTGTCGCAGGGACGCCGGGGCGCGTATCGTCGGTCGTGATGCAGCGGCGATGCGCACACTGGTGGCTGCTCGGTGCCCTCGTGGCCGCGTGCGGCCCGCAGCCCGTGGACTCGCCGCAGCGTGATGCTGCGCTGCCCGACGCGACCAGCTTCGACGCCGCGCTGCCCGATGCGCCTAGTGCCGCCGACGCTGCTGCGCCCGGGCCGACGCGAGTCCGCGTGCATTACGACACCGGGCTCGGGCATCGCATTGTCCTGCGCGGCGACGGCGCGGGTCTGTCTTGGGACAGCGGACAGGACTGCCAGTGGAGCGACGGCAACATCTGGCGCTGCGAGCTCGCGCCGGCCGACGGCGTGATCGAGTTCAAGCCGCTCGTCGACGACGCGACGTGGGCGCGCGGCACGAACTGGCGGGTGGTCGCCGGGACCAGCACCGATATTTATCCGCACTTCCACGCCACCGTCGGACGGCTGGTTCGGCACGCCGGATTCCACTCGGCGCTGCTCGGCAACGATCGCGACCTCGTCGTCTATCTGCCGCCTGGCTACGACGAGAACTCAGCCGCGCGCTACCCGCTGCTGGTCGTGCACGACGGGCAGAATCTGTTCGAGCCGTCGGAGTCGGCCACTGGCGTCGCGTGGGAGCTGGACGCTGCGGTCGACGCGCTCGTGGCTGGCGCGGGGATCACGCCGATGATCATCGCCGGCATCGCGAACACGGGGGGCGACCGGCTGAGCGAGTACACGCCGACGGTCGACGCTGAACTCGGTGGTGGGGCGGGGGCGACGTACCTCGACTTTCTCGTCGGTGAAGTGCGCCCCGCACTCCAGGCCGCGTACCGCACCACCGGCGGGCGCGTGGGGCTCGCCGGGTCGTCGCTCGGCGGACTGATCACGCTCCACGGCTGCTGGACGCGTCCCAGCCAGTTCGAGCGCTGCGGCGTGTTTTCGCCGTCGCTCTGGTGGGACGACGGCGAGCTGCTCGCGCGCATCGCCGCCGATCCCGACGGCGCCGCCGAGCACGCGCAGCGGCTGTACGTCGACAGCGGGGATCAGGGGCCGAGCATGGACGGCATGACCGCGACAGCGATGCTGCGCGATCTGTTGGTCGCCAAGGGCTGGGGCGACGAGCTGCGTTATGTCCTCGGGATCGGCCACGCGCACGACGAGTCGGCGTGGGCCGCGCGTGCGCCGGACGCGCTGCGGTTTCTTTACGCTGACCCTGCGCGCGCGCCGTAAGCGCGGTTTAGCGACGGCACTCGCGCAGGCCGAGGCGAACAGCGCGCACCAGCAGCGGGTCGCCGCCTTGCGCTTGCCGCTCGAGCAGCACGCGGGTCCCGACGGGGCAGGCGTGTGCGAGGGTCTCTGCGGCGGTGGCCTGCAGCGACGGGAGCGCGGGATCGGCGAGCGCGAGGCGGAGCGCGGTGAGGGCCTCGGGGGCGCCACGGCGCGCCGGTGCGGCCAGGGCGCGCACGAAGTCGACAGCGATGCGCTCGCTGGCTTCGGAGTCGAGCGCGTCGAGTCGCTCGTCGCGCAGCAGGAGGAGCAGCGCGGCCAGCACAGCGGGATCGGTGGAGTCGCCGAGGCGGCGCGCAGCCGAGCCACGGAGCGCGCCGGCGGTCGGGTCGCGCGCGACCTCGAGCAGGAGCGCATCGGCGCCAGGGAGCGCGCAGTCGGCGAAGCGCGCGAGCGCGGCAGCGCGGACGTCGAGGTCGCCGTCGGCGCGCGTCGCCGCGGCGAGGGCAGCGGCCGAGGGCGCCGCGCAGGGGAGGGCGTGTGCGGCGGCGCGGCGCACGACCGGCCACGGGTCACGCGTGAGCAGCGCGGCCACGGTGGGGGCGAGCGGAGGGTCGGCGGCGTGGTGGGCGAGGGCGGAGAGGACGGCGAGCCGTACGCCGGGGTCGCGATCGGTGAGCGCGGTGAGGAGTGCGCCGTAGGAGTCGTCCGCAGGGTCGGGCGTGTCGGCGTCGGCATGAGCGCCTGCACCTGCGCCCACACGTGCGAACGCGACGGCAGCGACGGCGCGTAGCACCGGCTCTGCGTCGGCGCGCGCGACCGGCGCGAGCGCGATGCTCGCGGCGGCGCGGCGCACGACCGGCGCGAGCGCGCTCACCACGCGATAGCGGAGCTCGAAGCCGCGCGCGCGTGCGAGCAGCATCGCGAGTCCTGCTGCGGCAGCGTCAGCGTCGGCCGCAGGGGCGCGCGCCGCGACGAGCCCGGCGGCGCGGGCGAGATCGGCGAGGACGGCCTCGTCGGTGCCGGTGTCGAGCAGCAGTCCGAGCGCACCGAGCTCACTCACGTCGCGCCCGCCGAGCGCGAGCGCGACGGCGTTCCTCACCGCGCGCGGGCCGTGGCCGCACGCGGCGATCATCGCCAACCACGCTGCGTTGTCGGCGATGCGTCCCAACACGATGGCCGCAGCACCGCGCGCCCGCACCGCGGCGCCTTCGTCGGCGAGGAGCGCGGCGAGCGCCGGCACTGCATCGCGACCGAGGCGTGCGAGCGCAGCCACCGCGCGCGCCTCGCCATGATCGCGTGCCTCGCCAGAGTCGCGCGCCAAAAGCTCGACGAGCACCTTGGTGCCGACGGCGTGCGGTGCGTCGAGCAGCGCGCCCTCGAGTCGCCGCCGCGCCGCAGCGGGCAGTGCCACGTCGCCGAGCGCAGCCACCACCGCGCGCGCGCCCGGCTCGCCCGCGCCGGCGAGCAGCATCGCGGCGTCACGCGGTGCGAGTCGTCCGTCACCAAGCTCCTGAGCGACACCTGCTGCGCCAGCGAGCTCCTCCTCGGTGTGGAGCCGCAGCGCCGCGATCGCGCTCCGGCCGCCGCCGCGCGCGCCTGCTGCCGGATAGACGGCAGTCAGCGTGACGCTCGCGCACGACGCCTCGACGGGCGCCGGGAGCAGCGCGAACCAACTCTCAGCGAAGCTCGTCGGCACGCGCGCAGGATCGCTCTCGAGCTCAAGGTCGATCGCCGCGCCGTGGTCGACCTGGAGCCGCAGCGCGCGCACCCGGTTGGCCGCGAGGAACGCGTCCTTGGTGGCGGCGTTCCCCGGCACGACGCTCACCGCGACGATCCGCCGCGGCACCTTGGTGCGCGCGATGAACTGCGTGCCGCGCCCATCGCCGGCGCGTGACTCCTGCCACGCCGTCTCGACGCGCCCGTCGCCAAGCTCGGTCGGCGCGAGCAGTCCCGCCGCGAGGCCGCCATCTTCCTCTGTGGTCGACGCGATGGTGAACGGCAGCCGAGTGCTCGGTGCCAGCGCCCACGCCGGCGTCTTGCCGCGCTCGAGCTTCACCTTCGTCGAAGCGGCGGGGATCGCCGGCGCCAGCAGGCGGAACCGTGCGGTCCCAAAGTCCCAAGCGCGCTCGAACAGCCGGAGTGGCGCGCCATCGCAACCGTCATGGCCGGGGCGCTCCTCCCAGAGCAACACCGCCCGCGACGAGAGCGAGAGCATGCGACGAGCGCCGGGCGCGTCTTCCGCTGCCGCTGCGCCACCGTCGCCGATCGTCTCGGTGAACATCGGCGCGAGCTGTCCCCCGCGCCACTCCCACGCGGTCGCGTGTCCGCGCTCTACGCCGCGCTCCACGTCGAGCACCCGCGCGCGAAGCAGCACCACGATGCGCCCACCAACCCGCGCACTCTCCGCCTCGGCTGAGAGCATCCGCCACACCGCGATCGGCAGCGCAGCTTCGGCGCCGCCGCCGGCTGCGAGTGCGAGCCGCACGCTGCCCGTCGGAAGAAACTCCAGTTGGTCCGCGCGCCCGTCGCCGTCCACGTCGAGCGGCGCGGCTTCCGCACGCCCCGCGAGCCCGAGCAGCGTGGCCGCAAGCAGCATCCGCGTGAGCATCGTGCGCCGCACGGTAGCACGCGCGCTCGGCGCTGCCGGTGGCTCCGGCGGATGTGCTATCGATGCCGCGGTGCTGCTCGACGACTTCGACTACGCGCTTCCCGAGGAGCTGATCGCGCAGCAGCCTGCGCCCCGTCGTGACGGCTCGCGCCTGCTCCACGTCGGCGCAGGCGACGCCCTCGCGCACCACCAGTTCGACGCGCTGCCAACGCTGCTCGTGCCCGGCACGCTGCTCGTGGTGAACGACGCCAAGGTGCTCCCCGCGCGCGTGCGTGCCAAAAAGCCGTCGGGCGGCGCCGTCGAGGTGCTCTTCCTCGGCCCCGCGCCGGCCGATGGCGAAGGTGTCTGGAGCTGCCTCGTGCGCGGCAAGTCGCTTCGGCCCGGCACGACGCTCGAGGTGGTCGCTAGCACCGTCGGCAGCACCGGCAGCACCAGCAGCA
>SHYZ01000219.1 GCA_009692535.1 Myxococcales bacterium
GGCGCGCGCCGGTCCGCAGGCCGGCTCCCCCGGAGCACATCCGACGAGAGCGCTCGCGCCGCCGCCGAGGCCAAGGGCAACGACGACCCTGCCGCCGCACGCGAGCGCGCGCCGTCGCATCAAGGGCACTGCGGGTTGGCTCCGCCCGGCGTGCCCCGGTCGCCTGCGCCGTAGGTTGCGTCGGCGGGCGCGGGACAGAAGCTGGTCGCGAGGTCGTTGTCGGTCGCGTTCTGGAGATCGGGATCGAGGCTGGTCGTGGCGCCGTCGGCCGAAGCGGTCCAGGTGATGGCGTCGATCAGGGCGCCGCCGACGCCGACGAACACGCCGTCGCTGGAGTTCACCAGTGCGAAGGAGAAGATGCGGTCGACCTGCGGCAGGCCACCGTTGGTGGCGGGGAGGTCGCCGTGCGCGAAGACGAGGCGCGTCCCGGCCGCGACGCCGATACAGTCCGCCGCCGCGACGGTGTCGAGCACTGCGCCGGCGGCCTTGCCGAGCTCGAGCCCGTTGAGATCGATGTCGCGCGTGACCAGCACCTCGAACCACTCGCCGGCGGTGTCAGAGACCGCCGAGGGGTTGGGCATCACCTCGGTGATCACGAGGTCGCCGGGCGTGGCGGGCGTGATCGTGCGGAGGTTCGTGCCGATGAGGCACATGCCGGGCGGGACCACGATGGGGCACGCGACGTTGGGCGCGCCGGGCGTGCCGCGGTCGCCGGCACCATAAGGCGAGGTCGCCTCGCACCAGCCGAGCGCGTCGTCGTTTTGCACGGGATCGGTGCGGCCGGGATCGAGCGAACGGCTCTTGCCGTCGCCGACGCTGGTCCAGGTGATCGCGTCGTATACGACGCCGCCGCGCCCGACGAACAGACGCCCGCCCGAGTTGGTCATCCCAAAGTCGAACAGGCCGTCGACCCGCGCGAGTCCGCCGTTTAGCAGCGGGTCGGTGACGCGCGCGATGACGAGGTCTGCGCCAGCGGTCACGTGGATGCAGGTGACTGACGAGACCACGCTGTCGACAGCGCCGGGCGTGCGCCCGATCTCGAGCCCGTTCAGATCGCCGTCCGCGGTCACGTGCAGCTCGAACCACTCGCCGGTGTCATCGCCCGCGGCGGAGGGGTTGGCCATCACCTCGGTGATCACGAGCGCGCCCTCGGGCGGCGGCACGATCTCGCGCAGCGTGCCGTTGTCGTCGCACATCGTGTCGGGCACGACCGGGCGGCAGGCGTCGTTCGCTTCGCCCGGCGTGCCGAAGTTCATCGGCGAGAACTGGCTCATCTGACCACACCAGTTGGCCGGGTCGTCGTTTGCGATGTGGTCGGGGGAGAGCGCGCCGGAGAACCCCTGCGCGACGCCTGAGTCCATGTCGGCGTAACGGACTTCGTCGAGCAAGGTGTCGCCGCAGCGGAGCGCGAGTCGACCGCTCTCGTTGCGCAGCGTGCCGAGCTCGGACGCGAAGCCGTAGTCGACGAAGCCGGGACGAAGCTCGTCGCGCACGCCGCCAAGGACGACGTAGGCGCCCGGGTCGACGAGGAGGCCACGTGTCACGCGGTGCGTCTTCTCGTCGAGACCGTCGGCGCGCGAGGAGACGAGGGTGAGCCCCACGAGGTCGGCCGCGGTGCTGCCGGCGTTCACCAACTCAAACCACTCGTTGCCGGCGTCGTCGCCCGCGGGGTTCGCGAGCACCTCACTGAGCACGAGGTCGCCGGGGAGCAGCGCCGCGGCACAAGAGGGTTGGTCGTCGCCGGTGGGCCCGCATGCGGTGAGCGTGGTGAGCGTGGTGAGCATCGCCGTGCCAAGGAAGCTAGTTCGTGACATTCGGGGCTCCGACGGTGAAGGGGCTGCCGATCTGGCCGGGGAGGCTTACGACGATCTGCAGCTCCTCTTTGCCGTTGTGCTTGTTCTTGTAGCGCGTGACGGTGCCGCGCACGGTGACGAACTGACTCTGTCGAGCGGCGATGCCCGATGAGAGGAAGACATCCTTGTCGAAGAAGATCAGGTTGAAGCCCTGACGCTGGCGACGGTTGAGCGTGACGCGCGAGGGTCCACTCGCGCCGAGGTGGATGTCGCCGACAGAGCCGAGAAGGACGATCTCCTTCCCCTCGTGTCGCTCGATCCGGTCGAGCGCGTCGTAGTGGGTGAGGACGACGTGGTTCTCGTGTTGCTCGGCGGTCTTCTCGAACGCGTGGAGGAAAGTGCCGCGCGTGTCCCACCAGACCTTGCGCTCGTCGTAGTCGGGGTAGTGCTGCTTGGCGGGATCCCAGATGCCGCGTTTCGCATCGCGTGCTTCCTGCTCGGCCGCGAGGAACTCACCGTGGAAGCGGCGCGAGAGGCCGTACTTGGTGAAGTAGGGGCTCATGCCGGCGCGCACTGACTCGATGGAGAAGTTGAGCCACTTGCCGTCTCGCTCGACGAGGATGTAGGCGAGGTAGCGGTCGAAGAAGTCGCGGATCTCTTTGGGGTGATCGCGCTCGAGACGGACGCTCTTGGCGCCGGCGAGGAACGCGCGCGCCCAGACCTTGGCCTCTTCACCGAGGGGCGTGGCCATTTTTACCGGGCGCTTGGCGTCGCCCTTCATCGCGGCGAGGTATTGCTCCCACCCTTGATCGAAGGCGCGGCGTTCCGAGTCCTTCTTGAAGGTCTCCTCGGTGTCGATGCCGAGGAGGCGCAGGCTGGCGCCGAGACCATCGACGCGGATCGTGTCGCCGTCGATCACCGCCTCTTCGGCGAGTGGATAGTCACCGAGGAGCAGTCCCGGCTTTTCGGCTCGGGCGAGCTCGGCCTGCGCCTGCTTGCGCTCGTAGCGGCGCTGCTTCGCGAGCGCGGTGGAGGCACACGCCGAGAGCAGCGCAGAAAGCAGGAGGGAGAGGATGACGGCAAAGAGCCGGAAGCGGTTCAGCTGCATGGATGATTCTCCTCGCCGGGTGTGCCGGGAAGGGCGGGGGTAGATGGTGCGGCGGTAGCGTCGGTGCACCAGAGGGCTTCGTCGTCGTTGGTGGTGGCGTCGGGCGCTGCGCCGGGCACTTTGCCGAGCGAGTGCGTGCCGGCGGTAGGGAGCTGGCGCCAGATCACGCGATCGAGCAGCACCTCACAGGAGCGGAGCTCGAGCGCGGCGCCGGCAAAGAGGTCGGCCTCGAGGTCGTTGCCGTAGGCGTAGTCGACGTGGGTGGGGATGGTCTCGTCGGTGAAGCGTCCGAGCACGACGTAGGCGCCGGCGGCTGCGACGAGGGCGTGATCACGGACCAGCACGGTCGCCTCGTCGCCACCATCGAGACGGAGCAGATGGAGACCGATGCCGGCGAGGGGGATGGCAGCGTCGGTCGGGTTGTGTAGCTCGATCCACTGGCCCCAGGTGTCGTCGTCGGTCTGTGCGCCACGCAGTTCGGTCACGACGAGCGAGCCCGCGCCCACGTCGGGGCAGATGCGTTCGTCAGGTGCGCGTTCACAGGCGGGGACCAACGCGACGACGGTCGCAGAGAGGAGCGCACGGCGTGCGGCAGAGGCGAGCAACGTCGCGACGATAACACGGTGCGTACAGGGTCGCGCGGGCCGGCGTCACGCCGCGCCGAGCGCGAACGCGATTTGGGCGGCGTAGTAGAGCGGAAGCCCGACGAGGCGGTTGGGAAAGCCCGGCGCGACGAAGCGGTCACGGGCCACGGTGAGGTCGGAGAGAAAGAAGACGATCGCGGCGATGACCAAATCGGCGCGGCCGGTGTGCGCCGCAGCGCCCACGGAGAGCGCGACCATGATCGAGATGGCGGTCATGTACGCGACCACCGGCGCGCGCATCGCGGCCTCGACGTGCGGCAGCAGCCAGCGTCCGACGAAGAGTGCGACCGGGAGCAGCGCGAGCGCGGCGACGAGCGTCGGCGTGGGGGTGACGCCGCGTGCGAGGAACGCGCCGGCGAACGCGAGGTGCGCGAGCAGGAACGCGCCGAGGCCGGCGAGGAATGCGCGCGGATCGCTTGGCACCAGCAGCACGTCACCGATGAGCGAGAGCACGAGCGCGACGAGCGTGGCGCGTCCGGCAGCCGAGTCAGTCGCGCCGGCGGCGACGAGGGTGGCGACCGCGGCGGCGACGAAGGCGAGGGAGGCGAGCGATTTCGTGACCAGCCGCGCGCCGACCGACTCGCGGCGCTCGGCCACGAGCAGCGCGGCGCACAAGAGCGCGGAGAGGGCGGCGAGGGCGGCGGAGAGCATGGCGCGAGCGTAGGGCGCGGCGGAGTGGGTGTCGATGGGGCG
This sequence comes from Myxococcales bacterium, assembly GCA_009692535.1. Classification (GTDB taxonomy): domain Bacteria; phylum Myxococcota_A; class Polyangia; order Haliangiales; family SHYZ01; genus SHYZ01. The sequence goes on from SHYZ01000219.1 coordinate 4,239, forward strand.
CCGGTTGAAGGGGCGCAGTGCGTCGGTTATGGTCCCGGCGTGCGCGCGGGTCGTGAGGGTCATGCGTGCGGTTGGGAAGGAGCAGGGATGATGCGCGCACGGCGGTACCGGCATTGGGGAGCGTTCGCGGCAGTACTCGTAGTCGTGAGCGCGTGTGGCGTGGCGATTCCACCGTCGAGCGTGGTGCGACTCGATGCGGAGCCCGCGGGGGCGAACTGTGCCGAGGGGGGCGTGGCGATCCGGTCGGGGCTCGACGACGATCGCAACGGGGTCCTCAGCGAGGGCGAGGTCGCGTCCACCGAGTACATCTGCAACGGGGGCGACGGTGTGGACGGAATGGACGGAATGGACGGAATGGACGGCACGGATGGCGTCGCCGTGCGCGTGAGTGCAGCCCCTTGGGGTGGCGAATGCGTGCATGGCGGGACGCGCGTCGAGGTCGGCCGAGACGATGACGGCGACGGCGTGCTCGGCGATGATGAGGTGGACGAGACGCAGTACGCGTGCAATCCGTACTTCGTGCAGTTGGCGGCGGGGGCCACGGCACTGGGCACGAGCTCGGAAAGCGGAGCGGACGCCACCTGCTCGCTCGTGTCGGACGGTTCGGTGCGCTGCTGGGGGGCTAACGAGCTCGGGCAACTCGGTGACGGCACGTTCCAGCGGCAGAACACGCCGTCGGTGGTGGCTGGGCTCGCGGGGTTCGGCGCGGTCGCTGCGATCGCCGCGGGCGATAGGTCTGCATGCGCACTGCACACGGATGGTCGCGTCTCCTGCTGGGGCGCGAACGCGTTCGGTCAGCTCGGCGTCGGCGCTGTGACGACGTATCGTGGCACGCCGGCGGCAGTGGTGCGACTTGCCGGGGTGGTGGAGCTTGACGTCGGCGGGATTCACGCCTGCGCCCGCCTCACCGACGGGACCGTGCACTGCTGGGGTGACAACAGATCCGGTCAGCTCGGTGATGGCACTACATTGAACAGCTCAGCTCCTGTCCAGGTGTTCGGTCTCGCCGACGTTACGGTCGTTGAGGTCGCGCTCGGAAGGGTGCATAGCTGCGCACGACTGATTGACAACACCGTGCGCTGCTGGGGCCACAACCTGCTGGGTGGCCTCGGCAACGGCACCGGCACTGACTCTGCCGTTCCCGTCCCGGTCTCGGGGCTCACCGACGTGGCGGAGCTGGCGCTCGGGTACCAACACAGCTGCGCGCGTGGCACAGATGGTTCAGTGCGCTGCTGGGGAGATAACTCGGATGGGCAGGTTGGCGTCGCCATCACGACGCCGAGCCGGTTGCTGGCACCGATGGGCGCAGCGCTGGATTCTGGCGCGGTTGCGCTCGCGGCGGGCGGCAACAAAACCTGTGCGGTGATGGGTGATGGGTCGGCGCAGTGCTGGGGCGACAACTCTTTCGGGCAACTCGCCATTGACCCGGGACTCTTCTTGGGCGGTGCCACGCCGACTGTGGTCCCCGCACTCGCGGGCGTCGCCGCGCTGACTGCCGGCAGCTACCACGTCTGCGCGCTCCTGGTGACCGGCGGCGCAAAGTGCTGGGGGTCCAACTCGACTGGCCAACTTGGCGACGGCACCGTGGTGACTATTCGCACCACGCCGACCCCCGTCCGCTTCGGCTTCTGATCGCGCGCGCGCTCGCGACACTCAAGACGCCGACCGCGCCGGCGC
>SHYZ01000220.1 GCA_009692535.1 Myxococcales bacterium
CGCCCGGGATGAAGCCGCCGGACGGCGCAAGCAGCGGCTCATCGAACCCAAGCTCACCACGTGGCGCCGCTTTCGCGGTCGCCTCACGAGCGCCGACCTCGTGGCGCTCCTCTTCGAGGACGCGGCGGTCCTGCATCGCGTCCCGTTCGATCCGGCGGCGCTCGGCGGCCCCATTCACCCCAACACTCTTCCCGAGGCGACGGCCGACGCATGGCTCGAGACAGTCGCCGCCCTCCCCCTCACCGGACCGGGCCCCGATTATGTAGCGGAGCAGGGCCGCCTCCTCGGTCTCCCCACGCGGATGGCCCGCTCCGAGCTCCACGTCGTGAAGCCCCACCAGAAGGTGCTCGAGCTTCCCGGGACAGGCGGACAGCTCGCGCATCACCTCGTGGCTGCGCAGCGCGACCTCACGCTCCAGGACAACTTCACGATCGCGTGCGGCTCCTGGCAGGAGCTCACCCTGGCCGGCGTGATCGCCCTCGAGCTCGGCACGCCCCACGCGGACTTCACCACCCGGGTCGACGTCGAAGCTCTCCGCAAGGCCGAGCACCCGCTGCGGCAGCGCACCTTCGACTTCGTCATCGGCCTGCATCCCGACAAGGGCGGCCTCTTCCGCGTCGAGGACCAGCTCGCGATCTGGTTCCCGACGGCAAGGCTCCTGCTGGTCTGACCATGACCGCCCAGTTCATCCCGATCGGCGAACCCGCGCACGACCCCGAGCGACAGGCCCTCCGGTTCCTCGTCGAGGGGCTGCCCTCGGATTACACGGTCTACGGCAACCCGTGGCTCGTGGAGCGGAGCGGCGTCGTCTTCGAGTTGGATGCGGTCGTCGTCGCGCCGCACGCGATCTTCGTCGTCGAGATCAAGTCCTTCCGCGGACGCATCGAGGGCACCGACCACGACTGGTGGCTCCCCGAAAAGATCCGCAGCCCCCTCAAGCTGAACCGCCTGACCGCGCAGGTCCTGAAGTCCCACCTCAGGAACGCGAGCTTCCAGGCCGGGCAGGTCTGGACCGAGGGGCTCGTTTTCCTCTCCGCCACGACCGACGTCGGCGTGCGCGGCCCGGCGAGCAATGACCGCATTCACACCCGGAAGACCATCCTCGCGGCGCTTCAGGAACCCGCGCTCATCGACCGGCTAAGCCAGGGCCGTGCGCGCACGTCCTCCGCCCTCGCCCAGCGCGAGCTGCTCGAGGTCTTCACCGGCGCGCAGCGCGGACCCCGGCCGGTCCGGCGGGTGCGCGAGTACGAGGTGCTCGCGACCCTCGACCACCAGGACACCTTCACCGAGCTCCTCGGCAGGAACACCCTCTCCTCCGCCGAGCGCGTGCTGCGCATCTACCGCAGCCCGCCGCTCGCCACCGACGAACAGCGCCAGCGCGTGGCCGACCGCGCGCGTTGGGAGGCGCAGGTGCTCGGTCGCCTCGGCCGCAGCGAGGGCGTGCTCACTGCCGATCCGCCGTTCTCCGACGAGGCGGGCATCGTGCTGCCGCTCGAGTACTTCAAGGGGATCACGCTCACCACCTGGGTCGAGCGGTACGGGCCCGACGCTCGCGGTAAGGAGCGGGCAGACCTGCATGCGCGCACCGACCTCTGGCTGCGCATCGCGCGGACGATCGACGAAGCGCACCGGCAGGGCGTCGTGCACCGGCTCCTGCGCCCCGAGGTCGTCCTGGTCGAGGACCAGCAGGCGCCGACGCAGATTCGCGTAACGGGATTCGACCTCGCGAAGCAGCTCTCGAGCGACGTCACCATCTCCTTCACGACCGTCGCTGACGAGCGCCTGCTCTTCGCTGCGCCCGAGGTCGTCATGGCGTTCAGCAGCGCGGAGCCGGCGTCCGACCAGTTCAGCCTCGGCGCGATGCTCGCCCTGCTGCTCACCGGCAAGCCGCTCTTCGAGAGCACGCGGCAGTTCATGTCCACCCGGCGGCTGCTGCACCGGGTACGCGACGTCGCCCAGCGCATCCCGCTGAGCCTCGACGAGGCGGTCGCGCGCATGGTCGAGCTCCGGGCGACCGACCGTTTCCCCGCCCTCGCCGAAGCGATCGACGCCGTGCGCGTGGGGCGGGATCCCGCGCCGCGCACGCAGGGCGCGTTGCCGAACGTCGGGCGCGCGTCGCTCAACGCCGACAACCTCCAGGCGGGCACGCGGGTCGGCAGCGACTACGAGATCGTGTCGCGCCTCGGCCAGGGCGGCATGGCCATCGTCTACGCTGCGCGCCATCTCGTCAGCGGGCGCACCCGCGCGCTCAAGATCGCCAGCGTGAATCACTCCGCCGAAGACTCGCTGCGCAGCGAGTACCAGGTGCTCTCGACGCTCGACCACCCCAACGTCGTGCGCGTCATCGACCTCACCAAGATGGTCGAGGGGCGGCTCACGATGGTGATGGAGCGCGTCGCCGGGGTGACGCTGCGCCAGTGGCTGGTGCTCCATCCCGCCCCGGAGCCGACCGTGCAGCGCAAGATCGCCGAGGATCTGCTCGCCGGCCTCGAGTACCTCGAGCAGAAGGCGATCACCCACAAGGACCTCAAGCCCGACAACCTGCTCGTCTGCGAGGGCAGGCTCACCATCATCGACTTCAGCCTCGTGGAGATGCCCGAGGACGCCCCTTACGGCGGCACCGCGCTCTACCGCGACCCGGCGAGCGCGCGCTGGACGCACCAGACCGATCGCTTCGCCGCGGCGCTCTGCCTGTTCGAGCTCTACGCCGGCCGCCACGCCTTCGACGGGCGCGTCCCCGAGCCCGGCCAGGCGCCCGCCGTCCGCGACGACGACATCCAGCCGTCCGGCCTCTGCGCCTTCTTTCGCAAGGCGCTCGATCCCACGCCGGAGCGACGCTTCCCGTCTGCGCACGCACTGCGCGACGCGCTGCGCATCGCCCTCGGCGTCGACACGATCGCGACGCCGACCACTCCGCCGTCGGAGCAGCTCGACGCGACGACCCCGCTCCGGCTCACGGGCCTGTCACGACGCGCCATCAACGCGCTCGCGCGCTGCCGGGTGCACACCGTGGGCGAGCTGCTCGCGCTGCCGTCTGCGCAGGTGCGTGCCATCCACGCGATCGGCACCAAGACCGCCAGCGACATCACCCTGTTCCAGGAGGCGCTGCTCGGGCGGGGCATGACCGCCGGCACCGGTGCGCCGACGCGGGCCGAGCCGCCACTCGTGCCCGAGCTGTGCGATTCGCCGGAGCCGGTCCAGAAGCTGCCGCTCGGTGCCGCGCTCTGCGCCGCGCTCGTTCAGGCCGAGCTGCCGACCGTCGGAGCGGTCGCCGCGCTGACCCGCAGCGAACTGCTCGAGGTCCCCGGGATCGGCAGGAAAAAGCTGGCGGAGGTCGTCGAGGCGCTCCACCAGTTCCGCGCGCACAGCACCGGCGACGGCGACGGCGCGCACACGCTCGATCGCCTCTGGGACCTCGCGTCCCGGCCGCTGAGCGACGCCCAGCGTATCGCCGTCGAGCGCTCCGTCGGCATCACCTGTGACCCGGAGACGCAGGCGCAGATCGCCGAGGACCTCGGCAGGAGCCAGCCGCAGATCAGCAACGACGCGTCGCGGGGGCTCGAGCGCCTCGATCTCAGCGTCCTCGGCGACCTCAGCGCCGCGCTCGACGGGGCGCTCGGCGACTTCGGCGAGTCCACCGGCTTCGGCGGCATCGTCCGACTCGACGAGCTCGGCGAGCGGTTCGAAGAGCAGTGGCCCGCGGGCACCGTCACCGGCGTGGGCATCGTCCGCCTGCTGGTACGCGTCTCACCGGGCCGCGCGCACCTCGTCGACGTGGACGGCGCCGATCAACCCCTCGCCGCGCGCCCCGGCTTCGATCGAGCGACGCTCGAGGCGTTCGCCGCGGAGGTCGTGCGGCTGGCCGGGCAGTGGCCGCCGGTGGAGCGCGAAGCAGCAAGGCGCACGCTGGCCGGCCTGCTACCTCACTTCGGCGGGGATCCGCTCGCGCTGGGCGTGCGGCTCTGCGAGGACGTTCGGTTCACCGACTCGGGCCAGCTCTTCATCGGGCCGATCGACCCTAGGCAGAGCATCCCGTTCGTGCTGGAGCGGGCGCGCGAGCCGCTCGAGCTCGACGAGTTGATGCGCCGCGTGCAGCAAAGTTTCGGCGCCGACACGCCCTACCCCGACGCGGAGCACCTACTCACGCTGCTGGACGCGCTCGACTGTCGGGTGCAGGGGAGTCTGGTGCTGCTGGGGCAGACCGGCTCCATCGTCGCGGGCCCGGCGCTGGCGGCCGACGACCTGCCGAGTTCGCTCGGCAGCGAGCGCAGCCCCGAGGCGGTCGTGCGCGACATGCTGCGTGACGCGGCCGCTACGCGCGGCTTCCGCATGCTCGTGACGCCGCCCGAGCGGCACGCGGAGCTGGGCCGCTCCGTCGCGAGCGCGCTCGGCGGCAAGTGGCTCTCGTTCGACGATGCGTTCTTCGCCGATCGCGCCGCGGAACTACCGTCGCTCGAGCGAGCCGAGCGTTTCGTTGGCCAGCGCGAGGCGCTGACCGAGGCCGCGGAGGCGACGCTGTTTCGCCTGCTCGAGGAACACGGGAAGCCGGGCAACGTCGTGGTGCTCGGCGACACCTCGCTCTTCGGGCTCTGCGAGGCCCTCGACCTGCCGCGCCGCCTGTACGACGAGACGCTCTCCGGCAGCCGAGGCTTCTGGGTGCTCGTGGTCCCCGGCGTCATCCACAACCGCCAGCCGCGTTTCAACGAGGGGCCCGCCATGTGGCACCTCGAGGGCGCGACGCTGCCTCTTCTGAACCCGCTGCCCGGGCCGAGCCACGCATGAAGCCGAACGACCGAGCCCGACTGACCAAGGCGTTGCGCGACCATGTCGGCAGGATCGCCACCGATCTGCGCGCGAAGATGCGGGCGCCCGGCGACACCCGAGTTCGCGCCCAGCAGCTCCACGCCGACGAGCAGGTGGCTGAGGACTTCGACGTCTGGACCGACCTGCTCTCGCGGCGCGCGGCCGTCTTGTGGGTGCTCAAGTCCGTCTACGTCCGCGTGCTCGAGGATCGCGGACTCCTCACGCCCGGTCGGCTGCTCGACCAGGAGGCTCAACAGCTCTTCGAGCGACTGGCGCCACATCTAGGCGAGACGGCCTTCTTGCGCTGGGTCTACCGCGACCTCGCCAGCTCGCACGGTGGCCTGCCCGAGCTGTTCAGTCCGCAGCCCGCAGAGGTCGCCATCCCATCCGACGAGCTGTCTCGCGCGCTGATCGCTTTCTGGCGCCATCGCGATGCTGACACGGGCGCGGTCTGGAGCTTCGCCGAAGAGCGCTTCGAGGGCGAGCTGATGGGCGATCTCTACCAAGAGCTCGATCCGGTCGTAAAGGCCCGCTATGCCCTTTGCCAGACGCCGGAGTTCGTGCGCGCCTTCATCCTCGATCGCACGCTGACTCCTGCCATCGAAACGTTCGGCGCCGACGAGGTACGGCTGCTCGATCCCGCCTGCGGCTCGGGCCACTTCCTGATCGACGGGCTCAGGCGCCTCATCGCTGCGACTGCTGCAAAGCACGCAGACTGGGACCGCGCGAAGGTCGTCTCGCATGCGCTTGATCGCGTCGTCGGCATAGACCTGAACGATTACGCCTGCGCGCTGGCCCGCACGCGACTCGTCATGACCGCGGCCGAACTCGCGGGGGTGACGAAGCTCGCCGACGCCGCGCGCTTTCATCCGCACGTGTACTGGGCAGACGGGCTCGAACAGGTCGAGAAGGAGGAGCAGAAGTCCTCGACGCAGTTTGACCTGTTCACGAAGGTCGAAGAGAAGCCAATCGCGACGTTCACGCGCTCCGATGTGCGCGCGGCGCTTCGCAAGGTCTTCGCAACGAAGTTCCACGCGGTGGTCGCGAACCCGCCGTACATCACGGAGAA
>SHYZ01000221.1 GCA_009692535.1 Myxococcales bacterium
GAGCCCAATCGTGAGCCCGACAGGCGCCGCGCCGCGCGGCACCATCCACGATGTCGGCTACCGGTCGTACGACGGCCCGCGCCTGCCGCAGTCGCGACGTGCGTGGGCGATCACGCGCAACGTCATCGCCGTCGCGTGGCGCTCGCGCTGGGGCGTGAAGGTGCCGCTCGCCGGCGCCGCACTCACCGTGCTCGGCGCCGCCATCGTAATGATCGTGTCGCACCGCGTCTCCAAGCTCCTCGGCGGCGGCGGCGGCGTCCAACTCCTGCCCGGCGAAGATTTCGTCGTCTACCACTCGCTCGAATTCTTCTCGCTCTGGGGCTTCCTGCTCGCGCTCACCGTCGCCTGCTCCGCGATCGCCAACGATCTGCGGCTCGGCGCGTTCAGCTTCTACTTCTCGCGACCGATCCGTCCGATCGACTACGTCCGCGGCAAGCTCTGCGGCCTGTTCGTCGTGATCGGACTCGCGCTCTTCGCCGGCCCGGTGCTGCTCTCGCTCGTGCGGCTCTTCCTCGTCGACTCACTCGCCGACGCCGCCGGCCTCGTGCCGGTCGTGCTGCGCGCCGCGCTGCTCGGTCTGCTCGCGACCGCCGCGCACGTCCTCCCCGCCGCCGGACTCGGCGCGCTACTCGCCCGGCGGATCCCGGCGCAGGCGATCTACGCCATCTACTTCGTGGTCATCGGGCCGGTGCTCCGCGGCGCGACCGAAGCCACCGGCGAGACCTGGCCGCAGCTCTTCTCGGCGTCGGCAGATCTCACGGCAGTGGCGGCCTGGCTCTTCGGCGTCAAACCACAGAGCAACTTGCCGCCCGCACCCGCCGCGCTCGCTGCGCTCATCATGATCTCGGCGCTCGGCGTGCTGGCCGTCTGGCTGCGGGTCCGCAACGCAGAGACCGCGGGACTGGCCAGCTCATGAACCTCGCCGCAGACCTCGCCGCGCCGTCGTCGCCGTCACCGCCAACCTCATCGTGGACCGCGCCGCCGGCGATCGAGCTCGATCACGTCTCGCGCTGGTACGGGCAGGTGCTCGGACTGCAGGACGTCACGCTCCGCGTGCACGGCGGTGTCGTCGGCCTCCTGGGACCGAACGGCGCCGGCAAGTCGACGCTGCTCAGGCTCCTCGCCGGGATCATTCGCCCCTCGCGCGGACGCGCACTCGTCTTCGGCCGCGATGCGCACGACGACCGCGCGGCGCGCCGGCGCATCGGCTACTGCCCCGAGCACGAGGGCGTCTGGGACGACCTCACCGCGCGCGAGTTCGTGACGCTGCTCGGCCAGCTCTCGGGGCTCTCCACGCGTGACGCGAGGCGCCGCGCCGAGGAGACCCTCGTCGAGCTCGGGCTCAGCGCGGCAATTGACCGCCGACTCGGCGGCTTCTCGAAGGGAATGCGCCAGCGCACCAAGCTCGCGGCCACGCTCACGCACGACCCCGACCTGATCCTCCTCGACGAGCCGCTCACCGGCTGCGACCCACTCGCGCGCATGAGCATCGTCGCCAAGACCCGCGCACTTGCGCAGGCGGGCAAGACCATCGTGCTGTCGAGCCACGTGCTGCACGAGGTCGAAGCGCTCACACAGGAGATCGTCCTCATCCACCGCGGGCAGGTGCTCGCCGAGGGCAACGTCCACCGCGTGCGCGAGCTGATCGACGAGCACCCGCACCGAGTGCGCGTCGAGTGCGACCGACCACGTGAGCTCGCGGCGCGCCTGCTCGCCGCCGACCACGTCACCCGCGTGGAGGTCGATGCGGGCGCATGCCTGCTCGAGACCCGCGCGCCCGATCGGCTCTACGACGAGCTGCCCCGCGCGGCGCTCGCGCTCGGCGTGCGCGTGTCGCGGCTCACGTCGCCCGACGACAACCTGGCCGCAGTCTTCGAGTACCTGACCGCAGCGAAGGGGCCAACAAGACGATGAGCGCGACCTGGGTGCTCTGTCGGCTCGCTTGGACGCGCCTCGCGCGGGGCCGTGCGCCGTGGCTGCTGCTGCTGCTCGCGCTGCTGCCGCCGGTAGTCACGCTCATCGCACTCGGGCACGCGTCGGCCGAAAACAGTTTCCAGGCCGCGGCAGTGCTCACGCTCCGGCTCCTCGTGGGGCTCGCGGCCGCGCTGCTGATCGCGCCCGCCATCGGCGAGGAGATCGAGCAGGGCACCCTCTCGTACCTCTGGTCCCGCCCGGTGCCACGGTCGGCGCTACTGCTCGGCAAGCTCTGCGCGTTCGTGCCGGTGCTCGTGCTGCTCCTCGCGCCCGCGCTCACCTGCGCGTGGCTACTCGCGAACGCCGGCGGCGCCGGTACCGTCGAGGTCGGCGTGCTCGCCCGGACGCTCGCCGCGCTGGTCGCGGGCGCGATTGGATTTGCGGCCTTCGTCGGGGCGGCCGCCGCGCTCTTCCCGCGCCATCCGTTTCCTTTCGTGCTCGGCTGGGTGCTCGGCGGCGAGCAGCTGCTGTCGGTGCTACCGATGGTGCAAAATCTCTCGGTCGCGTCGCACGCGCTCCACCTCGCAGGCTTCGCTCGTCGCGGCCCGCCTCCGTCGGCGTGGGAAGCCGCTGCCTGGCTCGCCGCGCTGACCGTGAGCTTTCTCGTCGTCGGGCTGGTGCGCGTCACGCGCGCCGAGTACCTGCGCGCGGAGGGCTAACGCCGGGCAAGACCGCCCGCGCTCGTCGGGCGGCGGCGAGCGTCGCGACTGCGGCGGCGGCGGCTTCACCGTAACCGCGGGCTGCGGCCGGCAGCGCGGCGCAGAGCGCGAGGTCGAGTACGCGCCGGTCGGGTGCGTCACGCTCGGCGAACAGCTCGCCCATCGGCCGGCGCGAGACCGCGGCGAACGCAGCGAGCAGCCGCGCACGATCCACACGGCGCGGATCGATCACCGGGAGCCGCGCAGCGTCGGCCACCGACCACTCGAGCGCGCCCTCGCCCATCGATTGCCGCCCAAGCGCCTCGAGCGCGAGCGCGGTGATCGACCCGTTGAGCACCGCCGCGAGGAGCTCATGGTCCCCATCGATCGGCTCGACGGCGTAGAAGCGCTGATCGCAGAGCATCGGCTCGTCGGCAAGCGGCTGCACGAAGCGCGCGTCGTAGGCCTTGGTGAGAAAGAGCCGCGCCGGAGCAGCAGCGAGCGACCACCAGTGCGAGCGCGACGCCAGCGTCGGGCGCGTGGCGAGCGCGGCATGCGCGCGCACCCACGCCGCCGCGTGCGGGCGGCGTGCGAGCAGCGCCGCATCGGGCGGTGCGGTGAAGGCGAGCGTGCCGACCTCGCGCGCGGCCACGCGTGCGCCCGTGAGCTCACGCGGCGAGCGGAGCACCGGCGAGAGCAGCTCCGGCTCGATCGCACGCGCCGTCGCGTCGGCACGCGACAGGTAGAAGAACTCATTCGCGCCGGTCGTGAGGCCACGGCGCACGAGCGCGATCGCGCCGAGCGGCACCAGCGCATCGCCGGCGGCACGCGCGAGTTCGAGCCATGCATCGGTGCCAGCGACGAGGCCGCGCCACGGAGCCGCGTCGTCGAGTGTGCGAACCGCCGCGACTGCCGCGAGGTCGGCGACAGCGCGCACGCGACCTGCGGCCTCGCCGATCGGCCCGCTGAGTTGAGCGAGCAGCGTCCGCGCACGCGTCGGCGCACGCGTCGGCGCACGCGTCGGCGCACGCGCGTCGCGCACGCCCGGCAGGACTCGCTCGAGCACGACGATCACGCCGTGTACCGCCGCGTCGGCGAACCATCGCTCACTCGGGCTCGAGACCACCGCCACGACATGGGCGCGTCCGCCGAGCAGCTCGCGCAGCCGCCCGCCCCAGTCCGACTCGAGCGCCGCCGCCGAGAGCACCAGCGCAACGCGACCACCGGGCCGCACAAAACGCAGCGCCCGCAGCACGAAGGCCGCCGCGAGGTCGGCGCGTCGCGGCAGCGCGGGGACCCCGGGCCAGTCGGCGGCGAGGCGCCGTGCGACGCGCTCCTTGTCGTCACCAGAGAGCAACTCCTGCCGTACCCAGGGTGGGTTGGTCACGACGACGTCGTAGAGCTCGCCCTCCGCTGGCGCCGCCTCGTCGAGGAAATCGCCCTGCTCGAGCGTCACGCCGCGCGGCAGCCGCGCACGCGCCGCCGCGTACGCGCGCGGATCGAGCTCGACACCGACGAGGCGTCCCGGGGAAATCCCGGCGCGCACCGCCGCCGCGAGGAACGCCCCGTCGCCCGCCGCGGGATCGAGCAGCCGCGGCTCGCGCGGCGCACCGTCGAGCGCGAGCGCGAGCGCGAGATCGGCCACCGCCGGCGGCGTGAAGACCTGCCCCAGCCGCGCGCGCCCGGATGCTGCGCCGGTCACCGCCGGGCTCATGGCAACCAGTCAACCGACAACTCGAAGCCACGCCGCTCGACGCCGCGGACGAGGGGCTCGCTCCGCGGTGCCTGCCCAATCACCCAAGCACGGCGCGCCCCCGCGTCTCTGGCGCAGCGGTCCAGGCGGGTGGCCGCATCGAGATCGGTGCCGCTGCCTGCCTTGACCTCGATGGCGAACACCTCACCGCCGCCACGATCGAGGATCAGATCGGCCTCTTCCCCCGTCGCGGTTCGCCAGAAGTGGCCGAGCGAGTGTGGGTGCGCGAGCCGCTCACGCCGGAGCAGATCCTCGAGGACGAACGTCTCCCAGCTCGCACCGCGCACGGGATGGCTGTCGAGCTCCGCGCTGCTCGCGATGTTGAGCAGGTGATGCAGGAGTCCGGTGTCGCGCAGGTAGAGCTTGGGCGCCTTGGTCAGCCGCTTGCCGATGTTGCGCCAGTACGGAGTTAGCCGCCGGACGAGAAATGTCTGCTCAAGAATGTCTACGTAGCGCTGGACCGTGTGGTAGCTGACGCCGAGCGATGCGCCGAGCTGCGACGCGTTGAACAGCCCGCCCTGCTGGTGCGCCAGCATGGTGAGCAAGCGACGCATCAGCAGCGGCTCTGCGGCAACGCCGAGCGAAGGGAGGTCGCGCGCGATGTACGTGCGCAGATACGCCTCCCACCACTCGCGGAAGTCACCGCACACCGCGTCGGGAAATCCACCGGCCAGCCAGAGCCGTCGCCAGCCGAGCCGGGGCGAACCACGCCGCGTCTCGATGGCGGTGAGCGGCTCGAGTTCGACGATCCCGACCCGGCCCGCGAGCGACTCCGACACTTGGCGCACGAGCTCCGGCCGGGATGAGCCGAGCAGCAGGAAACGACCCCGCCGCTTACGGTCGGCATCGATGAGTCCGCGCAGCGCCGGGAATACCGACGGAACCGACTGCGCCTCATCGAGGATGAGCCCGCCCCGCTCGCGCTCACTGATCTGGAAGGTCGGGTCCGCGGTGAAGAGCTCGCGCAGCCTCGGCTCCTCGAGGTCGCAATAGGGGAGCTTGCTGAGGACCTGTCGAGCGAGCGTCGTCTTGCCGACCTGGCGCGCACCTAGGATCAGCACCGCCGGGAACTGCTGCCATAGGTCCCGGACTCGCCGCGCCGCAAGCCGGGTCCACACAGCGTGCAGAATAGAAGCGCGACATCTTATTTGCAAACGGCCGAGGAGCGTCGCGCGCGCCCGGCTCGCCGCCGGTCACAGCACGTCGCAGGGCGTACCGAGCGGGACGCCGATGTACGGCCCTAGGTCGGTGTAGATGAGGTGCTGGTTCCGGTCGACCGGCACGATGGTCAGCTCGCGCCGTGACTGGCCGACGATCCAGGTGCCCTGATTCGCCGAGAGGATCAGCCGGAGCTGGCCGGTCTTGGTCGCGAAGATGTCCCCTTCGCTGTCGGTCACGACGTTGGTCAGACGGAGCGGCTTGAGCGCGCCGCGCGGCCCGGCGAAGAGGCGGAAGTCGT
>SHYZ01000222.1 GCA_009692535.1 Myxococcales bacterium
TCGTATCGGCCACCGACTTCTTGTCGCAAGACGCGCCGAAGAGCGGCAGCGTGCCGAGCGTCAGGAGCGTGGCGAGGAGGATTCGCCGGGCGGGCATCGGCCGAGTTTTAGTCTGCGTGTCGGGGACGGTCAAGCCGTGTCTGCCCGCGGGTCTGCCGGCGGGTCTGCCGGCGAGCACAATTGTGACAAACTGAGCCGGCCGCTGGAAGTTTTGGCGCCGTCGCTTCGTCAAACCCGCCACACGCCCCTCGGAGACCCCATGAAAACCCTCGCCACCACACTCGCCGCGTTCCTGGTCTCGCTCAGCGTTGCCACGACGGCGTGGGCCGGCACCCTCTCCAACGAGGATGACCAGAAGTACGACCTCACCGTGAAGAACCCGGGCAGCTCTACGCAGACCTCGATTGGCGGCCACACCACCCAGATGGCGACCTGCGCCGGCTTCCCCTGCAGCATCGAGAACCGCTCGACCGGCGACTCGGTCAAGCTCACCGAGTCGAAGCAGCACGTGGTCATCCGCAAGGGGAAGTTCGTCCTCCGCTAGCGCTGCCGCCGCCGCCGCACGCCTTGACTTCACGCACGCGGCTCAATACAACGCGGGGTGAATGAATCCTCATTCACCCAAGAGCGACAAGCGCCTGAGGATCCTGGAGTCGGCGGAGAAGGTCTTCGCCCAGAAGGGGTTTTTCGGGGCCAAGGTTGCCGACATCGCTGAGGACGCCGGTGTCGCCGACGGCACAATCTACCTCTACTTCCGCTCCAAGGACGAGCTGCTCATCTCGCTCTTCGAGGTGCAGATGGAGCGGGTCCACGAGGAACTCGAGCGTGAGCTCGCCGGCGCGAGTGATCCCGAGGACCGGCTGCGCCGCTTCATGCGCGCCTACGTGCGGCTGATCCAGCAGAACCCGCACGCGGCCGAGGTGATCACGATCGAGCTGCGCCAGTCGGAAAAGTTCATGAAGCAGTACTCGAACCCGCGATTCGCCGAGTTCCTCAAGCGGCTCGCCGCGATCATCGACGACGGGCAGCAGCAGGGCCGCTTCCGCAAGGAGCTGCCCGCGCCGATCGTGGCGCGTGCGCTGTTCGGTGCGCTCGACGAGCTCGCGCTCTGGTGGGTGAGCGGGCGCGGCGAGAAGCTCGACCTCGACAAGGCCGCCGGGTGGCTCGGCGACCTCATGCTACAAGGCCTCGTCACAAAGTCGGACCGATAGATAAGGAGCGCGCGTGAAGATCCTCGTCACCGTCAAGCGGGTCCCTGACCCGGAACTGCGACCGAAGTTCAAGGGACCGGAGCTCGATCTCTCCAGCGTGAGCTGGGTGGTGAACACGTTCGACGAGTACGCGGTCGAGACCGCGCTGCGGCTGGTCGAGAACGGCGCCACCAGCGAGCGCGCCGGCGAGGTCGTGGTGCTCTCGATCGGGCCGAAGGAGTCCGGGCAGCAGCTCCGCTCGTGCCTCGCGATGGGCGCGGATCGCGGCATCCTCGTCGACGCCACCGATGCTGCGCTCGACTCCGACGTGGTCGCGCGCATCGTCCAGGCGGTGGTCGAACGCGAAAAGCCCGACCTGTTGTTGATGGGCAAGCAGGCGGTCGACGGCGACTCGAACCAGGTCGGCCAGCTGGTCGCGGGCCTCTGCGGCTGGCCGCAGGCGACCTTCGCTGCAACCATCGCGCTCGCCGCCGACGAGAAGTCGGTCACGGTTGGGCGCGAGGTCGACGCAGGGCTCGAGACCAAGCGGATCCCGCTGCCCGGTGTGGTCACGGTCGACCTCCGCAGCGTGATGCCGCGCTCGGTGAGCAACGCGCGCACGCCCGAAACGCATGCCTGGGCCGAAGGGGCGCGCTATGCGTCGCTCAAGGGGATCATGGCGGCGAAGAAGAAGCCGATCGAGGAGCTCACCCCCGCCGCGCTCGGCGTGACGATGACGCCGCGCGTGAAGGTCGTCTCGGTCGAGGCGCCGCCGGCGCGCAAGGCCGGCATCAAGGTCAAGGACATCGCGGAGCTGGTGCAGCGGCTTCACGACGAAGCGAAGGTTATCTAAGGAGCCGCCATGGGAACCGTCCTTACGGTCGTCGAAACTTCGGGCACCACGCTGCGCGGCTCCGCGCTCTCGGCGATTGCCGCCGCGCGTCAGCTCGCCGAGCATCACGGCGGCGAGGTGGTGCTGCTGGTCATGGGTGCGGGCGTCGCTGCCGCAGCCGAGGCCGCACGCGCCTTCGCGCCGCGCGTGATCCTCGTCGAGGATGCGCGCCTCGAGCACTATCTCGCCGAGAGCTACGCGCCGATCGTGGCGCGGATCGCGCGCGCCGAGGGAGCGACCGCAGTGCTCGCGACCGCGAACAACTTCGGCAAGGATCTCCTGCCACGCGTGGCCGCGCTGCTCGACGCCGCGATGGCCTCCGACGTGTCGCGCGTGCTCGGCAAGGCGCGCTTCGCCCGGCCGATCCTCGCCGGCAACGCCATCGCCACCGTCGAGGTGAGCACCGCCATCGTCGCGCTCACGACGCGGCAGACCGAGTTCCCGCCAGCCGTTCCGCTCGCTCTACCCGGCGCGCTCACCACCGCCGAGGCCGGAGAGGTGAGCACGCTCGGCGCGAGCTTCATCGGCGTGAACTCATCGAAGAGCGAGCGGCCCGAGCTGACCGACGCCAAGGTCGTCGTCTCGGGCGGTCGCGGCATGAAGACCGGCGAGAACTTCCGTCACCTCGAGGCGCTCGCCGACACCATGGGCGCGGCCGTCGGTGCCTCGCGCGCCGCCACCGACGCGGGCCTCGTACCCGCCGACTGGCAGGTCGGACAGACCGGCAAGGTGGTCGCGCCCGACCTCTACATCGCGGTCGCGATCTCTGGCGCCATCCAACACCTCGCCGGGATGAAGGGCTCCAAGGTGATCGTCGCGATCAACAAGGACGGCGAGGCGCCGATCTTCCAAGTCGCAGACTACGGCCTCGTCGCCACCTGGGAGCAGGCGGTGCCTGAGTTGACCGAGGCGATCCGGCTGCACAAGCAGAACGCGCACTAGGCGCCGACGCAGCGCGCCCTGAGGATCTCGCGCTCGTGCCACTCGTAACGATTCACGGCCAGACCCTTCGCTACCGCGAGGCCGGCCGAGGGCGCGCGGGCACGCCGCTCGTGCTGGTGCACGGCGCGGGCGGCTCGTCGGCGATGTGGCTCGGCGTGATGCACCGGCTCGCGCGGCAGCGGCGCACGATCGCGCTCGACCTGCCCGGGCACGGCCGCTCCGCCGGCGCGCCGACCACGCTCGACGAGCTGGTCGGCACGGTCGGCGAGCTTTGCGCCACGCTCTGCCTCGACCGGGCTCTGCTCGTCGGCCACAGCATGGGTGGCCTGGTCGCAGTCGCCGCCGCGCTCGCATGGCCCACCCGCGTCGCCGGCCTCGCGCTCATCACCACCGGCGCGCGCCTCCGCGTGGCGAAGGGGATCGAGGAGGCACTCGCGAGCGCGTGGCCGCACTGGACCAAGCTCCTCGCCGACGCCGCCTACTCGCCCGAGACCCCCGCCGAGCTGCGGCGACGCGGCGCACAGATCGCCTGCGCGGCCTCGCAGGAGCAGACGCTGGCCGACTTTCGTATCTGCGCCGCGACCGATCTGCGTGAACGTCTCGCCGAGCTCGACACACCCACGTTGGTGGTGACCGGCGCCCACGATTTACTCACCCCGCCCAAGCTCGGCGAGGAGCTGGCGGCGAAGATTCGCGGCGCGCGGCGGCTGCAGCTTGCGCGCACCGGCCACATGCCGATGCACGAGTCGCCCGATGCGCTCGCCGCCGCGCTCGCCGAGCTGGCCACGCGAGCGGACGCGGCGTGAACTTCACGGTCGAGGCACGGCTCCGCATCGCCGGCGTCGAAGTCCTCCTTCGCGCCGACGACGCACAGTTGGTCGACGAGTACCTCGCGCGCGCGGCCGGCTACACCTCTGGCGGCGGGCCGCACGACGTCGTGATGGAGTACACGACCGACGAGACCTTCGAGTTCACCGCAAGCCGCCTCCCCTACCCCGCACTCGATGTCACCGAGGTCGCTCACGGCGTCTACCGCTTCGCGCGCAACGAGGTCGGCGGCACCATCCACCTGCCCGCCGCCCCGAGGGAGCCGCTCGTCGGTCGGTTCACCGGTCGCGCTGGACGCTCCGGCCTCGAGACCCCGCTGCGCGTGCTCCTCTCACTCGCGCTCCCTCGCGCCGGCGGTCTGCTGCTCCACTCGTCCGGAATCGCCGAGGGCGACCGCGCGCTGGTCTTCTCCGGGCAGAGCGGCGCCGGCAAGACCACCATCGTGCGCCTCATCAGCGGTGCCGAGACCTCGACGCACGCCCCGCTCACCGGCCCACTCCGCATCCTCGGCGACGATCTCGTCGCGCTCCGTCCCGACGGCGATCGCGTGCTCGCGTGCGCCACGCCGTTCAACGGCGAGTTCGGCCCGTGCGCCGACGGTGCCGCTCCGCTCGAGTCGCTCTCATTCCTCCGGCAGGCCGCCGCTCACGCCCTCACGCCGCTCGCCCGCGCCGACGCCACGCGTCGCCTCCTGCGCAACACGCTCGGCTACGCCTTGAACCGCGCCGCTGCCGCAGCGCTCCTCACGTCCGCAGCCGCCATCGCCGCACGCGTCCCCTGCCGCGAGCTCGCCTTCGCGCGCGACAGCTCCGTGCGCGACTTCCTCGGCCTGCGCGCGCCCGAGTAATCCGCCCGTGCCCGCCGACGACGCGCTATCGTCAGCGCCGTGAGCGGGTTGGGGGAGCGGCCGTTCGGCAAGTACGTCCTGCTCGAGCGGATCGCCGCCGGCGGCATGGCCGAGGTCTACCGCGCGCTCCTTCGCGGCGACAGCGGCTTCGAAAAGACCGTCGCGCTCAAGCTCGTCCTGCCCGACCTCGACACCGACGAGCAGTTCCTCCGACTCTTCCGCGATGAGGCGCGCATCGCCAGCACGCTCACCCACGCCAACGTGATCCAGACCTTCGATCACGGCGAGATCGAGCAGCGGCTCTACCTCGCACTCGAGTTCGTCGACGGGCTCGACCTCGGCCGTCTCATCGACCGACTCGCGGCGACGCAAGCAGTCATGCCGCCCGCGATGGCCGCCTTCGTTGTCGCCGAGGCGGCCCGTGGACTCGCCTACGCCCACGACAAGCAGGACGCACGCGGTGCCCCGCTCGGCATCGTGCATCGCGACGTCTCGCCGCGGAACATCCTCATGTCGCGCTCCGGCGAGGTGAAGGTCGCCGACTTCGGCGTCGCACGCGCCGCCGGAAAGCTATTTCGCACCGCGACCGGCGTGGTCCTCGGCAAGGTGCGCTACATGGCGCCCGAGCAGATGGACGGCCGGCCGATCGACGCGCGCGCCGACATCTACTCGCTCGGCGCCATCCTCTACGAGCTCATCACCGGCACGCGCCTCTTCCGCGGCCATGGCGACGCGGCGGTGATCGTCGCCGTCAGCACCGGCAAGCTCGACGCGCCGTCGACGCGCCGCCCCGACATCCCGCCCGCACTCGCGTCCCTCGCCATGCGCGCCCTCGCGCTCGACCCCGAGCGCCGACCGGCGCGCGCCATCGACCTCGCCCGCGAGCTCACGATCTTCCTGCAGACCGAGGCGCCCCACTTCACGCGCGAAGATCTCGCCGACCTCGTCGTGCGCATGGCCGCCCCGCCCGCCGTCGCGCCGCCGGTGTACGACGCGCTGCCAGTCAAGGCCGGTGCCGCGCTGCTGCCGCCCGACACCGCACCCACCGTCGCGCCGCCGGTGCACGACACGACGCCTGTCACTGCCGCAACCACGTTGCACGTGAGCGACACCA
>SHYZ01000017.1 GCA_009692535.1 Myxococcales bacterium
CTAGGTCGCAGACGAGTGCGCCCTGCGTCGCCGCGACGCGCTGTTACCTCGGCGCGCCGAAGCGCCAGACGACGCCGGCGTAGGCGGTGATGCGGCGGTAGCCGAGCTCGTCGGTGGCGAGCTCGTTGGCGTGGAGCGCGAGCCGCGCTTCGAGCGCGACGCGTTCGCCGAGGTCGCGTGCGAGGTGGAGCAGGAGGGAGTTGCGGTTCTCGTCCTCGATGGTGAAGACGCCGACGTCGCGTGCGAACAGCACCGGGTCGAGGAACTGCGTGAGCTGCACGGTGAGGCGAGCGGTGAGCACGAGCCTCAGCAAGAGGTCGGTGGTGAGGCCGAGTTCCACGCGGTGACGGAGGAACGACTGGCCGAAGCTGGTCGAGTCGTCGAGGGAGAGCTCGTAGCGCAGGTCGACGAGTCGATCGCCCGACCACCCGAGTGACGCGGCGGCGACGTGCAGCAGATCGCCGCGGGCCACGCCGGCGCGAAAGAGGCACGCGGGCTCCACCATCGCGTCGGCCGGGCAGCGGTTCTCCCACGCCTCGCCCGCGTAGCCGCGGCGGCTCGCGGTGTAGTCGAGCCCGAGCGCGACGACCGGGCCGAGGTCGCCGAGGGGCCATCTGCGCGCGACGGCGAAGCCGAGGTGCTCGCCGCCGAAGTCGTAGTCACCGTCGGGCTTGTAGCGGAACGCGCGGTATCCGACGGAGAGCGTCGCGCGGTCGGGGGCGCCCTCGCGGAGCAGCGTGAGCGAAGCGGTGGCGTCGCCGGTGCGAAAGTCGTGCTCCTCGCCGTCACCGTCGTCGCGCTCGAGCGCGTCGTACAGCGAGAGGTGGAGCGCGAGGGCGGCGGGGCGCTCGCCGAGCGACTGCACGAAGCGCGCGTCGGCACCGACCACGAGCACGTCCTCGTCGGCGACCCCGGGCGCGCCGGCAAAGTGCTTGCCGGCCACGAGCGCGGAGAGCTCCCATGAGCGCGACCGCATGGGGCGGAAGGTCGCCTTGGCGCGCAGCGCGGCGCGTGCGACCGCGGCCGGCGTGGTGCCGAGGAGCGGCTGCTCGGAATACGCACGGTGGGCGTTCGAGTCCCCTTCGACGCCGGCCTCGACAGCGCCGGTTACGCGCAGCGCGTCGTTACCCTGCGCGTGCGCGTGCGCGTGGGCGCACGACGACGCCAGCGTCAAGGCGACGACGAATGCGCGCCGGTCCACACCACCACTTTAGGTGGCCGACCGAGTCGCGTGTCAACGATCCGCGGCGCGGAGCAGCCGGGCGCGGCGCTCGAGCTCGGCGCGACGAAGTGCCAGATGGTCGGCGTGCACGGCGAGATCCTTGCGCGCCTGTTCGGCAGCAGCGGCCTGGCTCGCCGGATCGCCGGCTCGGTCGGCGCGGGCCAGCGCGTGGAGCGTCGCGGGCTCGACTACGTCGGCATAGACGGCGGGATCGAGCGGTGTGGCATCACTTGCGCCGGGGAGCCCTCCGCCTCCCTCTGGCACGCCGCGCCCCGGATCCTCGGTGAACGTGGTCGCATTGTCGGTGTCGCCCGCTAATGCAGGCGGTTCGGCTGAGTGCTCCGGAGCACCGGCAGCGCCACTCACATCAGCGAGCCGTGCGGCGCCCGACCCAACGCGCCGCCGCGCGGTCTCGTCGCCAAAGATGTCCTGCTCGTCGGCGCGAGCGCGGGCTCGCGTGAGGCGATCCTGCCGGTGCAGGTAGCCGGCGCGTCGGTCGAGCAGCGCGATCTCCTTGCGCAGTCCGGCTTCGCTCGCCGCCAGCGCACGCGCCTTGGCCTCGAGGTCCTCCGGTCCATCAGCAGGGTCGATCGCCTCGTCGACGACGCGGAGCTTGTCGCGCCCACCGCCGCGAGCGATCGCGAGGTCGCGGATGCGCTCGAGCGCGGCGCGCCGCTCAGGCGAAGGCGCGGAGCCAAGCTCGCGCACCGCCGCGGCCACGAGCGAGCGCCGCGCCGCGCCCAGCTTGGCGTCCAGCTCGGCGAGCGCGCGCGCACCGCGGTCGAGTGCCTCGGCGAGGTCACGCGCCGTGCGCAGCTTGCGCCGCAGCTCGTCGTCCTGCCCGAACGAGCGGCGCGTCGCCTTGAGCCGCGCGATCGCGCGCACCTGCTCCTGATAGCGGCGGTCGAGTGCAGCGCGGTCACGTACAGCGGCCGTGCGGCGGGACTCGAGCTTCGACTCCGCGGCGGCTTGGACCTCGACCTCCGCGAGGCTTGGGGCCTGCGCGGTCTGCACGGCCGGCGCCGTCTGCACGCCCTGCGCGGTCTGCACGGCCTGCGCGTCGCGCGGCATCCCGGCCAGACCGAGCGTGAGCGCGGCCGCAGCCGCGAAGCTGGCCGAGAGGAGCGTCTGTGGAGTCCGCATCTCCGGTGCGATTAGCAGCCCCTGTGCCACCGGCAACCCGTCGAAACCACGTCTCTTCGCGCAGATTGACCGCAAAAAACCGTGATCCCGCCTCAGATGATCCCGTACTTCTCGAGCTTGTAGTAAAGCGCGCTCGGCTTGATCCCGAGCAGCCGCGCGGTCTCGGTCTTCACGCCGCCGGCTTTGGTGTACGCCTTCACGAGCAGCTGTCGCTCCAGCTCCTCGAGGATGTCGGGCAGCGCGGCGTCGGCCTTGGGCAGCGCCAGCGCGTCGGGATCTTCACCGCGCAGCTGCGGCGGCAGCGCCGCGACGCCGATCGTCTCGCCGTCGGCGAACACCAGCGCCTGCTCGATCGCGTTCTCGAGCTCGCGCACGTTGCCCGGCCACGACCACGCGACGAGCCGCCCAAGCGCGGCGTCGTCGAGCCCGGTCACGCGCGCGTTGGTGCGCGGTGCGAGCTTGGCGACGAAGTGACGCGCCAATTGCGGCACGTCGTCGCGGCGGTCGCGCAGCGGCGGCAGCGTCATCGGGACCACGTGGAGCCGGTAGAAAAGATCCTCGCGAAAGCGTCCCTGCTTGACCTCGGCGGCGAGGTCCTTGTGGGTGGCGGCGACCACGCGCACGTCGACGCGGATCGTCTGCTCGCCGCCGACGCGCTCGAGCTCGCGCTCCTGCAGCACGCGCAGCAGGCGCAGCTGCATCGCTTGCGAAATATCGCCGATCTCGTCGAGAAACAGCGTGCCGCCGTCGGCCAGCTCGAAGCGGCCGAGCTTGCGTTTTACTGCGCCGGTGAACGAGCCCTTCTCGTGCCCGAAGAGCTCGCTCTCGAGCAGCGTCTCGGCGAGCGCCGAGCAGTTGACCTTGATGAACGGCCCGGCGGCGCGACGCGAGCGCGTGTGGAGCGCGCGCGCGACCAGTTCCTTGCCGGTGCCGCTCTCGCCGACGACGAGCACCGAGGCGTCGGTCGGCGCGACCTTCTCGATCATCGCAAAGACCTGCCGCATGCCGGTCGACGCGCCGACCATCTCGCCGTAGCCGGCGGCGGCGTCGGCGTGGAGCGCGGCGACCGTCGCTTCGGCTCGCGAGCGCGCGCGGCGTGCGGCGCGCAGGGCGAGCGCGCCTTCGATCTTGAGCCGCACGACCTCGGGCGCGAACGGCTTGGTGAGGAAGTCGAACGCGCCGAGCTTCATGCACTCGACCGCAGTCTCGACGTTGCCGTAGGCGGTGATCACCATCGCGACCGCATCGGGATCGGTGGCGAACACCTGCCGCAGCACCTCGGCGCCGCCGCCGTCCTCCATCTTGAGGTCGGTGATCAAGAAGTCGACGTTGCCGTGGCGGCGAAATAGCTCGACCCCCGCGCGCCCCGAGGACGCGATCAGCGGCTCGTGCCCCATGCGCCGCACGGTGTGTGCGAGCCCTTCGCGAATCGTCTCGTTGTCGTCGATGACGAGGATCGTGGCCATTTGCGAATCTCCGCGCGCGCCGTGTGGCGGCGTCACTCTGCCGGCGCTGCTGGCGCTGCCGGCGCTGCTGGCGCTGCTGGCGCTGCTGGCGCTGCTGGCGCTGCCGGCGCTGCTGGCGCTGCTGGCGCTGCCCACTTCGTCAAGTCCGCTCGCGCTCGCGGCGTGCCGTGCATGGTCGTGTAGCCCGGCATCCGGGCATCATACCGAACGGGCGGCTCTGCGATCACTGCGCGGCGTGCTCCGGCGCAGGCGAGCTTGGGCCGGCGGTGAGCTCGACGGTGACGACCGTGCCGCCGCCCGATGCCTCGGCGAGCGTGACCGCGCCGCCATGGTCGAGGACGATCTCGCGCACGAACGCGAGACCGAGGCCGGTGCCCTTCTCGCGCGTGGTGAAGAACGGCGTGAAGACCCGCTCACGCTCTGCCTCGGGAATTCCGCGCCCGTTGTCGCTGACCGTGAGCCGCGGACCGGGGCCGGCGCAGAGCTCCACCCTTCCGCCCGCCGGCGTCGCCTCGAGCGCGTTCTTCGCGAGGTTGAGGAGCACGCGCCGCAGCTGTCCCGCGTCGGCGTTCACGCAAGCGGCGTCAGCGGTAGTCGTGACGAGCGTGACGCCTGCAACCGCAGCGTCGGGGCCGAGCAGCTCGGCGACTTCAGCAAAGAGCGGCGCGAGCTCGACTGGCGCGAGCGCCGGCGCTGGCCTTCGCGCGTAGTCGAGGAAATCCCCGACCACCGCGTCGAGCCGACCGACCTCGCGCTCGATCCTCGTGACATGCGAGAGCCGCTCGGCATCGGCGGAGAGATCCTCGCGCAGGATGCCGGCGAAGAGCTTGATCCCGCCGAGCGGGTTGCGTACCTCATGCGCGATCCCGGCGAGCATCATCTCGAGTCGCTCGCTCCGCTGCCTTAGCGCCTCGCGCATCTCGTCGAGCGTGCGGGCGAGCACGCCGATCTCGTCGCGGCCACGCACGGGAACGATGGCGGTGAGGTCGCCGCGCCCGATCCGCTCGGCGGCGGCGGCGAGTCGCTCGATCGGGCGCGCGATCAGCGCCGCGACCGCGAGCGCGATCAGCAGCGCGAGGCCCACGATGACGAGTCCGGCGAGGCGCAGCGCACCGACCAGCGCGTCGAGTCGCGCAAAGTAGCCGGCCGGTGCCTCGACGCCGATTGCGCCGTCGCCGTCGGGGAGCGGCGCGTAGCCGACCTTGTGCCACGCGCCGTCGGAGCCGCGAAAGAGCGTCGACGAGACTGCGACTCGGCCGGCGAAGAGGCGCGTGAGCTCGTGTCGGTCGACCTCGAGCTGCGCGAGTCGTGTGCCGATCGCCGCGCCCGCGGTGTCGCAGCGCGCGGTGAAGTCGGGCGTGAAAATGAACAGCCGCGCGGCGCCGGTCCGTGCACGCACCGCCTCGAGTCGTGCCCGTGTCACGACGAAGGGGAACTCGGCCTGCTCGTCGCCGGGCACGACGCGGGTGATCGACTCTGGGACATGCACGCTCGCCGCGAGCGCGAGGCCTTCGAGACGTCGCCCGAGCTCGGCCTCGAGCTCCGTCGCGGCGGCGCGATAGCCGAGCCACGACAGCGCACCAAACAGCAGCGCCGTCGGCAGCACATACGCCAGCGCGAGCTTGAACCAGATGCGCCGCGGCGCCCGGATCATGCGGGCGGGCCGATGCTCACGGGAAGAGCGCTGCTCCGTCGAGCCCGGCGCGCTCCGGCAATCCGAGCGCGAGGTTCATGCACTGGATCGCCTGCCCGGCGGCGCCCTTCACGAGGTTGTCGATCGCGGCGATTGCGAGCACCCGTCCGGCGCGGGCGTCGAGCGCGACCGCGACGTGCGCGCGGTTCGAGCCGCGCACGGCCGCGGTGTCGGGCAGCTGCCCCGGCGGCAGCACGACGACGAACGGCTCGTCGGCATACGCCTCCTCGAGTGCGGCCTGATACTCGGCGGCGGCGCGCGTCGGCGAGGTCGGCGTGGCGTAGACGCAGGCGAGGATCCCGCGTGACATCGGCGCGAGGTGCGGCGTGAAGGTGAGCCGAAGCTCACGCCCCGCAGCGAGCGCGAGCTCCTGCTCGATCTCGGGCGTGTGTCGGTGCGTGCCGGCGACCTTGTAGGGACGCAGCCCTTCGCCCGCTTCGGGGAAATGTGCGGCGAGTGCCGGCGTGCGCCCTGCGCCCGACACGCCGCTCTTGGCGTCGACGATGAGGCCGTCGGGCGAGACCAGTCCACGCGCGAGCAGCGGCGCGATCGCGAGGATCGTCGCCGTTGGGTAGCAGCCGGGCACCGCGATCACGCGCGCCGTTGCGAGCTCGGCGCGATGGCGCTCGGGCAGCCCGTAGACGGCGCGCGCGCGCAGCGGCGAGTCGGCGTCAGCGCCGCCGTACCACTCGGTGTGGACGCGGGCATCGCGCAGCCGGAGGTCGGCCGACAGATCGCAGACCAGCACGCCCCGCTCGGCGAGCGCGTGGGCGACCGGCGCGCTCTCGCCGTGCGGCAGTGCGAGGAAGGCCACGTCGGCCGAGGCCGCGAGCTCGTCGACATCGAGTGCGCGCAGCGCGAGCTCGAGCCGGCCCGCGAGCGACGGGAAGATCTCCGCGATCGACTCCCCGATGCGACTGCGCCCATAGACCGCGACGATCCGCGCATGGGGATGCTCGAGCAGCAGGCGCAGCAGCTCGACACCGGTGTAGCCCGCCGCGCCGACCACCGCGACACGCAGGGGCGCTCGCCCGCCGCTCGCCGCCTCGTCGACCTGCTGCTGCGTCCGCATCGCGCGCGACTATATCAGGGAGAGGATCGCCTCGACGCCGGCGCGCAGCTCGTGCTCCGGCACCAGTAGGCTCACGACGACGCAGGTCCAGCCGTCGGGAAAGTCGAAGAGGTAGCCGGGGTGCACGAGGACGTTGTGCGCCGCGAGCAGCTCGAGCGCGAACTCGTCGTCGGCGAGCGTGGCCGGCAGGCGCAGCGCTTGGCACCAGCCGCCCTCGGCGGTGAGGAGCGTGGCCGCGCCGCCGGTCCCGACATGCTGGGCGAGCCACGCGCGGTTCGCGCGCACTCGCGCCAAAATGTTGGCGCGGATGCCGTCGCCGAGATCGAGCAGTCGTCCGGTCGCGGCCATCACCGGCGCGCCCACCGAGAGGTAGGCATCGGCAATCAACTCGAGCTGCGCGAGCGCGGCGCGGCGCGCCAGCAACGGGCCGCCGGCGCGGATCCAGCTGAGCTTGAGCTGCGGCAGCCCGCAGCGCTTCGACAGCCCGTCGAGACTGAACGCAAGGCAGGGCGCGTCCGCCGCCACACAGCCGATGCGCTCCGTCCCGCTCGACGCCGCGCCGTCGTCCCACACATACGCGCCGAAGACCTCGTCGGAGATCAGCGCCAGCCCACGAGCGGCCGCGCGCTCGCCGAGCTGCGCGAGCTCGCTGGCGCGGAGCAACGTGCCGGTCGGGTTGCCCGGGTTCACCACGAGCAGCGCGCGCGCCCGTGGAGTCCTCGCGAGCGCGTGGTCGAGCGCGTCCACGTCGAGCTGCCAGCGCCCCTCCCACGCGAGTGGGAACGGCACCAGCTCCACACCCTCGAGCGCGACCAGGTGCTCGAGCAGCGGATACGCCGGCGTCGGCGCGAGCACCGCATCGCCCGGGTCGCACAGGAGCTTCAGCAGCAGCGCGTACGCCTCGCTGGTCGACGCCGTGAGCAGCAGGTCGTCGACCGCAGCGCCGGTGCGGTCGGCGATCGCGGCGCGCGCCGAGTGAAGTCCGCGCGGGTCGGGCTGGTGGCGCAGCCAGTCGCCCTCGGCGAGCGCGTCGCGCAGCTCCGCCTCGGGATACGCGAGCCCCACGGTAGTCGGGTTCGCGCAGGTCAAATCGAAAAGCCGCACCCCCGACGCACGCCGCTGAGCGGCGAGGCGGTGAAGCGGCGTCTCGGAGGATGCGAAGGGGAGGCGGCGGGAGGGCACCGCCTCAGGACTAGCGCTTGGAGAACTGGAACTTGGCGCGCGCGCCGCGCTGACCGTACTTCTTCCGTTCCTTCTTGCGCGGGTCGCGCGTGACGTACCCGAGGCGCTTCAGCGTGGGCCGAAACTCCGGGTTCACGACCATCAGGGCGCGCGTGATGCCGTGGCGAATCGCCTCCGCCTGTCCCTGCAGCCCGCCGCCGCACACGTTGACGTGCACGTCGAACTTGCCGACCTGCTCGGTCGCCTCGAACGGCTGGCGCAGCACCATCTTGGAGGTCGCGCGACCGAAGTAGTCGTCGATGTCGCGTCGGTTGATGAGAATCGCGCCGGGTCCCGGCGTAAGCCAGACGCGGGCGATCGCAGTGCGGCGACGCCCGGTCGCGTAGGTGCTCGTAGAAAGGTTCATGCCGATATCCTCTCGATCCGTTCCGATGTCTTTTCAGTAAGCGCTAGTGCGGCTGCAGGTTAGTCGAGCGCCAGCGGCTCGGGCTGCTGCGCCGCGTGCTCGTGGGTTGCCGTGGTGTAGACCTTCAGCTTCTTGTACAGCCGTCGGCCGAGCGGGCCCTTGGGCAGCATGCCCCAGACCGCGCGCTTGATGAGCTCTTCGGGGTGACGCACGAGCATCTTCTTCGCCGGAACCGCCTTGATGCCGCCGGGGTAGAGCGTGTGGTCGTAGTAGAGCTTGCCGTCCATCTTGTTGCCGGTGAGCTTGATCTTGTCGGCGTTGATCACGACGACGAAATCGCCCATGTCCACGTTTGGCGTGAACGTCGGCTTGTGCTTGCCGCGCAGTACGTGTGCGATGGTGGTCGCGGCGCGGCCGAGCGTCTTGCCGGCGACGTCAGCGACGTACCACTTGCGCTGATCGAGTGCCTGCTCGTGCGTGAGGAGCGTAGTTCGGTGCGGTCTGGCCATGGTCGGTCTCTCGGTGAAATGCCGGCGTTTTTTACTGGATGGCCGTGGGGCTGTCAAGCCGCATGTCGGGGCCGCATGTCGGGGCGACGGGTACTTGGGTTTGGTCCGCGCCAGTCTTCGACCTGATCATGGGGAGCACCGCGCTAGCTATCACTGGTGCCACGATCGCCGGCGCTAGCCTCGCAGACGACGAGAGCGAAATGCTTGGTGCCGGCGAAGTTTTGGTTTTTTGCTTTACCAGCTGCGCCGTGGTTCGCAGCCGCAGGCTACGGCGTGTCCAACAATCGCATGTGCAAGGCGGCAACAAACGAGTTGCAGCTCCGGGTGGAGTCAGGCGTACAGCCCTCGGGCATACAGTCGTCCTGGCCGGTAGGCGCGCCCGTCGCTCTGTCGCCGGATGTGCCGCTATCGCCGGCGCCCGCCGTGCCGCCGCCGGTCCCAACACCGTAGGCGCAGCAGCGCTAGAACTGCAGCCCGAGCCGCAGCGCGAACGGTTGGTGCTCAGGATCAACCACGAACGACGCAGTCGTGAGCAGGAAGTCGTACCAGAAGTGCGCCGCGACGCTGGTCTCCAACCGGTAGCCGGTCTTCATGTACGCGAGTCCGAGGCCCGAGCCGACCGCGGTGATGAACGGGACCGCGATTGCTGCATCGGCGAGCGAACTGTCGGGCCCGGTGAATGCGAGCGTGTGCAGCGCGCCAAAGATGAGTGACGCGGTGGCCCATCCGCCCCACGGTCCAAGGTGCTCGGCCAGCTCGGCCTGCAGCACGCCGCGAAAGAGCGCCTCCTCGCCGAGCCCGACCGGCACGAACAGCGCAGCGTGGTACGCCTCGGCGAGCGCGAAGCCGATTCCCGGCGAGTAGCTTCGGCCGAGGAAGCGCACGTCGTCCACCTCGCCGAGCGAGCGCGTGCCGTCGCCGAGCGCGTCGGGTGAGATGAGCGCGCTGACGCCGAGCGCCGCGCCGACCGCGAGCGGGACGCCGGCCCAGATCCATGGGCGACGCAGCACGCTCGGGCGGAACGGCGCGGAGACGAGGGCGGGGAGCGTCTCGCGCGTGATCGGGAAGCGAGCGTCGTCGTCGCCGCGCGCCACGCGGGCGTCCCGGTAGGCCGAGAAGATGTTGTAGAAGTGGAGGTTCTGCCCCGCCATGAGCAGCTGAAAGCCGATCGGCTTGGTGGCTGCGCTGCGTGTGTCGCCGCCAGCTGGTTCGTCCAGTGAGAGCAGCGTGATCCCGCCGGCGAACAGCGCCACCGTCGAGCCGAGGTAAGCGACGCCGCGCCCGGGTCGGTCGAGATAGAAGTGACCGCAGCCGGGGCAGAGCGCGGCGAACGCTGCGGCGGTGCGCGGCTCGATCTGCCACGCCGTGAGTCGTGCGTGTGCGGCGACGTCGCGGGGCCCCGCCGGATCGGTTGCGGCGGCTTGTGCGACGGGAGACGCCGCCGCGAGGGGG
Source organism: Myxococcales bacterium (assembly GCA_009692535.1). GTDB lineage: Bacteria > Myxococcota_A > Polyangia > Haliangiales > SHYZ01 > SHYZ01. The sequence goes on from SHYZ01000017.1 coordinate 10,146, forward strand.
GCGAGGGGGGCGAGGGGGGCTGGCGGCTCGGCGGCGACCGCGCGGGAAGCGAGTAGCAGGCCGCCGACGACGCCGACGAGGAGGGTGGTGATCGCGAATCGGCTCGTGCCGAGGCCCCGTGGTGCAGTCACTGTGTGGTCACCGATCGCGACGCCGTGCGACGGGTCGAGTGGCTGGCGAGTATGCGGAGCGATGCGTCGCAGTACAACCGCTCTTCGGGGTTGCGCTCCGCCGACCCTGTGGGGTAGGGTCCCGCCATTGGTCGAACGGCGTGCGTCTCCCGACGCCGTCGCTGGCCGCCGCGCAAGGGTAGGGGGAGGCCGACCGATGGAATGGATTTACGCCAATATCTGGTGGGTTGTCTGCGGTGGCTTGATCGTGGTGGAGCTGGTCACCGGCACCTTCTTTCTCCTAATGCTGGCGCTCGGCTGCGCGGGGGGCGCGGTAGCTGCCCATTTAGACCTGCCCATCACGTGGCAGTTCGTCGCTGCGGCCGTGGTGGGCGGAGCGGCCGTGGTGTTCTGGTACCACCGTCGCTCGGGGCGGGCCAGACCGGCGCCGGCTTCGTCCAACCCGGATGCGATATTGGATATCGGGCAGGCGGTCGATGTCGACCATTGGGATGTCGACCTTAGGGTCGCCGACAGTTCGCCCAAGGACAAGTACTCGGCCAAGGTCAAGTACCGCGGCGCTGAATGGCAGGCTGGTTTTATCGGCACCGGCACGCCTGCGGCCGGTCGGTTCGTGATCCGCGCCATCGAGGGCAGCCGATTGCTGCTCGACCACTGAAAGCTCGCAAGGAGAGGTTCACCATGATCGACCCAACCATCCCAATCGTATTGCTGGTCATCGCCGCCGTCGTCATTGTCCAGTCGTTCAAGGTCGTGCCGCAGCAAAACGCCTGGATCGTCGAGCGACTGGGCAGGTACCACGGCACGTTGACGGCCGGGCTGAACATCCTCATACCGTTCCTCGACAAGGTTGCCTACAAGCACTCGCTCAAGGAGATTCCGCTCGATGTGCCGAGCCAGGTCTGCATCACGAAGGACAACACCCAGCTGACCGTGGACGGCATCCTGTACTTCCAGGTGACCGACGCGATGCGCGCCAGCTACGGCGCGAGCAACTACATCGTCGCCATTACCCAGTTGGCTCAGACCACGCTGCGCTCGGTAATCGGCCGCATGGAGCTCGACCGCACGTTCGAGGAGCGTGGTATCATCAACAGCTCGGTCGTGCAGGCTCTCGACGAAGCGGCATTGAACTGGGGTGTCAAGGTACTGCGATACGAGATCAAGGATCTCACCCCGCCGCACGTCATCCTGCACGCGATGCAGGCGCAGATCACCGCCGAGCGCGAGAAGCGCGCGCTGATTGCCGCGTCCGAGGGCCGGCGGCAGGAGCAGATCAACATCGCCACCGGCGAGCGCGAGGCCTCAATCGCCCGCTCCGAAGGCGAAAAGCAGGCGGAGATCAACAAGGCCGAGGGTCAGGCTGCGGCGATCACGGCGGTCGCCGAGGCGACGGCTGATGCAATCAGAAAGATCGCGGCGTCAATCGAGCTGCCGGGCGGCGCGCAGGCCGTGCAGTTGAAGGTCGCCGAGCGGGCCATTGAGGCTTATGCGCACCTGGCGCAGAAGAACAACACCATGATCGTGCCGGGCAACATGAGCGAGGTCGCGGGGCTGATCGGCACCGCCATGGCCCTGATGAAGAGCTCCGCGCACCGAGTGTGAGCTGGGCGCCGGGACCCGAGGCCGCCGGTTCACGGTGTCATGCCTGCGTGGTATCCCTCTTTCGTGCAGCGCGTCGGGTTTGTGATCAAGCGGGACCACCCCGAGGCGCTCGCGATCGCGCGCGACCTTGCGGCGTGGCTGGTCACACGTGGCGATTTGCCGGTTGTGCCGGTTGCGTCAGGTGAAGGTGAAGTGGAGTCTGCCGGTGACGTGGCCGGGGCGCGCGCGGTGCCGCTCGCCGAGCTAGGCGGCGCCATCGACCTGCTGGTCGTGCTTGGTGGCGACGGCACGCTGCTGCACGCGTCGGGGCTCGCAGCGGCGGCAGGCGTGCCGGTCGTTGGGGTGAACCTCGGTCGCCTCGGGTTTCTCGTACCGTTCGATCCGTCGGAGGCCCGCGGCGCGCTCGCGGCCGCGCTCGACGGCCGGCTGGAGATCGAGGAGCGGATGCGGCTCGCGGTGGTGCTCCACTTTGCCGATGGGGGGGCGAGCGTTGAGCGGGCCGCGCTCAACGACGCGGTGATTGCGCAGGGCGCCACGGCGCGGCTGGTCGAGCTGCACACGCGGCTCGACGGCGTGCCGGTCGGCAGCTACCGGGCCGACGGGCTGATCGTCTGCACACCGACGGGATCGACCGCGTACAACCTCGCGGCGGGGGGACCGATCCTGCCGCCGGGGCAGGGTGCGATGGCGATTACGCCGATCTGTCCGCACGCGCTCACCAACCGACCGCTCGTCGTGTCGCACCGGTCGGTGATCGAGGTGGAGCTCGGCCGGGGCTCGCGCAGCGTCATGCTCACCGTGGACGGGCAGTGGGGCCACGCGATGGCGCCGGGCGACCGGGTGGAGATTCGCCGCGCGGCACAACCGCTGCGGCTCTATCGCTCGACGCGGAGCTATTTTGAAATCCTGCGCAGCAAGCTGCGTTGGGGCGAGCGGGCCCAGTAGCCATGCTGCGCTACCTGCGCATCACCAACTTCGCGATCCTGTCGGATGTCGAGCTCGAGTTCGTTCCGGGGATGAATGTGCTCACCGGTGAGACCGGCGCGGGGAAGTCGCTGGTGGTAAACGCGGTCGCGCTGCTGCGCGGCGCGCGGGCGAGCGCAGACCTGCCGCGTGCGGGCGCGGACGAGGTGGTGGTGGAGGCGATCTTCGAGCCGTCGCCCGACGTTGCGGCGGAGGTGCGGGCTCGGCTCGTCGACGCCGGGTTGCCGACGAGCGGGGGCGAGGGGGGCGAGGGTGGCGAGGTCGTGGTGCGGCGTGTGGTGACGCGCAGCGGGCGGTCACGGGTTCATGTGAACGGCTCGCTCGCGACGGTGGGGGCACTCGCGCGCGTGGCCGAGGTGCTGATCGATCTCGCTGGGCAGCACGAGCATCAGAGCCTTGTGGATCCGGCGCGGCATCGCGGCATTCTCGATGCGTTCGGCGTCGAGCCGGTGCTGCTCGAGCGTGGGCGGGCAGCGCACGAGGCGCTGGCGGCGGCGCGCGCGGCGTACGACGCGGTCGATGTCGACGAGCGGACCCGTGCCGAGCGTGCGGACTGGCTGCGCTACCAACTCGATGAGATCGACGGAATCGCACCGACGGAGGGGGAGGAGGCTCGCCTCGCGACCGAGCGGGAGCGGCTGCGCGCGGCGGAGCGGCTCGGTGCGGTGGCGCGTCGGGCGGTCGACGTGATTTACGCGGGCGAGCAGGCGGTGACTGACCGGCTCGGCGGGCTCCTGCGCGAGCTCGAGCCGCTCATGGTGATCGACCCCGCGCTGGCAGCGCCGGGGCAGGCCCTCGGCGAGGCGCGCGCGATTCTCGAGGACGCGGCCGAGTCGTTCAGGCGCTACGCCGACGGGATCGCGGACGACCCGGCGCGGCAGGAGGCGGTCGAGGAGCGGCTGCATGCGCTGTCGCGGCTCCTGAAGAAGCATGGTGGGCGAGCGGCCACTTGCTCCGAGGTGCTGCTGCGGCGGGACGCGCTCGCAGCCGAGCTCGCCGGGCTCGAGCAGCACGAGAGTCGCAAGCGGGAGCTGGCGGCGGCGCGTGCGCTTGCGCTCGGTGCGGCGGTAGCGTGCGCGCGGGAACTGGGGACTGCGCGGCGGGCTGCGGGGCAGCGGCTCGAGCAGGAGGCGTCGGCGCATCTTGGTGAGCTGGGGATGAAGGGGGCCCGGCTCACGGCGCGGATTGAGTCGCCCGAGGCGGGGAGCGCGGGGAGTGCGGGGAGTGCGGGAAGCGCGGGGAGTGCGGCGGCGACCAACGTCGAGCCGGGGCCGCACGGATGGGACCGGGTGGAGCTGATGCTCCAGGCCAACCGTGGCGAGGAGGCGCGGCCGCTGGCGCGGGTGGCGTCGGGCGGCGAGCTGTCGCGCATCATGCTCGCGCTCAAGCTCGCGCTGCGCGGCGCCGATCCGGTGTCGGCGTGGGTGCTCGACGAGATCGATGCCGGTATCGGCGGCGCGACCGGCGAAGTCGTGGGGCGAAAGATCCGCGCTGCAGCCGAGCAGCGGCAGGTGATCTGTGTGACCCACCTCGCGCAGATCGCGGCGCTGGCCGACGCGCACTTTCAACTGGAGAAGCAGGAGCACGAGGGGCGTACCGAGACCACCGTGCGCCGGCTTGGTGCGCGCGACCGGCGCGCGGAGATTGCGCGCATGCTCGGTGGGCTCGAGATCACGTCGCGCACCCGCGCGCACGCCGACGAGCTGCTCGCTCGCGCAAACGCGCGCTGAGCGGCGCGCGCAGGGCGTGGGCGCCGTGTGGCGGGCGTTTGCGCCGGGCGAACGCGCTGAACACGCGGGGATTTTGCTCCGCGATCTTTCTGCGTGCTAGTTAGGGATGCGCGCATGGCAGCTCATTTCAGAAAAGTGCGCGCAGAGCGTGGCGAGCGGGGGCGCGGGACGATCCGGCTCCTGCTGGTGTTTCTCGCGCTCGCGGGTGTCAACGTCTACGTGATCCTCGTGCGGCCGGGCAACCTCGGCGACGTGCGCGCGCAGGTGACGAGGATCCGCGCCGAGGCGCAGGCCGATGCCGATGGGCCGAAGAAGCCGACGGTGCCGCAGCGTGAGCTACCGCCGGACCCACGTGAGGTCGCCGGGGTGGTCGGTCGCGGCGACACGTTGACCGGGTTGCTGCGCTCGCGGCTGCCGCGCGCCGAAGCCGACGCTACGTCGCGTGCGCTGCGTGATGCCGGGTTTGATCTTGTGCTTCATGTCGGTGACGCATGGCGTGCGCGCCGTGATGACGCCGGGCGGCTCTCGCAGTTCGAGCTCGAGACGCCCGACGGCGTGTGGGTCGTCGAGCGGACCGAAGACGGCCTCGAAGCGCGACGCAGTCACTGACGCGGCGGTGTTATCGCGGCGGGTTTGGTCGCGACTGGCGCTAGGTTCAATCGGGGAGCGCGAGCTCCACCGAGATCCCGATGCGCAGTGCGTCGGTCGCGACAGTGCCGGGCAGGGCGGGCGGCCCCGCGACGAAGGGCGCGAGCACGCGGGCGTCGCCGGGGGCGAGCGAGAACTCGGCGTCCAGGGTCCGTGCGATCCCGACCACCACGGTCACGTCGCCGGCGCGTGCCTCCACGCCGGCAGCGAGCACATGGCCGCCATCGCCGGTCCACGCGGGGCTGGCCGACGACGCGACTAGGCCGGCCGAGCGAAATGCCCACGCGACGGTGAGGGTCAGGAAGCCGGGGATGAGGTCGACGTCGGCCGCGATGCGCAGTGCGTGTGCGTCGATGAGCGTCGGACCGAGCGGCGCTTGCGTGACCTCGGCCGTGGCGCCGTCGTCATGACGGAGCGAGAGGCCCGCGAGCGATGCGACCGGCTGGCCCTCGCGATGGGTGAACTCTGCGCTGAGCTCGGCGGCCGCGCGCGCTGCGAGCAGGCGAACGCCGGCGCGCACGGTGAGCTCGCCAGGCAGCGTGAGCTCGGCGCGTGCGTCGGGCGCGGACAGGGCGGTGACGCCGGCGCTGCCGTCGAGTCGGCCGCGGCCGTCGTGGAGCCGCGCCGTGCCCGCGAGCCTGGCCTCAGACTCGGCGGTGAGCGCGAGACCGAGTTCGATCGGTAGGCCTCTCGGGGCAGCGATGAGGCCGACCGTCGCGCCGGGAACCAGCGCGGCGGTCGTGTCGAATTCGAGCAGGGCGTCGAAGGCCGGGTCGAGCTCGCCCGGAGTGTTGCCGACGGTGCGGCCGCCCCAGACCATGCGCGTCGCTGCGAGTCCAACGTGGGCGACCTCGCCCGCGGCGCCGGCCGCAAGCCATGGTGTGAGGCGCACGGCGAGCCCCGCGGCGAGCGCGTGACGGGACAGGTCGAGCCGAGTGCCGCCGTAGCGGTGCGGTGCGGCGCAGCGATCGTCGCAACCGGTGGCGACCGGCGCGGTCGCACCGACGGGAGCGGGGGCGTCAAAGCGCACGCTGCCGGGACCGCTGTACGCGAGGCCGGCGACGACGCGCGTGCCGATTCCTGAGATGAAGTGGCCGGCGAGGCTGGTGCGAGTCGGGGCGCGGTCGCGCGTCTCGGCGGCGTCGAATGCGCCGAAGCCGGTGGCGCGAAAGCGAGCGCGCTCGTCGGCCAGGGTGGCCCCGAGCGCGATGCGTCGCACGCTGCGCCGCGCAAGGCCGGCGGGGTTTACGTCGAGCGCCGCGCCGCCGTCGGCGGAGACGATGCTGCCGCCAGCGCGTGCGAGCGTGCGCGCATCGTGCGTGAGCGCGTCGGCGCGGGCCGTGCGCGCACCGGCGAGCGCGGCGCACAGCGCGAGCGCGAGCGCGGCGCACGGCGTGAGCGGACGTGCGGCGCACGGCGTGAGCGGACGTGCGCCGCACGGCGTGAGCGGACGTGCGGCGCACGGCGTGCGTGCCACACGAAGCGGCCCGGGCGCGAGGTGACGAGGCACCGACTGAGCTTACGGGAGGCTCATCGACGCCGCGAGCGCTGCGGCGCTGCTGCGCTGCAGCGCCGCAGGGGTGCGGTCAGTCGCCCGACAGGAGCGCGGCGACGGCGTCGCTGAGCTCGACGCCAGCCGGGCCGGCCGGCAGGCCAGCGAGTAGCAGCGCGAACGCGACCGGCGCTTGGCCTGGCGGCGTCGCATAGCCCACGGCGAGCGCGGCGCCGGGGTGCTCGGGTGCGGTGAGGCGCAGCCATCTCATGTTGGTCCTGCGCCCCGCCGTGACCTGCGCGGGCGCGAGCGCTGCAGCGAGCTCGCTGGCGAGCCGGAAGTCGCGCGCGCCGTACGCGAGCAGTCCCGCGAGTTGGGCCGGCGTGAAGCGATCGCCGCCGAAGAGCGCGTCGCGCAGCGTGAGTCGGTACGTGCTCGGGGCGAGGCCCGCCACTTCGAGCCACAGGCGCGTCGCCGCGAGGCCGTGCTCGAGCGTGGCGGCGGTGCCGGGCGGTGCGGCAGCGAGGGCGGTGGCGAGCGCCGACCCGAGCCGTCGGTCGCCATGGTGAAGATGCTGCCGCACGAGCACGGCGAGTGGTGGGCTGACTCGTCGCGCGATGAGGCGCGCGTCGTCGGGCGGCGGGCCGGCGATGATCGGACCGGCCGCCACGGCGACGCCACGGGCCGCGAGGCGCGCGACCAGCAGCGCGCCGAGGCAGCGCGCGGAATCGACCGAGGCGTGCGTCGCGAACCAGGGCGGCGCGGCGGCGGCGATGGTGCCCTCGACGCGGAGGCGGAGTCCGTCGGGACCGGCGTGCGACACCAGCCGGAGCGCCGTGGCGCCACCCGTTGTGCTGGTCACCGCGTTGTCGAGCACTACGTGCGGACAGGGCGGCAGCAGCGTGATGCGTGCTGGAGTGGTCGGCGCGCCGGCGTGGACCGAGAGCAGCATCGCGTCGGCGCTGGTGCTGTGGCGTAGCGCGGGCGGTGGCTTCAGGGCAGCAGGCACTGCGGCGAGACGCGCCCGGTGGACATGGGTCTCGCCGGTGAGGCGCCGCAGGCCGAGTAGGACCAACTCGTCGGCGAAGTCGTCGAGCGCGCCGAGGTCGAGCGTGGGGTCGTCGCTGCCGTGAACAAAGAGGCCTGCCGCCGTGTCGACGCCGTCCCAGCCGGTGAGTTGCACGGTCGTGGCGAAGCGGTGGCCCGGGCCGAGGGTCGCGAGCGCGGCCGCACCGAGCATGAGCCGACCCGCGCCGATGGCGGGGAAGGGATCGGCGCCGTCGGCGGCAAAGAGGATGCGGCCACTGGCGACCTCGATGACGGCGAGCCCGACTCGCGCGGAACCGAGCGCGGCGCGCCGCTCGTCGAGTAGCGCACTCAGCGCGCGGGCGAGCTGTGCTTCCTGGTCGGCCGCGCTGGCTCGGAGCGTGCGTCTTGCGCCGCGCGGTGCGAGCGTGTCGTCGGCGCGCGCGAGCGGCAGCGCGAGGACTGCGAGCGTGACGAGGGTAGCGAGCGCCGCGATCGTGGACCGCGGCGCTCTCGCTTGGCTGTGATTGCCGACGGTGCGGGCTCCGACGCGCACGCCCGCGAGCCTACCAGAGCCGCCGATGTGCCGCCGATGCGACGCCGATGCGACGCCGATGCGGCGCCGATGTGCCGCCGATGTGCCGCCGACGCGACGCCGATGCGACGCCGATGCGGCGTGCTACCGTGGCGTCACGCCGCCGTCGACGCGCGCGAGTCGCCGCATGGATCTCTTCACGCACCGCGCCCGCCGTGACCGAGAGGGCGCGCCACTCGCCGATCGCATGCGCCCGCGGACGCTCGACGAGGTCGTCGGTCAGCGGCACCTGCTCGGCGAAGGGAAGCTGCTCTCGAGCGTGCTGGCGCAGGGGGAGCTGCCGTCGCTGGTGCTCTGGGGCCCGCCGGGGAGCGGCAAGACCACGCTCGGGCGTCTCCTGGCTGAGCGGGCGCGTGCGCACTTCGCGTCGATATCGGCGGTGCTAAGCGGCGTGGTGGAGCTCCGGCAGCAAATCGCCGAGGCTGAGCGCCGGCTCGGCGAGCGCGGTGAGCGGACGCTGCTCTTCATCGATGAGATTCACCGCTGGAACAAGGCGCAGCAGGACGCGCTGCTGCCGCATGTCGAGGTCGGCACGGTCACGCTGGTTGGCGCGACGACCGAGAACCCGTCGTTCGACGTGATCGCCGCGCTGCTCTCGCGTGTCCGCGTGCTCCGGCTGGAGTCGCTTGCACCAGAGGATCTGCGTGAGCTGGTCGACCGCGCACTCGCCGACCCGGAACGCGGGCTCGGCAGGAATCCACCCGAGATCGCGCCCGAGATTCGCGATTTGATCGCGCGTGCCGCCGACGGAGACGCGCGCCGCGCGCTCGGTACGCTCGAGGTCGCCGCGCAGATGGCGCGGGTGATCGATGCGCGCGTGCTCGGCGAGGCGATCGGTCGGCGCACCCTGCTCTACGATCAGTCGGGCGAGGAGCACCACAACGTCGTGTCGGCCTACATCAAGGCGATGCGCGGCTCCGACCCCGACGGCGCGGTCTACTGGCTGACCCGCATGCTCGAGGCCGGGGAGGATCCGCTCTTCATCCTGCGTCGGCTGGTGATCTTCGCGTCGGAAGATGTCGGCAACGCGGATCCGCGTGCGCTGCAGGTCGCCACCGCCGCGCTCGATGCGTTTCGGTTCGTCGGACTGCCGGAGGGGACGCTGGCGATGACCCAGGCCACTATCTACCTCGCGGCTGCGCCCAAATCGAACAGCGCGCTCACGACCTGGGCCGCGGCGCGCCGGGCGGTGCTCGAGCGTGGCGCGCTGCCGGTGCCGCTGCGACATCGCAACGCGCCGACCAAGCTCATGAAGGAGCTAGGCTACGGCGCTGGCTACCGCTATCCGCACGATCTCGCCGGCGAGTACGCGCCCGAGGACCACCTGCCGGACGCGCTCGCGGGCACCATGCTGTACAAGCCGAGCGACAGCGGCGAGGAGCGCGCGATCTCCGAGCGCCTTGCCGAATGGCGCAAGCGTCGGAGGTGAGCTGCGGCAGGTGAGCTGCGGCAGGTGAGCTGCGGCTACTGGACGTTCAGCCAGCTCGACCGATGGTGATGAATGTCGAGGTGGTAGTCGTCCGGGAACGTAGCGAGCACGAAGTCGAACGCCTGCCGCCGCATCTCCTCGTCGAGCTCGGGCGGAAGCAGCATCACGCCCTCGTCGTTCGGGCGGATCTGGTTGCGCACGACCTCGGTAAGTCGGAGCAGGTGCAGCCGATCCATGAACAGCGCACGGGCAATGCCGAGGAGGAGCGGGCGGAGTTGATCGATGGCGTTCCGGTCGGACATAGCTGGCGCTTTTTATCACGTCACGATGCGGGATGGAACCAACGGTCAGCGACGCGCGCGCCCTCGTCGGCGAGAAATCGCCGTGCCGCGAGGAGGAGTTTCTTTCGGCGGCTGAGCCGTGGTCGTCGACCGAAGACGTCGTAGCGCGCGCCGGCGAGCTCGCCAAGCAGCGCGAGGTAGACGTCGCCCCAAATCTCCGGCACCAGGAGCGCGCGGCGCTCGGCGGCACCGAGGCGTGCGCGCGCGCGAATGACGAGCTCGCGTGCGTTGCGGTCGAGACCGGTCGCGACCTCGGCGAAGGCGGGCGAGTAGCGGCCGGCGAGCACGCTCTCGGGGGTGCAGCCGGCTGCTGCGAGGCGGTCGAGGGGCAGGTAGAGCCGGCCGGTGCGCGCGTCGTCGGCGACGTCGCGCACGATGTTGGCGAGCTGGAGCGCGATGCCGAGCTCGCGTGCGTAGGTCTGTGCCGCAGCGCCGCGGATGCCGAGGATTTCGAGCGAGAGCAGGCCGAGCGTGCCGGAGAGATCCTCACACCAGCGCTCGAGCTCGGCGTAGCTGGCGAAGCGGCGTGGCGCGGCGTCGGCGTCGAGCGCGTCGAAGATCCGCTCGAAATGTGCGCGCGACAGTGCGTGGGCGTGCACCGCGCGTTCGAGTCGCTCGGCGAGCGGGTGGCGGGCGCGGCCCTCGTACACGGCGGCGAGCTCTCGGCGGAAGAGTGCGAGCTCGGCGCGCGCGACGTCCGGGTCGCGGCCGGTGTCCGAGGCGTCGTCGGCGGCGCGCAGGAAGCGATAGACGTCGCGGAAGGCCTCGCGCCGATCGGCGGGGAGAAAGATGAGCGCGAAGTAGAGGTTCGACTGGCTGCGCCGGGCGAGCTTGCTCCAGAAGTGGTCGTCGCCGCCCACGGTCAGATTCTCGAGAACAGCCCCGCGCCGCGCCGACGGAGCGCCTTGGCGACGACCACCGCCTTGTCGGTCGCCGACAGCCGGGCGCGCTCGCCGAACAGGTTGCCGGCCCGCGCCTCGACCTTGTCGAGCATGCGCGAGCCGCCGTGCCAGAAGAGCGCGATCTCCACGCCGAGGTCGTCGGTGACGAGGTCCATGAGTGGGCGCGCACGCTCGTAGCAGGCGCGGGTTCGGGCGCACTCGTAGCGGATCAGCGCCTCGAGGCGAGTGGACGGCTGGCGCGCAAAGAGCGCGGCGTCGTCGAGGCCGAAGTGGCGCAGGTCCTCTTGCGGCACGTAGACCCGGTCGAGGTCGAGGTCGCGCGCGAGATCCTGCCAGAAGCTGGTCAGCGCGAGCGCGGAGGAAAGCTCCTCGGCGAAACGATGGTGCTCGGGGTCGCGGTCACCGAAGACATAGAGCAGCAGTCGGCCGATCGGTCGCGCGGCGACGCCGACGTAGGAAGAGAGATCGTTCCAGGTCGGAAAGCGGCGCACGCTAAGGTCGGTCTCGAACGCGGAGAGCAGATCGCGCAGCGGCGTGATCGGCAACTCGAAGCGACGCACAGTGTCGGCGAGCGCGACGAAGACGGGGTGCTCGGCCTCGCCGTGGTAGCAGCGCTCGAGGCCCTCGCCCCACTCGGAGAGGGTCAGCTCGCGGCGGCCGGCGTGCTCCGGCTCATCGACGATGTCGTCGGCGATGCGCGCGAAGGCGTAGAGCGCGAAGACCGGGCGACGGAGCCGCTCGGGCAGGAACACGCTCGCGACCGGGAAGTTTTCGTGGTGCGCGCGCGTGAACGCCTCGCAGTAGCGATAGCAGGCGTCGAGGTCGGCACCGACCGGCGGGGGCACCGGGGGCGTCTGGGGCGGCGTGTGGAGCTGACGGACGCGGCGGATCACAGGGCTACCTCCATCGGCTCAGGTCAGGGAACTCTGGCGCGATTTGAGCTCGGCGGCGAGCAGCTCGTCGAGCACGGCGCGAGCGCGCTCGGGGCGAACGTCGCCCTCCGCCGCGATGGCGACGGCGACACGGTCGAGCAGCGGGCCGGCAGCGCCGACGCCGCGGGCGACGGCACGCGCATGGAGCGACATGTGGCCGCGTTGGATGCCGTCGGTGGCGAGGGCCCTGAGCGCGGCGAGGTTCGACGCCAGGCCGGCGGCGCCGGCGAGCGCGGCGAGAACGCGGGCCGAGTGCGCACCGGCGAGCTTGATCGCGAGCTGCGCGCCGGGGTGGACCTGGATGGCGCCACCGACGGTGCCGACCGCCATCGGCATGGCGAGCTCGCCGTGGAGATCGCCGCCTTCGGCGCGCCAGATCGCGAGCGGGGCGTAGCGGCCGCTGCGTGCGGCGTAGGCGTGGGCGCCCGCCTCGACGCCCCGCCAGTCGTTGCCGGTGGCGACGAGCACGGCGTCGACGCCGTTCATGATCCCCTTGTTGTGCGTCGCGGCGCGGAACGGATCGAGCTCGGCGAAGCGCGAGGCGGCGACGATGCCGTCGCGCACAGCGAGGCCGTCGGTGTGGAGCGCGTCGGCGAGCGCGGCGGCCGGGACGCGCGCGCGCACGCGGACCAGGCGGTTCTCGGCGAGGTTCGACAGGATGCGCAGGCCGACGCGCGCGCCGCTGCCGGCGATGCGGGCCAGCGAGGCAGCGACGGTTTCGGCGACGCCGTTGACGAGGTTGGCGCCCATCGCGTCCCTGCAGTCGACGTGCAGGTGGACCACGACCATGCCGCCGTCGGGATCGGTAGGACGTGAGAGCACGCGGGATGTGACGTTGCGCGGTCCGCCGCCGCGCTCGACGATGCGGGGCGCAGCGGCGGCGCAGAGCGCGAGGATCTCGGGCTCCGCTGCGGCGAGGCGCGCGCAAGCAGCGTCGGGGTCGGCCACGTCGAGCAGTTGGACCTGCGCGATCATCACCGGCGCGTCGTGCTCGGTGGTAAAGCCGCCGCCCGCGCGGACCATGCGTGCGGCGTTGGCGGCAGCTGCGACGACCGACGGCTCCTCGACGACCATCGGGACGAAGTGGTCGCAACCATCGATGCGAAAGTTGGGCGCGAGCGCGAACGGCAGCGCGTAGGTGCCGACGACGTTCTCGATCATGCCGTCGGCGGTGGCGAGATCGAGTCCGCCGTGATCGAGCGCGGCGAGGTCGGTGCCGGTCTTGGCGAGCACGACTGCGCGTCGCTCTGTCAGCGAGAGCCGGTAGAAGCCCGGGATGCGGGTGGTCTCGTGGCCGTGGGCCATTTCGCGCGAACCTTATTCGCAGGGACCGGACGGGGCAAGCCGAACCCCGGCGGCGGCGAGCGGGGCGTCGAGCAGGCGGACCCCTCGTCCACGGCTGTCGGCGGTGAAGGCGGCGGCGCGGTCGGGCGTGGGGAACAGGGCGAAGAGCACGTCGCCACCGCCGGCGCCGGTCGGCTTGAGCGCGCCGCCGTGCGTGCGCGCGAGGCGGAGCAGCGGCTCGGTGGCGTCGGGAACGAGTGGTGCGCCGGCGGCCGCGCCGAGTGCGGCGAGCGCGAGGGCGCCGGCGGCGATCGCGGCGACGGCGGCAGTCGGGTCGCCGCGGTCGAGCGCGGCGGCGAGCGCGGCGGCGGGCGCGGCGAGCTCGGCGAGGCACGCGGCGTGTGCGGCGGGGGCGCGCGTGGCGAACTCGCGCACGCGGGCGACGAGCGAGACGGTGTCGGCGGGATGGCCGGTCCAGACGAGGACCGGCGTAAGGTCGGCGGGCCAGGGGAGGGGACGCACCGCCGGCGCGTCGAGGCCGCCCGCGCCGGAGACTTCGAGCACACCGCCCCAGACGGCAGCGGCGATGTCGGCGCCCGAGCCGCGCGCGCCGCGCGGTGCTTGCGCGGCGGCGTGGGCACGGTGGGCGACGGCGTGGATCAAGGGGGGCGCATCGTCGGCGAGCGCTGCGGCGACGGCCGCGACGGTGGCGGCCGCGCTCGAGCCGAGCCCGAGCTTCTGCTCGCCGTCAAAGAGCGCGCTCGAGTCGACGCGGACGCGTGCGGCGCGCAGCGTGGCCGGCGCGTCGCGGCCGTGGCGGCGGGCGAGCTCGGCGTGGACGGCAGCGAGGAACGGTGAGAGCGGCGCGGGCTTGTCGGCCACGTGCGCGACGGCGCGGCGCGCGACCGCGGCGACGACGGCGGGGGCACCGTCGAGCACGGCGTACTCGCCGCAGAGGAGGACTTTCCCCGGCGCCGAGGCCGTGTGGGTCACTCGAGCTCCGCGCCCGCGCCCGGACGGCAGCGGTGGACCTCGGTCACGTCGGGCACGCTGCCGAGCACCGCGGCTACGCGCGCCTCGTCGGTCGGAGCGCAGAGCACCTTCACGTGCGGGCCGGCATCGATCGTCACCCAGGCGTTGGCGCCGCCGGCGCGGAGCGCGCGCACGGCATGCAGCGCATCGACGGTGGCGCCGCGGAAGTAGAGCAGGCCGGGACGTGCGGCGAGCGCGGTCGCGTGCATGCCGAGGGCGCTCCGCTCGGCGACCTCGCCGAGCGCGGCGAGATCGCGGCGGGTGATCGCGTCCTTCGCTGCGGCGAGATCGGCAGGCACGGTGTCGAGCCACGCCCGGTGGAGCGGTGAGGTCGCGGCGGTGTGCGCCATGCCTGCGCGCGAGAGCACCTCCTTGGGCCGACCCCCGCCGACGACAGCGACGACCATGCGGAGATCCCACGCGCTCGCGTCGAGCAGCGGCGTGGCGTGCGGATCGTCGCCGTCGGGGCTCATTTCGACGAGCCCGCCGAAGATCGAGCGCGCTGCCGAGCCTGAGCCGCGGCGGGCGAGCGCGGAGAGGTCGCGCGCGGAGAGCGTGAGGGCGGCGGCTCTGGTCGCGGCGAGCGCGAGCGCGGCGAACGCCGAGGCTGACGACGCGAGGCCGCTCCCCGTTGGGAACGAGTTCATGCTGGTCACCCGTGCGCGGTGGGTCGTGCCGGCGCGGGTGCGCACGAGGTCGAGGAACGCGACCACGCGTGCGGTCGTGTCGGTGTCGGCGGGTGCGCTGCCGAGCCAGACGTCGTCGACGCTCAGCGTGGAATCGAAGGCGACGGTGGTGCGGGTGAAGAGCCCGTCGAGCGTGAGTGAGAGGCTGCCCGCGGCGGGAAGGTTGCCGTCGCCGGCGCGCTTGCCCCAGTACTTCACTAGGGCGATGTTGGTCCTCGCGACTGCGGTGGCCTCCACGCGCGTAGCTGTAGCACGCGGTGTCGCACCGGTGGCCATCACGCGGCGCCGACGTCGACGATGAACGCGGTGAACCCGTCGGCGCGCCACGCTGCGGCGATGGCCTCCTCGCGTCCGGGGGCGAGTGCGAGCACCGCGCCGCCACCGCCGGCGCCAGTGAGCTTGGCGCCGTGCGCACCGGCTGCACGTGCAAGCGCGCAGAGCCGATCGAGCGTGGGCGTCGTGAGCCCGAGTTGCGCGAGCAGCTCATGCGCGCGGTCGAGGAGCGGGCCGAGGCCGGTCGCGTCGTGTGCGCCCGCGCCTGCGACCGCGAGCGCGCCGAGCTCGCCGAGCAGGCGATCGGTCTCGGCGGGACGCGAGGTTCGCTGCCGTGCCACGTCGGCGACGCGCGCGGCGGTGTCGCGCGGCTCGCCGGAGAGGCCGATCACGAGCGCGAACGAGGGGAGGGCGAGCGGCGTGAAGCCGGACCCGCGCGAAAAGAGCCCGAGCCCGCCGCGCGTCGCGAGCGCCACGTCGATCCCGGAGGGGTTGCCATGGAAGACCTGCTCGCCGGCCTGCGCCGCGGCCTCGGTCGCTGCGTCGTCTGCCGCGCCGAGCGCGCGCGCGACTGCGACACAGAGCGCGGCGGAGGAGCCGAGCCCGGCGCGGGACGGCACGGTCGCGTCGGCGTGCACCGCAAAGCTGCCGGTGCGACCGAGCGCGGCAGCGATGGCGGCGATCGCGGCGACCGCTGCGCCGTCGTCGACAGCGAGTCCCCACGCCGGCACGACCACGCGCGGCTGCGGGGCAGGCTCGACGCGTACCCGCACGCCGAGCGCGAGCGCGCCGGCGAGCGCGGGGTGGCCGTAGACGACCGCGTGCTCGCCGAGCAGGATGACCTTGCCGAGCCCGGTGCCGACCGTTGCGGTCACGGCCTGACGTGGGTGCCGAGGCCGTGACCGAGTCCGAGATCGTCGAGCCAAGCGCGGAGGTTGGGCCCGAGGACACGCGGTGCACTCGCGAGGTCGCGCGCGCGCGCACACCCGGCGAGCAGCGTGACCGCACGCGTGCTGGTTACGACCGACTCGAGGAAGCGCCGTGCTCCGTCGTAGCCGCCCTCGCGGTGCGCACGCAGCACCGGCGCGGCGAGTCCTGCCGCCGACGCACCGAGCGCGAGCGCGCGCGCCACGTCGTGACCGCCGCGGATCCCACCGGTGGCGATCACCTCGAGCCCCTCGGCGACGCATGCGGCGACCGACACCGCCGTCGGCAGGCCCCAGTCCCACAGTTCCTCGCCGAGCGCGCGCGCCGCCGAGCCGGCTGGTGCGCGCCGCGCCTCGACGCCGACCCACGAGGTGCCGCCCGCGCCCGACACGTCGACCGTCGCGACGCCGGCCTCGCGCAGCGCGCGTGCGGCCTCGCGCGAGAGCCCGCAGCCGGTCTCCTTCGCGATCACCGGGACGCCGAGTTCTTGTACGAGAGCGCGGATCGTGTCGAGCGCGCCGCGGAAGTCGCGGTCGCCATGTTCCTGAATCAGCTCCATCGCGGGGTTGAGGTGCACGCAGAGCGCGTCGGCGCCCACGCGGCGCACGAGCTCGCGCACACGAGCGACACCGAGCTCCTTCGCCTGCACAACGCCGAGGTTGCCGAGCAGGAAGACGTTGGGTGCCGCGTCCCGCACGAGGTACGTGTCCTCGAGCTCGGGGCGCACCACCATCGCGCGCTGCGAGCCGAGTCCGAAGGCGAGCCCGAGCGAATCGGCCGCGCGCGCCAGATCGCGGTTGATGCTGCGCGCCTCGGCCGCGCCGCCGGTCATCCCCGCGACGATCACTGGCGCGGCGAGTCGCCGCCCGGCGAGCGAGGTCGACAGGTCGACCTCGTCGGCGGCGAGCTCGGGCAGCGCCTGGTGGACCAGGTGCACCTCCTCGAGCAGCGTGCTCCGCTCGCGGAAGTCGGCCTCGCCCGACGCCGCAAGCGCGAGGTGGTCAACCTTGCGACCGCTGATGCCGCCGTCGTCGCTCACTCGGATCGTCTACACCGGGAGAACGGGTGTGTCGACCGGTCAGTTGAAGGGGCGAAAAAGCGCAGCTCCAGGCTGCCCGCCGGCCACACAAGGTTGCGCGGGAATCAGGAGGAGATGAGACGCCATGAGCTTGTAGAACAGCATTTCAAAGTTGTTGTCGAAGAGCAGCCCTGTGACCACGCCCGAGCCAGCAGACGCCACGCCTGCGTTCGCCGAGATCGACGAGAGGATCGTAAGTCTCAAGGAGATACTCTGTGCCGATGACCGGAAAGACTTGCGCGACCGCTTGGTCCTGGCGATGGACAAGGGCGGCCGGTTTTAACGAATCGGGTAACCAACCGGGTCGGGCACGCCCTGCTGAACCGAATGCAGGCAGGCTCGGGCTCGGCGTGCAGCGGGCCTAGTGCCACCACTCGGGCTGCCGCGCGAGGGCAGCGAGGGACGAGCGGAGCTGCTCGACGGTCTCGGCGGCGTCGCCGAGTGGCCGGAGCACAGCGTCGGCGGTGTCGTCGTCGAAGCAGCGACGTAGCGTCCAGCCGACGGCGAGCAGATGGGTGAGCGCGGCGTCGAGGTGCGCGCGCGCCGCTGCCGGACCGTGCGCGGCGATCTCGTCCTCGACCTGCTGGAAGGTCTCCTCCCAGCGCTGGCGCGTGGCTTGATCCAGCTGCGACAGGAGCACGGTGAGGTCATCCTTCGACACCACGAGCAGAGTAGCGCGTGGCTCCGTGCGGCGCGAGTTTCGCGGGTGGTCGCTGCTACCGGCGGTAGATCACGACGAGCACGACCGCCGCGAAGAGCGCGAGGTTCGCCATGAACGGCCAGTCGCGCAGCATCTCTTCAGTCGGACTCTCGCCGCGTGGGCGATCGACGAGCACGAGGAAGCGCGCGATGCCGGCGAAGCAGCAGGGCACGGTGAAGATCAACCCGGTCGTGCCGAAGAACGTGACGGTGTGCTCCGCCTGCGTGTACGCGAGGTAGGCGATCGCTGTCGCCGCGCCAACGCCGAGGAGTGCGCCGCGCAGCACCCGCGGGTGGTAGCGCTCGAGTGCGGTCCGCGTGGGACCGAGGGGACCGTCGGCCGCGCGTGCTTGCGCGAGCTCGTGTGCGCGCTTGCCGAGCCCGAGGAACGCGGCGAGCAGGCCGGTGCAGGCGAGGAGCCAGGGCGTGTGCGGCACGCCGATCGCCAGCGCGCCGCCGAGGACGCGCAGGATGAAGCCGAGCGCGATCGACCCGACGTCGAGGAATGGGATCGCCTTGATGCGGAGGGAGTAGGCGAGGTTCAGCGCGAGGTAGCCCGCCGCGACGAGACCGAAGGCGGGCGTGAGCAGCGTGGCCGCGGTGAGCGCGAGCAGGGCAAGCAGCGCGGCGGCGGTGAGCGCGGCGCGCGTGGTGAGCTGGCCGGCCGGGATCGGCCGATGCCGCTTCACCGGGTGCGCGCGGTCTTTCTCGACGTCGACGACATCGTTGACGAGGTAGACCGCGCTCGACAGCGCGCAGAAGGCGGCGACCGCGCAGATCGCCTCGAGCGCCAGCGAGGGATCGGTCGCCTTTCTGGCGAAGACCAGCGGCGCGGCGACGAAGAGGTTCTTTACCCACTGCCGCGGACGGGCCGCGACGAGGAGCGCGCGCGCGAGAGAACTCACGGCGGGGAACCTAGCAGATCAGCGTGCGGCGTCGCCCGCGGGACCGGCGTCGGCAGCCGGACCCGCGTCGAGCTCGAACGGATCGCCCCCCTCGAGCACCTTGCTCTGGCACTCGAGGCGCTCGAGCTCCTCGCCAAGCTTGGCGCAGCGGTCCCAGAGCGAGAACATCGCTTGGCACTCGGCGTAGCCAAGGGCGTCCTCTTTGATCGCCGGCTGCTCGCAGCGGTCGAGCGTCCAGACGCCGCCGTCGGGCCAGACGATCGGCGGGCCCGCGCCCGCGTCGGCGACGAGTGCGCCGGGCTGGGCTTTCGAGGGCGGTTCCACGTCGGCGGTGGCGCGGATCGGCGTGAGCGCCGGCACGTAGGTGACGAGCGCGAGCGCGACCAGCATCGCGAGCAGGAACGGCAGCGAGGCGCTCACGACCTCGGACATCGGCTTCTTGAAGCGGATGCTGGAGATGAAGAGGTTCAGCCCGACCGGCGGTGTGAGGTAGCCGATCTCGAGGTTGAGCAGGAAGATCACCCCGAGGTGGTACGGGTCGATGTTGTACTGCAGCGCGGCCGGGACGATGAGCGGCACCACGACGACGATCGCCGAGAAGATGTCCATCAGGCAGCCGACGATCAGCAGCAGGATGTTGAGGAAGAAGAGGAACACCCACTTCTCACCGATGGTCACGCCGAAGATCTCGATCGGCCCGATGTAGTGATCCATCCACGTGTAGAGCTGGTCGGGGACGCGCGCGTTGATGAAGAAGTCAGTGAGCAGCGTCGCGGCGACGATCACGATGAAGATCGCGCCGACCATGGTCATCGCCTCGCGTGAGATGCGCGGCAGTGCCTTGAGCTTGATGTCGCCGTAGTAGACGCCCTCGACGATCAGCACGTAGGCGGCGGTGAGCGCGGCGGCTTCGGGAATCTGCAGCGCACCGGTGGCGAGCGTGATGATGATGATCAGCGGGATGAGCAACTCGGGCAGCGCTTCGAGCGTGGCGGCCAGGGCGACGCGCGCGTTGAACTTGGTGCGCGGGACGCCGTCTCTTAGCGCGACCCAGACGGCATAGACGCCGATCACGGCGACCAGCAGCAACCCGGGCACGATGCCGGCGAAGAGGAACCGCTCCATGTCGAACTTGACGACCTGGAGCTCGGCGCCGCCGGTGTCTTGCGCGCCCTGCGCGGCGAGGCCGTAGACGATGCCGTAGACGATCAGCGGCAGCGACGGCGGGAACAGCAGGCCGATCGAGCCGGTGCCGGTGACGAGGCCGAGCGCGAAGCGGTCCTTGTACCCCTCCTTGAGGAGCGACGGCATGATGAGCCCGCCGATCGCCACGATGGTCACGCCGGACGCGCCGGTGAAGGTGGTGAAGATGGCGCACGCGAAGATCGTGACGATCGCGATGCCGCCGGGGATCCAGCCGACCATCGCCGACGCGAAGTTGACCAGCCGCTGTGCTGTCTTCGCCTCGGCCATGACGTAGCCGGAAAAGGTGAAGAGCGGCAGCGTCGCGAGCGCTGCTGCGCTGCTGCCGGTCGCGAGCGCCTGCACCTTGGTCAGCCCGTTGCCGAGCATGGCGACGAAGAGGCCGAATTCGTCGACGAGGAAGGCGGGCGGGGCGAAGTCGAGCGTCGAGAGACCGATCGCCGCGATCACCGTCATGCAGGCGAAGATCGGCGCGCCGATGAGCGCGAGCGCGACGACCACGAGCGAGGCCAGCCCGGGGTGGGCGGTCACGAGCTCGGTCATGCGTTCTCCTGCAGATCGGGCGGGCAGCGTCGAGCCCGCAGGTACCAGGCGTCCTGCGCCATGAGCAGGAGTTGGTGTACGGCGATGAGCGTGGCCGCCAGCGGGAGCGCGATGATCGCGGTGCCGGGCGCGATGAGCTCACCCTCTTCAGCGAGCCGCTGGTTGATCGTGCGCACGACGAGGCCGCCTTGAAAGAGGAGCACGCAGGCGAAGACGCTGAACGCGCCGGCGATGAGCCGGAGCACGAGCCGCCCGCGGAGCCCGAAGAAGCGGGTGAAGAGATCGATGTTGATGAGCTTCACCGCGTGGGTCGCGAGCGCCGCGCCGACGAGGCCGATGAAGAAGACCGAGTAGCGCACCAACTCGTCGATCCAGAAGCCGTTCTGCGGCAGCTTGCCGGCGTCTTCGAGCCGCATCACCGCGCCGTGCAGCACGAAGAGCGTGAGGGCGCAGAGTGAGAGCACGAGTCCGAAAAGCGCCGGTCGCTCAGAGCGACTCTGGCGGCGCTGTCGGGCCACAAGAGCGGCGCAGAGTCCGCAGGCGACCGCGGCGATTGCGGCCCAGAGCCAGAGCTTGCCGCGGGCAAAGTCGATGTCGGGCGGAAGGAGGTTGCGGCGAACCGCCTGGTAAGAGCCGAGCAGGAGCAGCAGCGCGAGCAGCGCCGAGAGCGTGATCTCCTCGAGCCGCGCGAGCCCCGCTCCGAGCGCGCGTGGGCCGAGGAACCAGCCGGGCTCGCCGTCGCCGAGCGTTGTGGTGCGCGCC
>SHYZ01000223.1 GCA_009692535.1 Myxococcales bacterium
GGTGCGTGCGGAGCGTCAAGCACGTCAATCGTCGGTGGTGGCGAGGGTGGCGCGACTGCTACCATTGCGCGACCTTTCCCTGGGCGTTCGCAGGGCGCGTGGACGCGAGGAAAGGACGCGCTGCGCGCGACTCCGGTCGACGGGAGGATTCCGATGCCCATCCGCCAGCGTTTGGGGCGTGCTGCCGCGGTTCTGGCGATCGCGCTCGCGTGCGGCTGCTCCTCGCCGACGGTGAGGGTGACGAGCACCTATCGCGAGCAGACGAAGAACGAGCTGCGCGCGCTCTTCATCATCGTCGGCGACGAGCAGAAGATCGATCCGGAGCGCGTCAATCCCGATCACAAGGATCCGCTCGCGGTCGTGCGCAAGCTCAAGCCCGGCGACTTCGAGGCGCTCATCCAGTTCGTTCCTTACCTGGACGCCGGCGAAACACTGTGGTGGGAGGTCGTCGATCAGCAGCCCGATGCGAAGGAGTCGCGCGTCGAACTCGACGTCGACCCGAAGACGCACCGCTGCGAGGATCCGCTGGTCGTGACGGTCGACAACAACCTGCTCAAGCAGGATCCCGAGCTCAGCATCCTGGTGATCGCGCAGTTCCTCGCGGGCGGCCAGGAGAACGTCGAGTACCGGTTGCTCAGCAAGGCGCGGGTGGCCGACAAGGAGACGTTCGCGTTCGACGTTCAGGGCAAGAAGCTGCAAGAGATGCGATGAACACACGCCCCGAGCCCTCCGTCCTCTTTCGCGAGGGGATGCTGCTCTGCCCGCAGCACCTTCAGGCCTTCTCGCGCGAGGTGCGATCGCGACTCGCCCGGGGTGACGCGGTCGGGCTCGCGGGGGCGTACGGACTGCTCTCGATCGAGGTCGACGGCGAGGCGCTGGGGCGCGACGTCTTCCAGGTGGTTGCGTGCGAGGCGGTGCTGCGCGACTGGAGCTGGATCCGCTTCCCGGAGCTCGCGGCGCTGCCGCCGCGCGACTTCGCCAAACTCTTCCTTGGCCCGTCGCTCGACGTCTGGCTCGGCGTTCCCGCCGAGCAGCCGGGCGTCCCGCAGCTCGGCACCGACCCCGATCGCGCCTGGCGCTACCAGGTGCTGACGCAGACGGTCGCCGACGAAAACGAACGCGATTCCGGCCGCGAGCTCGACTTCCGGCAACTGCAGGCGCGCCTCTTCTTCGGCGAAGAGGATCGCAGCGGCTTCGAGTGCCTGCGCATCGCGCGACTCTTGCGGCGCGGCAAGCCGGTCCCCAAGTCGGTGCTCGACAACGACGACATCCCGGCGCTGCTCGCCTGCGGGGCCTCCGCGCCGCTGATGCGCGAGCTCAAGAAGCTGTCGGAAGGGGCGCGCGCCCAGGCGCGCGACCTCGCG
Organism: Myxococcales bacterium; assembly: GCA_009692535.1. Lineage (GTDB taxonomy): Bacteria > Myxococcota_A > Polyangia > Haliangiales > SHYZ01 > SHYZ01. The sequence goes on from SHYZ01000223.1 coordinate 1,365, forward strand.
GCGCAACTGCCCGCGACCTCCAACCTCTCGTCGGTCGACAAGGCGGCCGACCTCGCGGCGTTCGTGAAACTGCAGGCGGTCGATCGCTGCGTCGCGCTGCTCGAGCAGACCGCCGGGCTGCCGCAACTGCACCCGTACGAGACGTGGCGCACGCTGGTCGACCTGGTCGGCACGCTCGCGATCTTCGGCAGCGAGCGCATCCCGCCGGTGTTGCCGGTCTACGACCAGGAGAAGCTCGGCGAGGCGTTCCAGGCGGCGATCGCGGCGCTGCGCTCGCTGCTCGCGACCGAGGTCACCGTCCCCTACGAGACGCTCACCTTCCAGGCCGACGCGGTGCGCGAGGGTTTCTTCCAGTCCGACGTGCCGCCCGAATGGCTCGAGGGACGCTCCCTCCTCTATATGTGCGTCGAGGCGCCCAAGCCGGCGCAGGAGGTGCTCGAGTTCGTCACCAACTGCGTGAAGCTCATCTCGGCCGACGACATCGAGCGTTTCCTCACGGGCGTCGTCCCCGGCATCGAGCTCACCTACGAGCGCGTGCCGCCGGTCGTCTTCCCCAAGAGCGCCGACAAACACTACTTCCGGATCCAGACCGAGGGGGCGTCGCGCGACGCCTGGGTGCAGGTCGAGAAGCAGAAGAAGCTCGCGCTGCTCACCTTCATGAGCTCGATCGGCACGGCCCGCTTCCACCTCTACGTCGAACTGCGCCGCTGAACCCGCCATGAGCGAATCCCGCAAGACCTTGACCGAAGCGTGCTCGAACGTCTTCCTCTTCCTCACCACGTTTCGGCGCAACGCGGCGACCTCGAAGCTCTCGATCAAGGAACTGCAGCAGGCGCTGCTGCGCGAGGTCGACGCGGCCCGCACGCAGTGCGAAGGCGACCTGCGGCTGCGGCCGCTCTTCGAGCGGATGCACTACCCGCTGGTCGCGATGGCCGACCAGGTGGTGCTCACCTCGACGTGGGCTCAGCGCGCCGGCTGGTTGCTCAACCTGCTCGAGACACAGGTCTTCAAGTCGGCCGAGGGCGGCAAGCGCTTCTACAAGATCGTCGAGGAGATCCTCGCCGACCCGGCCGAGCAGGCGCGCGAACTGGCCGAGCTGCTCTTCACCTGCATGGGGCTCGGCTTCCAGGGCGAGCTGATCCGCGAGCGCAAGGAATACGAGCGCCGCCGCCAACTGCTGTTCGACAAGGCGCGGCTGCCGTCCATCTCGGCCGAGCCGCTCGCGCCCGACTGCTACGGCCGCAACCTGGTGCGCGCGATGCCGCGGCTGCCGACCGTCGGGATCCTGCGCGCGCTCGTCGTGGCGGCGGCGGCGCTCGCGCTCGCCTTCCTCGTGGTCTGGTGGGTCACGAGCAACCGCAACTCGTCCACGATCCAGATCATCAACGAGGCCAATCCCTCGAAGTAAGTCTGCTGTTCCGGACGATCGATCGTCGGCGGGTCGACGCGACCCGACCGCGGAGTCTCCTTCTCCATGGCGAAGCTCTTTTCCTCGCGCCGCTCGTTGATCGTCGTGCTGGTGGTCGCCGGGCTGCTCGTCGCGGTCGGCGTCGTCCTGGCGATCCTGTGCTGGACGACGTTCTTCTGGCCCTACGTCATCGCGCTCACGGTGGCGGCGGCCCTCTGGTTCGGACTCGACTTCTGGCTGAAGGCGCGCGCGCGCAGGAAGCAGGCGGCCTTCGACGCGGCCGTCGCGGCCAAGGAGGGGATCGACGATCGTCGGCGCGAGTGGGCGAGCTGGACCGCCGAGCTGCAGAAGCAGGGCATCGACCGCCACTCGTTGCCCTTCTACCTGCTGCTCGGCGAGCCGCAGTCGGGCAAGAGCGTCCTGCTGCAGAACTCCGACCTCCACTTCCCCTTCGGGCAGAACCGTCTCTCCGGAATCGGCGGCACGCGCGGCTGCGATTGGTGGTTCACGGAGGAGGCGGTCATCCTCGACCTCGCCGGCCGCCTCTTCACGCACGAGGGCGGCGCGAGCGACGAAGCGGAGTGGGCCGCCTTCCTCGACCTGCTGTCGAGCTTCCGGCCGATGTGCCCAGCGAACGGCGTTCTGCTCGTGCTGCCGTGCGACGGCCTGCTGAACGACACGCCGGAGCAGGCGGCGCAGAAGGCGAGCCGGATGCAGAACGCGCTGCTCACGCTGACGCAGCGCCTGCAGGTGCAGCTCCCCGTCTACGTCGTGCTCACGAAGGGCGACAAGGTCTTCGGCTTCGCCGAGACCGTGCACCGCCTCGACACCGAGAAGCGCCACGAGATGCTCGGCTGGTCGCGCCCGGCGGAAAAGGTCGAGACGCCCTTCAGCATCGACGAGGCGCGTGACGGCTTCGCCTACCTGCTCGCGCGCTGCCGCGGGCTGCGGGCCGCGATGCTCGGCACGGCGCGCATCCCCGAGGCGCTCGCCGAGGTCGACCGCCTCTATGCCTTCCCCGACGAGCTTGCACAGGTGCAGCCGAGCCTCGAGGTCTACCTGCGGCGGATCTTCACCGAGTCGCAGCTCACCGAGCGCCTCTTCTTCCGCGGCATCTACCTCACGAGCGGACTGCAGACCGGCGCACCGATCGTGAAGGCGTGCGCGGCGCTGCTCGGGCGGGCGACCGGCGGCGCGGCCGAGGCCGACGCGCGCAACCTCGAGTCGCTCTTCGCCAAGCAGCGCGCCTATTTCATCAAGGACCTGGTGCGCAAGCGCCTCTTCGAGGAGCGCGGCGTCGTCCGCCCGACCAGGCAGCGCGTCATCGGTGCGCGGCGCAACGCCATCGTCGGCTACGGCGTTGGCGGGCTCATCACGGCGCTCATGATCGCCGCGGTGGCGACCTACTCCGCCTCGGCGAGCAGCGAGACGAGGACCTTCGAAGACGTGGCGAAGACGGTCCGCCGCGCGGTCGAGCCGGGCAGCAGCACCGCCGGCGGCGTTCCACGCGTCCTCGACCTGCTCGAGCGGCTGAAGAGCTCGGCGACGACGCGGCGGCCGTTCCTCGAGCGCGTCATGCCGTTCGAGCTGGGGACGAGCCGGGACAACTTCGAGGACACCTACGTCGCCGTCTTCGATTCGATGCTGCCGGTCGCGCTGCGCACCCTCCTCGAGGGGCACCTCCTCGAGCAGATGCAGGCCGAGCCCGGAAGCTTCAACGAGTTCTACGACGAACTGCGCGCGACGACGCTGCTGCAGCGGGACCTCCTCACCGACGAGATGGCCGCGGAAGGGAACGAGAACCTCGCGCTGCTCGCGCGGGTCGCCGACAAGGAGGGCATCTTCACCGGCGCCGACGGCGGAAACTTCGACCTGCGGGCGGCGGTCGCCACGCGCAAGGCGTTCGCCGACGACAAGCAATGGCCCGCGTCCGGGCCGGGGAGCCTCGGCAAGGGCGGCCGTTCGGAGGCGTTGCAGGCGATCGACAAGCTCGCACTCGAGCGGATGGACGGCGCGCTCGACTTCACGAAGAGCTGGCACGTCGTGGACGAGGTCGGCCGCTTCGTCGCGTGGGTCGAGTCGAAACGGATCTACGCGGCGATCCAGAACGATCCGGGCAGCAAGACCCTCCACGCCCACGACAACGCCAAGCTCTATCTCGAGCTGGTGAGGCGCGTCTGCGTCTCCGATCCGGGCGCACGCAAGCTGAAGGATCCCCCGCCGTCGATCGACCACACCTTCGAGGACGATCTCAAGGACTTGGCGGCACTGCGCGAAGAACTGCGCGAAGGCGCCGGGCTCCCGAAGGAGGAGTGGCGGGCGACCGTACTCCCGTTCCAGGAGTTCAAGACCGTCTTCGGGACCGACCTCTCCGGCCTCACGACCCGCAAGAAGCTCCGCGACGCGCTGCTCGGCAAGGCGGCCACCGCGAGCGACCGCAAGGCGCTCGAACTCGCGCATGAAAAGGACACGAAGACGCAGGGCGACGTCGACGAGTTCCTCGCCGCCTGCCGGGCCGACGTGCTCCCCGACGATCTCACCGACCTCGCGGTGTTGCCGAACCAGACCAAAGCCGCGACCGCCAAGTGGCTCGGCGAGCAGTCCCGCGACAAACCGGTCGGCCGCCTCACGCTCGCCAAGATCCACTCGATCCAATGGGCGTTCCTCGAGCGCTTCCCGGCGCACGACGCCGCCGAGGCCGCGACCTCGGCCGAGCAGCTCGAATACTCCTTCCCCGGCTCGAAGCTGGCGATGCCGGTCGTCGTCCACCTGGTCGAGCTCCGCGGCGCGCTGCTGAAGATCGCGGACGCGCAGTACGGCGACTGGATCACCGCGCTGAACCTCCTGCTCGAAGCCGAGCTCGCGCGCGTCTCGAAGTCGATCCCCGCCGTGACCGCCCGCAATCCCTACGTCGACCAGCCGACGCTCGCCGCGCTGCGCAACGCCGAGAGCGCCTCGGCCCAGAACCTCGAGCGCATCAAGGTCCTCGCCGGAGCCGCGCGCC